>QEUW01000766.1 GCA_003577005.1 Chloroflexota bacterium | reverse complement strand
TCCATGCTTTGAACTTGGGGCATCCAATCGGGCAACCCCAGATACGATAGGTTCATCGTCGTGTAGGAATTCGCGCTCAGCAGTTGATAAGTGGCGACGCTCATCCCCGAGACGACATTGGAGATCGGGCCGTCATCGAACACGGACAAATCATCCTCTTCGATGCAGCGTTCCAGCAGCACCTCTGCATAGAGCAGCGAGGCCAAAATATCCTGTTTGACCGCCCCTGTGTTCCACAGACGCTCGCGAAAGGTGTCGAATACGCGCCGGTGAAACTTGACATCAATCCGCTGTGGGGCCAGCACATAGGTCTTGCGCAGATCGGCATTGGTCGCTTTTGTGGGCGCGGTCGCCATCCACAGACCGACTGCTTTCAGATATTCCACCAACCAGAAGGACTTTTCATTGCCCATGGTCAGCTTGTTAGCTTTGCCCTGGTTCTGCCCCTTGCCCATATGCGGATTGAAAAGCTGCGAAGCGGTCACACTGTCCGGCAGGCCCAGCGACTTTGCCGCCTTTTTCCACGCTTGGGCACTGGCCTCCCAATCGGCATCAGGCGTCGCAAAAAGCTGCAAGATAGTCTGTAAATTGAGGGCGATGGTCTGGTCGCCGCCGCGCGCCCATTGCGCAACCAGGCTGTTGTGAATCCCTTGCGCCTGCATACGATAGTCACCCAAATAGGTGGCCACTGTCCAGTCGGGCTTGGGAGGATCGGCAAGCGCGAGATCCAGCGCGTCGCCGACTATACCCGCGCCGGCAAGTTGGCGACGTTGCTCCGAATACCGGCGAAACGTTTCCCATTCCTCATCCACATTGCGCCGGGCGATCCAGCCCAGTTCCTGGGGAACCTGTTCCTTGCTGCTGCTCAAGAAGGGGATTTGTTCAAAGAAACCAATGCGCTCGACCCACTCCGCTTGGAGCGCGACCCCGGCATCCACCACATAATAGCCGCCATTGTCCATGAGCACGACCTGTGCACCCGGCGTAAAATGATGCACGATCCGGGCGATCGTGTCGGCAGCGCCAAAGGCCAGCAAACAGTCCGATACAGTACCGGAATGCTTGGGAACATAGTAATGCTGTTGGTACATTGCTGATCTCCTCATCCCTCCTGAGACAGTCCGTCACACAAGCGTAACGCGCGCACGATCAACAAGTAGAGCAATTGGTGATCAAAGTCGGGCCGGATCAGCAGCGGCTCAAGGTTGCGACCCCGCCGGCTCATAACGGGGCCGCTCGCCACGGCTGGGAAGCCTGCCTCCGCTAACGCCACATGTAGAGCCGTCGCTGCGTCCGGGTGCAGTTCATAGTCCTCAAAGGCTGCGGTTTTGGGGCTGTGATGGCGTGCAATAGCCGTGCAGATCGCGCGCCCGATCGCGGGGCTCGCCTGGCCGATCAGTTCTGCGATGATCTGGCTAACGGCCACTGCGCTTTCGCCTGCATGATGCGGGCGCTTTCCCTGACGATCTGCCTGTTGGCGTGCCCGCCGATGCTGTTCTTCTGTGGGGTTCCAATGCGTATGCACAGCCATATAGTGGTCGTCTGTCAGCGGCTCGTCGATAGCGGCCTGATACGCGCGCACCCAGCGTTGCCATCGCCTATCCAGCTTGGCAAGGTCATGACAGACAATTGCCAAGCGCACTGCCGCCAGCAGACTGCCGGGCGGAATCGAATGGCGTTCCACCAGCCGCCGCTGTAGATAGGCGTAGTCCGCGGCAAAGTTACGGTCAAAGATAGTGAGCATTGTGCGAACATGCTCATCATAACGCTCCAGCCTGTACCCAAAGCCAGGCCGATTATTGCCCACAGCAAAGAGGCCGGGGGGCGACGACCAGCGATTCGCTTGGTCAGGAGGCACGATCCGAAAGCCCAAGTCGGCATCATAGGCACAGAACGCCTGGTTGATCACAACAACCGGGGTCGCCCACAACAGCTCCGCGTCTGTCACCTCATGCCACCGAATATCCGGCGTGCTGGCCGGGTCATCAGGATCGCGCTCCTGCACCGATGGGTAGGCCATCCGCCAAGCAATCTCTCC
>QEUW01000001.1 GCA_003577005.1 Chloroflexota bacterium | reverse complement strand
AGCCGGAACAGGCCCGCTCGGCCCAGGAAATTCTGCGTACGCTCGAGGAAGAGATCACAGCCCAGATCGCAGTGTTGGAGGAGCGGCGGGCCCAGGTTCGGGATCTGCTGGCCCAGGCGCCGCTAGATCTCTTGCAGCAACCCCAGCACGTGCCCCCGACGCTCAAGCTGCTGCAGGAACGTCTGGGCGAACAGGTGGCATTCGATGCAGCAACCGCCACCAACCAATTGTGGAGCCAGTTGGATACCCTCCTCTGGAACCATGCTGAGTACCGGCAACAGCAGCGAGAACTGGTCGAGTACATGGCTGCGCATCCTGAACCGCCAATTTGGCTGGGCTACCAGCAGAAACAGAGGGGTTGGAAGAACTGGCCGATGAGATCGTACGGCTGCGAGCACAGAATCCGATTTTTGCCCAGATGATCTCATTCTCAGAGCAGCTGGGGCAGCCCAACGCTGAGGTGCTGGGGCAGATTCTGACCGGTGCGGCGGACCTGTCGCCGGCTCAGCGCCGGCTCTTCGAGCTTGTGGGCCAGCGTCTGGCTCAGGATACAGACGCAGTTGCTGTACGTTCGCCAGTTGACGTTTTTTAACGATGCAAGTTTTTAGAAACTATCTCAAAATCGGTTGTGGCTCTGGAACTCTTCCGGGCAGAACCAGTGTAGCACAGAGATTTTGAGATAATTTCTTAGTGATGTAAGGAGGTATAGGATGTTTCCTGCAATTGGTCATTTCGAGTTGATTCTGTCTGATCTTGGTGCTTGTGGCGATGTTGTTTGGCGTCGGCAAGCTACCGGAAGTCTTTGGTGCGGTGGGGAAAGGGATTCGTGAGTTTCGTCAAAACGCGGGAGATTCCGGCGAACGGAATGGAACGGGTTAACAGGCCGGACTGTGCCCGTTGGTGGTTGAAATGCGCTAGAACTCAAAGGGGATGACAAAGCCATTCTACCTCAATCCACCTGGGGCTGAACAATGCCAGATGGATTTTACTGATTATGGATAGCTTCTTTGGGATCGGTATCGGTGAGCTGATTTTTATCGCGATCATCGCGCTGATCGTCTTCGGGCCCAAACGGTTGCCGGAGGTCATCCGCCAGGTCGCCAGAACCTGGGGGTATGTTCGCAATTTGACGCGCGAGCTGATGGCTCAATTCAGCGAGGAGATGAGCGCGCTTGAAGAACTCAACCCCAAGAAGCTCCTGAACGAACTCGCTGAAGAACCACATGATGAAGTTAAAAATACCGGGCACACACCGGCAAAGCCGCCGATGCTGAAGGCGGCATCCACCGGCGCGGCCACTGCGGTGCAGGCGAAACCCGCTAAACGTCCAGCGGCAACTTCGCCCGCAAGCAAACCAGCAGTGGCCGCGCCGGACGTATCGACGGCCCAGACAGATTCGGACACAGCCCCCACGATCCTGCCGGGTGAGTCTCCCCCGAAAGTTGCTGTGCAACAAGAATCCACAGCCCAAGCATCAGAGTCTCACATAGTATCGATCAGTAACCCCCGCAACAGACTCGTCCGCCCTAACATGCCGACCAACCGCCCGTGCTCATCGACCACGGGTAGGCGCTTGATCTGATGTGCGAGCATGAGGCGGAGCGCTTCGCCTAGAGGCGTATCTGTGTGGATGGTGATTACGGGCGTGGTCATCAGGTGCGCTGCGGTTACGCCGGCATCGGGCAGCAACGGCGGCCGGTCTTGCCGGCCAGTGACCAGATTGCGCAGACGCGTGATCAAACCAGCGGGGGGTGTCTGCTGGCTGCGGCGTAACAGATCGCCATCGGTGATAATGCCTAGAACACGGCGACCCTCGTCCACCACCACCACTCGTCGGCGACGGCTGACCTCCAGCGCACGAACGATCGCCTCCAATTGCGCCTGTGGCCCGACAGTTGGCACATCGGTGTACATGAGATCTGCTACTGTAGCGCCCGTGTGAGGGGGTTCCGGTCCCTGTGCAAATCCGTTCTGGTGATATTCCACAGCGCGCAGCACATCGACGCGGCTGACCAGACCCACCAGGCGACCCGCCTCGTCGACGACCGGCAATCGTTTCAATCCATGTTGCGCCATGAGCGTCGCTGCCTGACGCACCGGTTCGCTTGCTTGTACGGTGATTACGGGCTGTGTCATCACCTCGCCGGCTTGCTTGGTTGTGCTTTGTAGTTCGTCAAGCTGGCGCTGCAGATCCGTCGCCGATAACGCTGTCTGTAGGTCAAGTCTCACCCTGAGATTGGCGCGCCGCAATAGATCGCCATCGGTAATGATACCCACCAACCGGCCATCCTTCGCCACTACCGGCAGGCTACGATAGCCGCGCCGCAAGAGCAGCGTAACCACCTGGTCGATAGATGTCTCTGGCTGGGCTGTCACTACTTCGGTGCGCATGATGTTATGCACGGGCTGCGCCAGCGGATCGGGCTGGCGGCCAGGCGCATACTGCACCACGTCGACCTCATCGACGATGATCATGCCATCATCTACCATCTTGCGCACTTGAGGAAGGAGTCGCTCGACCGTTTCGGGAGCGTCGACCCATTCCACTTTAATGGGCAGATCGGCTGACAGATCGACGATCGTCGCGGTGTGGATGCGGCTGTGGGCGCCAAAGCCGGCCAGCCCTCGGGTCACCGTAGCACCAGAGGCACCCTCATGCTTCAGATATTCCAGGAGAGCCATATAGAGGCTTTGACCGTGATAATGGTCAGCCTCACCAATATAGATGGTCACGCGTTGCGCTTTGCCTGACAGTTGCATGGTTGCGACTCCTTACCCACCGATCAGACGAGCAAGATAGAGACCCAGCAAGGCCGAAAGAAGCCCCACCAGATCATTGGCCAGCACATTGAGCACTCCTTTCCATGCGCTGCCGTTTTGCAACAACGTTAAGGACTCCACGGCAAACGAGGAGAAGGTGGTGTAGGCGCCCAGAAACCCCACTCCCAGCAGGAGCCGTAATTCTGCCGAGATTGCAAGCCGCCCTGTGGTAGCGGCGAACAGAAAGCCGAGTACAAGGCTCCCAGTCACGTTGACGATCAAAGTACCATAGGGAAAGCCGGCGCCCAGCCGTTGCCCGGCCCACACGCCGATCAGATAGCGAGCATTGGCGCCGAGCGCTGCACCGAGCGCGATCAAGAGATACCGACTCATTCAATGCCTTTCTTTGTCTTGGGGCTGGGGGTGACTCGCCACGCTGAACCTTTACTCAGGCTTAACAGGCGCTCGACCCTCACGATCAGTTCATCTACCACCTGCCGCAGCTCGGCAGCCGCGTCCGGGTCGACCGGCCCGTTGCGCCGCAGGGCGCCGGGGCGGACGTCGGTCAGGTCGACCCACTCGATCGAGAGCATGCCGATGAGATGGCGGCGGACGTTTACAACTTCTGCGTCCAGGTCCCATTGGGCGGCCAGTACATCGACCTGGCGCCGCAAGTCTGTGATCTGGCGGGCAATCTCACTGCGCTCCTGTGCGGTCAGGTCGTTTTCGATACGCACCAGGCGTGCGGTCGCTGTCGCGGCCAACAGCCGTTCGATCTCGTCGCACATTCGGGTCAGCTTGCGCAATTCGACAGTCAGGCTGGTCCGTTGGGCCTCATTCAGTTTTAACATGCAGATTGCTCCTGCAAGGTGTGACATCAACGCAGGCGTCGATGCACGCTCAACAACACCGGAATGGCAAGCAACTGGATTCCAACGGAAAAGAGCACCAACGCCGGGATCGATGCATCGTACAGCACGCCGATCAGGACGCTGCCCAAAAACCAGAATAACCCGTAGCCTGCATTGAAAACGCCGTAGGCTGCGCCGCGGCGGTCCGCCGCCACCAGATCGGCGACCGCTGCCCGGATGATCGACTCCTGCGCCCCCATGCCGATGCCCCACAGCACCATCCCGACCAGCGCCGTGTGAAGGCCACCGAAAAAGACGAAGGGCGCAAAGAAGGCCGACAAGGCGGCAACGGCAACCAGAATCCTCATCCCCAGGCGGTCATACAGACGCCCAAAGAGCAGTGCGGCCAGGGCGTCCACTGCCATGGCCACCGCGTACAAAATCGGGATCCAGTTGTCCGTGGTGACCGCCGCCTTTTCAAAATGAAAAGCAATCAGCGGGAAATCGGCATATCCCGCCGCAATCAGGGCGACGGCCACCAGATAAAGCCAGAACGGGCGCGTCAACCCGCTGCTTGCTACCTTGACCGGTTCCACCTCGAAATCGCGCGGGTTTGGGTACTGGATGCGAGCCAACAGGAGGGCAACGAGCGCCAATAGGGCCGGGAGCAGCAGCACTGCAAAGCCGGTGCGATAGCCCTGTTGCGCCGAAAGCACCACCGCAACAATCACCGGCCCCAACACTGCCCCCGTTTGGTCCATGGCCTCATGCAGACCGAATCCCCAGCCCCGGCCGGTCTGGGCGGTTGCGTGCGATAACATGGCGTCACGGGCGGGAGTGCGGATCGCCTTGCCCGTGCGCTCAGTGATCATGAGCAGGGCGGCCAGGGGCCAGTTGCCGGCCAACGCCAACATGGGCACTGCAAAGAGGTTGACGATATACCCGACAATCGTGATGGCCCAGTAGCGCCCGGTCCGGTCACTGAGATAGCCGGAAACCAGACGCAGACCATAGCCGATCAGCTCGCCGAATCCGGCTACGACCCCCACGATGGTGGCGCTGGAGCCCAACGTGGCGAGAAAGGGGCCGGTGATGCTACGCGCCCCTTCGTACGTGATATCGCCAAACAGGCTCACAATCCCCAGTAGGATGACAAAACGGAGCGCCATCCGGCTTGCGTTGTCTGAGGAGGTCTCTGCTGCTTTCATCGGGTTGCCTTTTCGCCTTCAGGGGTCGTGCTAGCGGTAAGACCGCTGGGAGGTTGGTTGTACTCATTCCCCTGTCATAACGGCGATGGAACGCTCCACAGCCGCACGTTCCTCGTCGCTGATCTTTTCATTGCGGAAACGATGGTCTTGTTTGCGAATAAACTCACTAAGATGGCCTGTCAGCTGCTCCCAAAGCGTCTGGTGCAGTTGCAGCAGTAGGGTGCGCGTCGCCAGTTGCGGGCTGACGCGCAGCGCCTGTTCCAAATGAGGCAAACAGAGGCCGCCAGCCAAGCACAGCGGCTCTGCCAGATCGTCAACCAGATGTTCGACTAGTGTTTGCAGCGCACGTCGTTCGACTTGCGCTTGCTGCACACAAGCTGGACATGCTTCTTGGAAGGTCGTTGCGCTACCCTCTTGCCCAGGCACTTCGTTGTTGATGGCGAGTCTGTCCTGGAGCCTTTGGAGCAACGTCGGCGGCACTGCGGCGGCAAGTGTAGGCAGCCGGCGCAAGGCCTCCTGCAGGACGGCCCGCTGGACAATGGCAACGCCCGCCCGCTCGCCCGGAAGGGTGAGGAGCTTACGGCTGTGGCGGTGGCAAAAACCCAACGATTGGACGAGGGCAGAACGAATCCCTGGATCGTTCACTGACTCATAGAGCAGCCCAGCCAGGTACTTATACACCAGTTCGTCACCCAGCCGGCAGATAGGACAGCCCGGTTCTGCCAGGATCAATTGCATCTGCTGATAGGTTGCGCTTTGAGTCGTCATCCTTGTCCTCTAATACATTTTAACAAAAATGGCCTCTATATAGCCACTTGTCCATAACAAGCAACCACATAGAGGCCATCAGCCCGGTTTCGCCGGCAGTTAGCGAGCCTCATCGCCCACCGGCCACCATGAGCCGGTGTTTATGTTCACCTTCGGATTATACTCGATGTCGCCGGCCATCCCAATTTCACCAGGACAGGATGGCAATGTAATATACAGCCGGTAGAGATGATGCACGGACAACAACCAGAGAAAAACGTTACCAAACATACGGGGAAGCGCATGTGGGGCAATCAAGTGTTGGCTATCGGACTTGGCGCAGTGCTCGGCGCCAACGCTCGCTATTTAGTCGCTCTATGGGCGGCAGCTCGTTTCGGACTGGGCTTCCCTTACGGCACACTGATCGTCAACATGACCGGCAGTCTGATCCTCGGGTTCTTGGTAACAGTCATGTTGGAGCGGCTCAGTGTCCCTCCTGAAGTGCGTCTCTTCCTTGTCGTCGGTTTTTTGGGGTCTTTCACCACCTTTTCGTCCTTCGCCGTCGAAAGCCTTGGCCTGCTCCAAAATGGTGCAGCTGGGAAAGCCATCGTCAACATCTTCGCCAACAATGCGCTCAGCCTGGCGTGTGCCCTGCTTGGCGTCTACCTGGCTCGCCTGATCAACCAGTAAGTTGGAGCCTCTACACAATCATGACTCGCCTGGATCAACAGCTTGCCTTTATTCTTGAGATCGACAAACTAAAAGAGGTGTTGCGCCAGACCCGGCTGATCACGGGTGAACGGCGCGAGAATTCGGCCGAACATAGCTGGCACATTGCGCTGCTTGCCATTCTGCTGGCCGAATATGCCAATACGCTCGTGGATGTGTTGCGCGTGGTCAAGATGCTGCTGATCCATGATATTGTGGAAATCGATGCCGGTGACACCTTTGCCTACAGTGCAGTGCCCAAAGCAGAACAGGCACTACGGGAACAGTTGGCCGCTCAGCGCATCTTTGGCCTCTTGCCGCCAGACCAGGAGGAGGAGTTTGTTGCTCTGTGGGAGGAATTCGAGGCGGGCGCCACGCCGGAAGCCCAATTTGCCCACGCACTCGACCGTTTTATGCCCTTCTTACACAACTTCCACGGCAACGGCGGCACCTGGCGGCTCTTCGATGTCAGCTACGAACAGGTGCTCCAGCGCATGCATCCGGTGCGAGCCGGCTCCGAAACATTGTGGGGTGTGGTGGAATCCATGCTGTCCACGGCCGTGGAGCAGGGTCTGTTGGCGCCGCCAAGGGGCGAATAAGCGATGCGCCGCTTCCAGATCCGCCAATGCCTGGACGATGCCTGCCGTTTCCGCCATCCGTGGACCGAGCATGACCCGCCGGCGTTGCGCTGCCCGCGTTGCGGCAAACCTGTTCAGCTCGTGGTAGAGCAGGAACTGAGCCGTGAAGCGTCACCGTCGCCGTCAAAAAAGCCTGGGAGTGGGATCAACTTGTCGGCGCTGGTGGACAACGTGCGCAGCGCTTTCAATGTCGGCTCGATCTTCCGCTGCGCTGACGGGGCCGGCGTGGCGCATCTCTACCTGTGCGGCGTCAGCCCCACACCTGTACACCCGAAGGTGGCAAAGACCGCATTGGGCGCCGAGCAGAGCGTCGGTTGGTCGTACCACCCCAATGCGGTGGATGTGGCGAAGCAGCTCAAGGCAGAGGGTCGGCAGTTGTGGGCACTGGAAGATGGAACGGCTGCGGAATCGGTGCTGGCCGTAGCCTTGCCCCCGGCAAACAGCAGCCTGGTGCTAGTCACCGGCAACGAGATCACGGGTGTTGATCCTGGTGTGCTGGCCGTTTGTGATCGGACGGTAGCCATTCCCATGTTTGGGGTAAAACAGTCGCTCAATGTGGCAATTGCGTTTGGCATTGCGGCGTACTGTGTTGCTCTCTCCCCTCATTTGCGCCAACTATCCTGATCGGGTAAGCTACACACCTGAACGTGGCGATTTTTGTGTATGATTTATGGGTCCAGGGAGTTTGATTGATGCGCGCCAATGTGGTGATTGACGACGCCTTGCTGGCCGAGGCCATGCGCTACACCGGCCTGCCGACCAAAAAGGCCGTGATCGAAGAGGCGCTCCGCACCCTGGTCCGTTTGAAGGCGCAGGCGCAGATCCGCAAGCTGCGCGGTCGCCTGCACTGGGAAGGTGATCTCGCCGCCCTGCGTCAGCGCCGGTTTCCCGTTGAAGAGACCGTCCCTATGAAAACCAACCATGTGGATCGTTGACTCATCCGTCTGGATCGACACAGAATCTATGAACAATACATCACCCAATCGCGCTCCCACCGCCGCCACGCTCGGCCTGATCGGCCTGCCCATGCCGGTCAAGGAGCTGGCTGCCCGTCGTTGGGATGTGATCATCGTCGGCGCGGGGCACAACGGGCTGGCCTGTGCCGCCTATCTGGCCCGCGCTGGCAAACAGGTGCTGGTGCTCGAAGCACGTGAGCGGGTCGGCGGGGCCTGCACCCTCGAAGAACCGTGGCCGGGCTATCGCATCTCGCCCTGCGCCTACCTGGCCGGGTTACTCCACCCGCTTGTGATCGAAGAACTCAACTTTCCAGCCTACGGCTACGAGTGGGTTCCTTCCCGCGAAGGCATGTTTGTGCCCTTTGACGACGGCTCCAGCATTCAGCTTTGGGATGATGACGCGCGCGCCGAGGCCGAGGTTGCCCAACTCTCACCCCAGGATGTGGCGGGCTGGCGCGCTATGTATGCCGTCATGCGCCGCGCCCGCGACGCCATCCGCCCGCCGAACAGCGAGGATATGTGGATCGGCGCACCGCCCAGCCGTGAGCAGATCGAGGCGCGGCTCAAGGGTGATAGCGAGGCCATCAATTTGCTCTTCGAGTGGTCGATGGTCGAGTACGCCGAGCGTTATCTAAGTGATGAGCGACTCCAGTGCGCGGTCTTGGGTCAGGGCATCATCGGCACCAATGCCAGCCCGCACGACTCCGGCACGGCCTCGATCCACTTTCACCATTCGTCGGGCCGGCTGGGTGGGATTCCCGGCATGTGGGGCTATGTCAAGGGCGGCATGGGCATGGTCTCGTTTATTTTGTGTGATATTGCCCGCGACGCCGGGGCGGTGGTGGCAGCCGGCGTGCCCGTGGCGCGCATCCTGCCGGCGGAAGGGGTGGAGCTGGCCGGCGGCGACCGGATTTATGCCCCCATGGTCGTCTCCAACGCTGACCCGCGAGTGACGTTGCGGCTGCTGGCCGAAGATGCCGATCCGCAGTGGCGCAGCCAGGTGGAAGCGATTCCTAGCGAAGGGTGTACGCTCAAAGTCAACGTGGCGCTGCGCGAATTGCCCAACTTCACGGCGCGACCGGGCACCCTTGAACCACACCATTATGGCCAGGTCAACACGCCGCTGACCAAGGACGAGTGGCGCACGCACCACGCCATTGCCAGGTCCGGCCACCTGCCCCCCCGGCTGTGGACCGAACTCTACTTCCAAACCCCGCACGATCCGTCGGTAGCGCCGCCGGGCCGCCATATCATGACCGTCTTTTCACAGTATGTGCCCTACACCTTTGCCGGGGGAAACTGGGAGACGCGCCGCGCCGAAGCCGGGCAACTGGCCATCGACTCCATCGCCCGCTACACGAGCAACCTGCCCGACGCCATCATCGAGCTGGATGTGCTCGGCCCGCCCGACATCGAAGCGAAGGTTGGCCTCACCGGCGGCCACATCTTTCAGGGCGAGTGTCTGCCCCAATACATGTGGGACAAGCGCCTGGCCTATCGCACACCGACGGCAGGCGTCTATCTCTGTGGCGCCTGCACCCACCCCGGCGGCAGCGTGATTGCCATCAACGGGCGCAATGCGGCAATGGAAATCTTAGGGTTGGGGAGTAGGGGGTAAGG
This sequence comes from Chloroflexota bacterium, assembly GCA_003577005.1. The sequence goes on along the minus strand of QEUW01000001.1, from coordinate 80,565 downwards.
AGTAGCAGTATCGCCAGTCTCCCGACTCCCCAACCCTCCAACTGGAGCGACTATGAAATTTCCACCACCCTTTTATCGTTGGCGACCACATCCGTGGCATGGGTTGGAAGTGGGGCCGAATCCGCCGGTATTGGTTCACGCTTATATCGAGATCACTCCTTTCGACCTCATGAAATACGAGATCGACAAAACCACCGGCTATCTGCGTGTGGACCGGCCGCAGCGCACCTCGTCGCAGCCGCCTGCGCTCTATGGCTTCATCCCCCGCACCTTCTGCGACAAACAGACGGCCCAACTCTCGACGACAGCTGACCGTGGCGACGGTGACCCGCTCGATATCTGCGTGCTTACCGAGCGGCCTATCAACCGTTCGGAGGTGATCGTCAACGCCCGCGTCGTCGGCGGGATCGATGTCAACGACGATGGCGAGGCCGACGACAAGATCATCGCCGTGTTGGAGAACGACTATGTCTGGGGGCAGGCTCAGGATATTTCTGACCTACCCGAAGTGCTGATCGAGCGGTTACGTCACTATTTTGGCACCTACAAGATGATCCCTGGCCAGCCCACCAAGCTCACTGTGGAACGGGTCTATGGCCGCGACCACGCCCTCAAGGTCGTCGAAGCCTCCATGATGGACTATTTTGAAGAATATGGTCAATAAGACGACTTGTTGGTCAGAAGATGATGGACCACCGTCTCTCGACAACAGGTCTAAATTGCGAGGGCGCTATGCTGCGTGATCAATTGTCACTCTATCTAGCCTCGCTGGGGGCGCCGGTGTGCGAGGAGTTTGTGACGTGGGGCCGGCAAGTCTTACGTGTACAGAGCTATCTGGGCGAGGGCGACCCACCCGCTGAGTACGTGACCTCCGTCCGCTGTGTCGTGTTGCGGGGCGACCAGGTGCTGGTCGTGCGCGACCCGGAGGAACTCCACATCATCCCCGGCGGGCGGCGCGAGCGAGACGAGACCTTTGAACAGACGGCCATCCGCGAAGTGCTCGAAGAAACAGGCTGGCAGGTGGGTGCTCTTCGCCTGGTAGGGGTCAAGCATTTCTACCATCTTTCGCCCAAACCGCTGCGCTACCCTTATCCTTTTCCGGTCTTCTTGCAGCTCATCTATACTGGCCAGCCGCTCCGCCACGACCCTCAGGCGCGGGAAAGCAACGGCTGGGAACTGGGCGCTGAGTTTGTCTCCATCACCAGTTCCACCATTCAAGCGCTGCGTATGAGCGATCGCCAGTTTCTCAGCGCGGCGCGCCGGATGATGGCCGCGCCCGCTACACCGATTGGGCATACCCCCGGCACAAACCATCGTTCTTTTGCTTTATGACGACGACCGACCGCACCACGTGGGAAGAACACTACCGCACCGGCCCCACACCGTGGGACACCCGGATCACACCGCCGGAGGTCGTACACTTTTGGCAGGAGCATCGTGTGCCTGACGGTGGACTTGCGCTCGACCTGGGCTGCGGAACGGCTACCAATGTGGGCTATCTGGCCGGGTTGGGGCTAACGGTGGTAGGCTTCGACCTGGCGGCCACCGCCCTCGCCACCGGAATGGAGCGGCTGCGTCGTGACCGACCCTATCGGCTGCCACAGATCCAACTGGTGCAGGCCGATGTCACCCGTTTGCCTCTCTGCCAGGCGGGGGCCTGTTATATCCTCGACATTGGCTGTCTGCACGGCGTTCCGGCCGTCCGGCGAGAGGATTATGTACGAGGGGTGGTCAGCAATCTGGCGCCCGGCGGCTACTATCACCTCTTTGCCTTTGATCGCTCGCCCGACAGACCCGACCGAGGGATGGGCGAAAACGAGGTCGCCGAACGCTTTGCGCCAGTGCTCACCATCATCGACATCCAGCGCGGCAACCCAGACCGGCAACCGTGCCGCTGGTATCTGCTGCAAAGGAAAATGGGGCCATGAGCGACCTGCTCTTTGCTTCCGCCGGCGAACTGGCAGAATTGATCCATAGCCGCGAAGCTTCCGCGCTGGAGGTGGTGGAAGCGCACCTGCGCCGCATCGAGGCGGTCAACCCGGCGCTCAACGCGGTCACACAGATGGCGCACGACGCCCGCACACAGGCCCAACGGGCCGATGCCGACCTGGCCAAAGGGATCATCCACAGTCCGCTTCACGGTGTGCCTTTTACAGTGAAGGACGTCTTTGAGACCGCCGGTCTGGCCAGCCTGCTGGATGTGCAATTGCGTCGCCGCCGCCCCCCAACCGCAGACGCTACTTGTGTTGCCCGTCTGCGCCAGGCTGGGGCCATCTTGCTGGCCAAGACCAATTGCCCGCCCAACGGCAGCGGCAGCGATAGCGAGAACGCCCTGGTCGGGCGCACGCTCAATCCCTATCACCTGGACCACACACCGGGCGGCAGCAGCGGCGGCGAGGCCGCGTTGATCGCCGTGGGCGCTTCGCCCTTTGGCCTGGGTAGCGACACCAGTGGGGGCGTGCGCATCCCAGCCCACTATTGCGGACTGGCGGCGCTCAAACCCACCTCCGGCAGCGTGCCCAACAGCGGCGCCTACAACCAGCCCGGCGGCCTGACCGACCCGCGCACCCAGACCGGCCTGCTTGCGCGACGGGTGCAGGACCTGGCGCTGCTCCTTCCAATCATTGCAGGGCCGGATTATATGGATTCCGGTGTGGTGCCCATGCCCTGGCGCGACCCAGGCGTGGTGGAGCCAAAGGCGCTTACTGTGGCCTTTTTTGAAGAGGACCCGGCGTCTCCTGTCGGCCAGGAAGTCGCACGGGCGGTAGGGTCTGCCGCCCAGGCGTTGGCCCGCGCCGGTGTCACCGTTGAACCCGCCCGACCCCGCGACCTGGTGGAGATGAGCCGCGAGATCGACTATCACTGGCGCGACCTGGCCGGTACACCGGGCCGGACGGTTGTCGAGTTCTATGCGCTGTGGGATGATTTTCGCACGCAGATGCTCCAGTTTATGGCGCGCTACGACGCCATCCTCTGCCCGGTGAGCCATCAGCCAGCCCCACCCTTTCGCGAGCGCGACCCGCGGCGCTTTGATTACACGGTTCCCTTTAATCTTACTGGTTATCCCGCCGCAGCGGTACGGGTGGCGACGGGTGCGGGCGGATTGCCCATCGGCGTGCAGATCGTAGCGCGGCCTTGGCGCGAGGATGTGGCGCTGGCCCTCGCCCAACTCTTGGAGACAGCGTTTGGCGGGTGGCAATCGTCGACGCTGTGACAACCATAGGTCTTCTATTCGAGGGGTTTCACGGCCCAAACGGTAAGCCGCTTCTCATCCCTTTCATACAGCACTTGATGATCCAATACTGTCCACAGATGGTAGCCCGGCTCAAGTTCGATGTGATTCTCTGGTGGCACCCCTTCGGGAATGTGCCTGAGTTCCTCGATCTTGACCAGCAACTCAAAGGTATAGGGATGATTGTCGAGAAAATAGAACTTGACCTCTTGGCTGTACTCAATCTCCCACATCCGCGACCTGCTTTGCGAGCATGAGCTGTTTCAACTCATCGTGGGTAACAGTTGTCTCCTCACCGCACGCCACGCGCGCTTTTGCCTCTTTTGCTCTTGCCAGAAGCTCAAGTTGCTCCAGCCGCTTCAGCTTGGCTGCGATACGATTCCACTCTTCGTGGGAGACCAACACCGCTGCCAGCCGGCTCCGTTGCAAAAGTAAGACCGGACCGTCGTTCAGTTTTTTGAGTACGGCGTCATAATTATCACGGAATCCTGACACGGATTCAGTTTGAATGGTGTTCATGCCTATCCCTCGTCTGCCCGCAATCTGTTGTACAATCAGTTGCGGAATTTACCATGCAACCAGTGTTCTTGTCAACTGCTATATGAGTCACTGAATCACCGATGATGACATGCAATGGGGGACGGAGGCCATGCTAGAGCGTGACTTCGCGGCTATATGCATATTATGCCGCGGCCAACGCGATGAGCCTTCCCACATCCACATTGCCGCCGCTGACCACGATAGCTACTGTGCGCCCCCCTTCCTGCACCTTACCGGACAGCAGCGCGGCGATCCCCACGGCGGCGCCCCCCTCGACGACCTGGTGCTCTTCGTGCAGGGCGTAGACCATGCCCGCGGCAATCTCTTCTTCCGAAACCAGCACGACCTCATCCACCAGCGCCTGCACCATCGTAAAGGTGTAGCGGTTCTCCAGCCCGATGCTGCCGACCAGGCTGTCGGCCAGAGTCGGCTCTTCGATTACGGGCACGGGGCGCCCGGCTTGCAGGCTCAGGTACATGGCCGGCTGGCGCTCCTGCGAGACGCCCACGATGCGGATGGCCGGGTCCGCCGTCTTGAGCGCCAGGGCGATGCCGCTGAGCAGCCCGCCGCCCGAAAGAGGAATGATGGCCGTGTCGATCTGGGGCAGCTCTTCCAGCAGTTCCACGCCAATGGTCCCCTGGCCGGCGATGATCAGCGGGTCGTCAAAGGCGGAGACGAGGGTCAGCCCCTGCTCAGCCTGGAGTTGGAGCGCGTGCGCCTCGGCCTCGTCCTGCGTCTGGCCGTGGACGATGATCTCCGCCCCCAGTTGGCGCATGGCCGCGATCTTGTGTGGCAACACCTGGTTGGGGACGCAAACCACGGCCCGCACCCCCAGTTGTTGCGCTATGTACGCCACCCCGCGGCCGTGGTTGCCGGTGGATACTGTGACGACACCGCGCTGGCGTTCGGCTGGTGACAGGTTCAACAGCCGGTTGGCTGCGCCGCGCAGCTTGAACGCGCCGGTCTCTTGCAGATTCTCCAGCTTGAGGTAAACGTGGGCACCCGCTCGCGCCGAGAGCGCCGCCGTGTGCGCCAGGGGCGTCCGCCGCACATAGGGCATGATACGCTGGCGGGCCAAATAGAGGTCGCGCAGGGTGACGGGTAGATTGGGCATCGAAGCTCCTTTCAAACTGTCGCTCAGGTGCGATGCACTTGCAAAGTGCGTTGCACCTCTGGAGAATGCATCCAACTATGTAATTTCTACTGATATATTATCTGACAATGCTTGTTTGCGCCCGATCTGTCTCACGTTTGACAATCACTTTTTTGGCAAGCTATACTTTCTATCCTCATGACCACACTGCGCATCAATCTCTGGTCTGGCCCGCGTAATGTCTCAACCGCGCTGATGTACTCGTTTGCCCAAAGAAGTGATACTTGCGTGGTGGACGAACCGCTCTATGCCCACTATCTGCGTGTATCTGGCGCACCCCACCCAGGTGCGGCCGAGGTGATTGCGTCCATGGAAAGCGATGGCGAGCGGGTCACCCGTAATCTGATCCTGGGGCCATGTGATCGACCGGTGCTTTTTCTAAAGCAGATGGCGCACCATCTGGTCGATCTGTCGTGGGATTTTCTGGCCGAGACAACCAATATCCTACTCGTGCGCGACCCGGCGCAGATGCTGCCTTCGCTGGCTCAAAATCTGGCCCAACCTACGTTGCGCGATACAGGGTTGGCGCTCCAGTCTGAGCTCTACCAATATCTACGCCAACTAGGGCAACAACCGGCAGTATTGGATGCCAGACAACTGTTGCTCGACCCGCGCCGTGTGCTTGGCCGGCTGTGTGAGCAGCTTGACCTTCCCTTTGACGAGGCAATGCTCCACTGGCCCGCCGGCCCGCGCCCGGAAGATGGCATCTGGGCCAAACACTGGTATCACAATGTCCACCGTTCGACCGGGTTTGAACCCTACAGAGAGAAGGACGGCCCGTTTCCGCCGCGTCTGCTGCCTCTGTTAGATGAATGCCGGCCCCATTACGAGGCGCTGGCAAAGGTAGCGATTCGGGCGGACCGAGATTGAGACATGATGGAGATTTGAGGAGATTGGAGCGCTACCGGCAGGTCAATCTCCTCAAATCTCTCAAGTCTCGCCAAACCTCCAAAAGAAACGAGCACCCATGCCACCTACACTTCCCGATCCACGGAATGAACAGATCCTCGTCCATGTCGGCGGCGAGCTGCTGCCGCGCGAGCAGGCCAAAGTCTCGGTCTTTGACAGCTCGGTGCAGGGCGGCGACGCCGTCTGGGAGGGGCTGCGTGTCTACGACGGGCGCATCTTTGCGCTGGACGCTCACCTGGACCGTCTCTTCGATTCGGCCAAGGCGCTGGCCTTTACCCAGATGCCCACACGAGCGGAAGTCAAAGAAGCGATCTTCGAGACATTGCGGGCCAATCGTATGCGCGACGGCGTCCACATCCGTCTGACGCTGACCCGCGGGAAAAAGGTCACATCGGGCATGAGCCCACACCTCAACCAGTACGGGCCATGTTTGATCGTGCTGGCTGAGTGGAAGCCGCCGGTCTACGACCAAGACGGTATCCGGCTGATTACATCGGCGATCCGGCGCAACCCGCCGCAGTGTATTGACTCGAAGATCCACCACAACAATCTGATCAACAACATCCTGGCCAAGATCGAGGCCAACGTGGCCGGGGTCGATGATGCGATCATGCTCGATATCCACGGTTTTGTCTCTGAGACCAACGCCACCAACATCTTTCTGGTCAAGCGCAGTGTGCTGCTGACACCCCATGCCGACAGTTGTCTGCCGGGCATCACACGGGGGATCGTCATGCAACTGGCCCGCCAAAACGACATTGCGCTACAAGAGCGCAACATCAGCATCGCCGAGGTATACAGCGCCGACGAGATCTTCACCACCGGCACGATGGGTGAACTGGCCCCGGTCCTTGAAGTGGATGGCCGCACTATTGGCGAGGGAGAAGTTGGGTGGGTGACGCGGCAGCTTCAGCGCCTCTATCGTGAACGGACGGCAAGCGAGGGCGAGCCTCTGCCGTTTTAGACCAGATTGCCGGAGGTGACCAACGAGCACACGTTCCAGAGCCAAAATCTCGCAGTTATCCCCTGGAAATCTCTACGGGGTGGCTTTGGAGAGACTTTGCAAATCTTGCAAAACATTCCAAAATCTTGTATACTGTGTATTGTTATGGAGAGGTCGCATAGTCTGGCCTAGTGCGCGGGCCTGGAAAGCTCGTAACCCAAAAGGTTCGAGGGTTCAAATCCCTCCCTCTCCGCCTTGTTTCGGTTGTCAGTGCGCAGTTATCAGTTTCGGCATTGGCCGGTGTTATCCACTAAATACTGATTACTGGATTCTGATCACTGAAACCTTGTTCGTGTGTTTCCATCGCTTCGCCAGACGCTGGGTCTTGTGCGGCAGGACACTGCGAACCCCGCCAGGGCCGGAAGGCAGCAACGGTAAGCAGACCGTCCTGGGTGACACAGGGGTGCCTGGTGCTCTGGCGGGGCGATGGAAGCACACGAATTTTTTATCACCCCACCACTGTAGGAGTCTGGCATGAGTTCTACCGTCTATCTGGTTCGCCATGCGACGCCCGATTGGAGTCGCACTGATCTACGTTACGACATTCCACCTGGGCCCCCTCTCACCCCACAGGGTGAAGAAGAAGCTACCCGGCTTGGTGCGTTTCTGCGCCAGGCTGGTGTGCAGCGTATTTATGCCAGCCCGCTCGAACGAGCCCGCCGTACGGCAGAATTGGCGGCGGTCGTCGCCGAAGCAGATGTGAATGAAGAGCCAGCCGTTGCCGAGTGGGTACGTGGGGAGAGCGAGACTGCGGTGTTGGAACGCTTTTTGCCCCTATGGGCCGCTGCCTGTGTAGAAAGCGAGGAATGCGGCGCGCTGGCGCTGGTGACGCACGGTGGGCCGATCCGCTTGTTGCTGCAACATCTCAAGCTTGAACAGAGCGTGATTGACTTTTATCGCAAACAGTTTGACCGGGATAATCCGTTGCCGCCAGCCGGAGCGTGGCGCATCACGCGTAAAAACCCTGATGCACTCTGGCAAATGGAGTTGTCTTTTACCCCGCAGCCATTTCGCCGTTATGAGCCGGAGACGGTCACTGTGTAGCGAATTGTAAAAAGCCAGTGGTAGACCTGACAGGCTAATAACCTGTCAGGTCTTTTTGACGCATTGAGCTGCAATGATAGACGGTATTTGACTGTGAAGGCGCACTGGATACTACATGCTAGAGGCGGAAGCCGATGTCTGTGCGCACACTTAGCCGCTGCATGAACAAAGTGGTGTGATGATCGTCGGTCAACCGATCTCTGTTGCGTGAGCGGCAGAGGTTGCGATGGGTGCGGCTAGCGATGACACAGGCGCTGTAGACGACGAGGGTACACAAGATCGAGGTAGCCAGATAGAAACTTCCCAGTAACAGTAGTGACATAACGTTGCCTCCTCAGGCTGGTTCGAATTGAAACAGCTTACTAGCACCGGATGACCGGCAACTTTGTGGAGTGCAATGTGGTCTGGCAAGAGTTTATCGCGTACTTAAATTTTATGCTGGTCTCGTTGCTTACGATGGGATGGCATTCTCGCCACTGCTCCTGCACCTTTACTCCGTCGCCCAACCTACGCCTGTTATACTGGAGCCGCACGCCTACCACTACGTGAGAATCCGCCCGTAATACGGAAAGAACAGTATCCGTACCTGGAGCGGCTATCATTGGGTCGAGCAAACACTGGTTCCGGTGACGGTTTGGGTGATAGTCACCCGCGTTGTAGAACGTCAACATGACAAAAAACACGACATCTCCTTCCCTGCCTCGCTACGACCTCTACATCGATGGGCAGTGGTCGCAGCCCATCTCAGCAGGCTACCAGCCAATCGCCAACCCTGCCACCGGCGAAGCATTGGCCGAGGTGGCGCAAGCCGGGCGTGCGGATACCCAACGGGCCATCCACGCCGCCCGCACGGCCTTTGATAGCGGTGATTGGGCGGCGATGCCTCCGGGCGAACGGTCGCGGCGTCTCCACGCTATTGTCGATGCCATCGAAGCGCGCCAGGCAGAGATCGCAGAAGCGGAAATGCGCAACGGCGGCTGCACCTGGCGCAAAGCGACGCTGATGGACATCCCCGTCGGGCTGATCCATTTTCGTCACTTTGCCAAGCTAGCCGACTTTGAGCCGCTGGAACCTGTGCCGCAGATCACCTTTCCGGCGCTCGCCTACAATGTGGTGCGCCGGGAGCCTATGGGTGTCTGCGGGCAGATCATCCCGTGGAACTTCCCCTTTTTGATGGCGGTCTGGAAGATTGCACCGGCGCTCGCCGCGGGCAACTGCGTCGTGCTCAAACCCGCCAGCTATACGCCGCTGAGCGCGCTGCTCATGGTCGACGCCATCCACGAGACGGGCTTGCTGCCGCCCGGTGTGCTCAACCTGGTCACCGGCCCCGGCCAGGTGGTCGGGCCAGAGCTCTGCACCAACCCGCTCGTGGATAAGATCGCATTTACCGGCAGCACCGAGGTGGGTCGCTCGGTGATGGAACAGGCGGCCAGCACCATCAAGAAAGTTACGCTCGAGCTGGGTGGCAAAAGCCCCAACATCATTTTGGATGACGCGGACCTGGATCTGGCCGTGGATGGCAGCCTGTGGGCCGTCTTTCTGCACAACGGCCAGGCGTGCGAAAGCGGAACTCGCCTTTTTGTCCCGGCAGCACTTTATGATGCGTTTCTGGAACGGCTACTCGACCGCGCCGCCCGGCTCAAGGTCGGGTTGCCGGAGGATGGGGCGACTGATCTCGGTCCGCTCATTAGCGCCAGCCAGTTGCGGACGGTGGAGCACTATATTGAACTTGGGCTCCGCGAAGGCGCTACACCTGCTCTACTGGGCCGCCGCCCCACAGAGCCGGCGCTGGCCAACGGTCACTTCATCACGCCGACTATCTTTACAAATGTGGGCAACCACATGCGTATCGCACAGGAAGAGGTCTTTGGCCCTCTGCTCTGTGTCATCAAATATGAGAGCGTCGATGAGGTCATTGCCCAGGCCAACGATACCATTTACGGTCTGGCCGCTGGCGTCTGGAGCACCAATATCGAGCGGGCTATGAGTGTGGCAAACCGGCTACGCGCCGGTACGGTCTGGATCAACGATTACCACATGATCCACGCTGAAGCGCCCTTTGGCGGTTACAAACAGAGCGGCCTGGGCCGCGAATTGGGCGAGTGGGGCCTCAAAGAATATCTCGAAACCAAACACATCCACGTGGACCTCACGAACCGGCGCAGTGATAAGTTCTGGCTCGATATTGTTGTTCCCCAAGTATAAAAGAAAGCGACATAGAGACTGCGGAGTTGTCAGAGAGCACAGAGAGATACTTTAAGTTCCTCTGTGCTCTCTGTGTCGCCGCTTTTTTACCGTGCTGCCTTATGACTTTGCCCAGGTGATGCGGATAGACTATGATATAGCCATCCTGACATCAACCAACCGCAACGCTCAATAGACTCATGGATTCATCAGGTCCAACACCCGTCTTGCAGATGCGCGGCATCAGCAAGCGATTTGATACGACGCAGGCGCTTGACGATGTCTCGCTCTCGCTCTTTCCGGGTGAGATCCACGCGTTGCTGGGCGAAAATGGAGCCGGCAAATCGACGCTGATCAAAATCATGACCGGCATCTATCCGCCCGATGAGGGAGAGATTCTGCTCGCCGGCCGGCCAGTCCAGATCCACAGCTCAATCGACGCCCAAGGCTACGGGATCGCGGCTATCTATCAAGAGCCGATGATCTTTCCCGACCTGACGGTGGCCGAGAACATCTTTATCAGCCATCGTAAGCAGGGCGCCCTGTTGCGCTGGGGCCGGCTTTACGCCGACGCTGAGGCCATCCTCCGCCAACTGGATGTGAGCCTCGATGTGCGCCAGCCGGCGCGCAACCTGACCGTCGGCGGCCAGCAGATCGTAGAGATCGCCAAGGCCATTTCGCTCCAGGCTCGTGTCCTGATCATGGATGAGCCGACCGCTGCTCTTTCGGCCCACGAGGTGGCGCAACTCTTCAAGCTGGCCGACCGGCTGCGCAAGCAGGGCGTCGCCATCCTCTTTATCAGCCACCGCATGGAAGAGGTTTTCGCCATTGCCGACCGTATCACCGTCTTTCGGGATGGGCGGCTCATCTCCACAGCGCTTCGGGCTGCGGTGACGCCTGAGAGCGCCATACGCGATATGGTGGGGCGCCAGATCGAAGAGTTTTTCGCCAAACGAGAGACAACGCTGGGCGAAGAGTTGATCGCCGTCCGCAACCTGGAGAAGACCAATATCTTCCGCGACATCAATTTTGCGGTCCGCCGGGGTGAGGTGCTTGGTTTTGCCGGTCTGGTCGGCTCGCGGCGCACCGATGTGGGGCTGGCGCTCTTTGGGGTCGAGCCGGCAGATAACGGAGAGATCCTGTTACAGGGCAAGCGTGTGGCCATCCGCTCGCCCGACGAGGCTGTGCGGCTGGGCATTGCCTATGTGACCGAGGACCGCCGCCAGTTGGGGCTGACGTTGCCCATGCCCATCGTCACCAACATCACACTGCCGACGCTGCGCCGTTATCTGGCGCCCCTGGGTTTGATCCGCCGCCGGGCTGAGGTGGCGACGGCTGAACAGTTCCGCGAGCGCCTGAGCATCCGCACGCCTTCGGTATTGGTGGAGGCAGGCAAACTTTCCGGCGGCAACCAGCAAAAAGTGATGCTGAGCAAATGGCTCAACGCCCAGCCGCAGGTGCTGATCCTCGATGAGCCGACACGGGGGATCGATGTGGGCGCCAAAGCCGAAGTTCACCACATGATCGGCGACCTGGCGGCGCAAGGGCTGGCGATCATCCTCATCTCGTCTGATCTGCCTGAGGTGATGGCAATGAGCGACCGCATCCTCGTCATGCGCGAGGGGAGGCAAGCGGGTATCTTTACGCGGGAGAAGGCGACCCAGGAGCGCATCCTGACTGCGATGATGGGCGGGGACGTGATGCGTGATGCGTAACACGTGACACGCACCACGCATCATGTATTACCGATTCAGTACAGAGCGAGTACCTATGCAATTGCTAAAACGGTACATCCGGCCCGAACAGATCCGCGAATTGAGTCTGATCTTTTTGATCATCGTTGTGGTGATCTTTTTTGGCACGCAGATCGAGGGCTATTACAGCGGGCGTACATTCAACCGGATCGCCACCAGTGTTGCCATCGTGGCGGTGGTGGCCGTGGGGCAGACACTGGTGGTGCTGACGCGCAATATCGACCTGTCGGTTGGCTCTATCGTGGGCTTTACTGCCTATTTCGTCGGCACGCAACTCGGCGCCCAAGGGGACCTGACGCCGCTGGGGACCGTGCTGCTAGCCGTGGGGGTTGGCGGCGTAATGGGGCTGCTCAACGGGGTGATCATCGCCTACGGGCGCGTCCCGGCCATCATCACGACGCTTGGCACGCTGGCCATCTACCGGACGATGCTGGTGGGCTATTCGGGCGCCCGCACCGTGACGACGGCCTCGTTGCCGCCCTGGCTGGTCGAACTGCCACAGCAGCGGCTCTTTTCCATTGGTGGATTGGACTTTCGCTACATGGTGGTGTTGGCGCTGGTGGTGGTGATCCTCTTTCAGTTGGTGTTGGCCTATCTGCCGTACGGGCGGCGGCTCTATGCCATCGGCTCCAACCCGGAGGCGGCGCGCATGGCCGGGCTGCCCATGCCACGCATTGTCATGAGCGCCTATATTTTATGTGGCGCGCTGGCTGGGCTGGCTGGTTTTATGTTCCTGGCGCGCTTTGGCAACATTACTGTGGTGGCGGCGCAGGGATTGGAGTTACAAGTAGTGGCAGCGGTAGTGGTCGGCGGTGTCAACATCTTTGGCGGGTCGGGCACTGCGATTGGCGCCATGCTGGGCGCCGTGTTGATCGATACACTGGAGCAGAGCCTCATCCGCTGGCTCCAGATCAGCGAATTCTGGCGCGATGCGGTGCTGGGCATGTTGATCCTACTGGCCGTCGCCAGCGATGCGGTCATCCTCAACCGGTTGCGCAGGCTTTGGGCGAGTGAATGATCCCGGATGACGTGGAGCTCTCGGAAGAATCTGTGTCATCTGAGGAAACCCATCAGGAAGGAAATCTCTGTGCAGGCTGGGTGGTGGAAACGCTGGGAAGTGCTCTTGGTGGCGATCCTGCTGGTGGTGGTGATGGTCAATATCGTCCAGTCGCCGGCCTATTTGCGGCTCAGCAACCAGATCAACCTCTTTCAGCTCTCGATTGAAAAGATCATTGTGGTCCTGATGATGGCGTTGATCATCATCAACGGCGAGATCGACCTGTCGGTGGCCTCGATCATGGGATTAGCGGCGTGTGTTCTGGCTGCGCTACACGAGCAGGGCGTACCGGTGGCGGCGGGGATAGCAGTTGCGTTAGGTGTTGGTGCGCTCTGCGGGGCCTTCAACGGCTTTTGGATCGCCCACGTAGGGCTGCCATCGCTGGCAGTGACGCTAGCCGGGTTGATCGGTTATCGGGGTGTTGCCCGTATCCTTGTGGAAGACCGGTCCATCGGCGCCTTTCCGGACTGGTTCAACCGCTTGGGGCAACAGCCCTTGATTGGCCCGCTGCCGCTGTCGCTGATTCTCTTTTTTCTCCTGTTAGCCGTGGCCGCGGTGGTGCTCCAGTCGTCGGCCTTTGGGCGCTATGTTTACGTCATTGGCAACAATCGTGAAGTGGCCCGCTATTCCGGCGTCAATGTGCGCCGGGTCAAGATGATCCTGTTTATCGCATCTGGGTTTATCGCTGCACTAGCAGGTGTTTTGCTGGCGGCGCGGCTGGGCGCCGTGCGCGGGAACACGGCTGAAGGCTTTGAACTGGACATCATCACCATGGTGTTGCTGGGTGGCGTCAGTATTTTTGGTGGTTCTGGCACCCTCACGGGTGTTGCGCTGGCGATTCTCATCACGCTCAATCTGCGTAACGGCATGTCGTTGGTCAATATCACCAGCAACACCCAGACCGGTGTCATCGGGGCTATCTTGATCCTTTCGGTACTCATCCCCAACCTCATCGAGCAGTGGCGACCCCGGTTTGCACGGCGGCGAGCTGTGCATCTCTCTATGGCAGAAAAGATGGCGAATAAATGATGGGGAACGTTACAGAATTTTCGTAAGCATGGCTCCAAAATAGAATCGCTACCCCGCGCTGTGCTTCTCTCTTAACTGCGGCTACTTGAGACCGGAGTTTCTCAGCAGACAAAATTCAGGCTTTCTTGCAGAGCGAAGTATAATTGCGCGCCGGTAACGCTCCATTTACCATCCATCCAGTTTCACAATGCAAGAATAAGGAGGACGTCCATGAGTCGAAGGATGCGCATCATCTTCAGTGGCTTGCTGGTAGTTGCATTACTGCTGGCCGCTTGCGGCGGTGGTGAAGAGCCAACCGCCACTCCGGTGCCGCCGACCGAAGCGCCGGCAGAGCCAACACCCGCTGAAGAACCGACTGAAGCACCAACCGAAACGCCCGCTGCCAGCGAGGAGATGACGGCCACCGAAGAGATAACCGCCACCGAGGAGATGACAGCTACCGAAGAGATGACGGCTACCGAAGAGATGACGGCTACCGAGGAGATGACCGCCACCGAGGAGATGACCGCCACGGAAGAGATGACGGCCACGGAAGAGATGACGGCCACGGAAGAGATGACGGCCACGGAAGAGATGACGGCTACCGAGGCAGTGACTGCCGCGGCCGCCGGTGAGGCCATCACTGCTACACCCGGTGAGGCGGTCAGCATGGTGTTGCTGCCCAAATTCCTGGGGATCTTGCCCTTTGACCAGGCGCACCAGGGCGCGCTCGAAGCCGCCGCCGAATTGGAGAACCCTGAGGAGTTGCAGTTTCTTGGCCCCACCCCGGAAAACAGCGTGCAGGGGCAGATCGAGATCGTGACGACGGCAACAACCCAAGGTGTAGATGCGATCATGATCTCCAACAATGCCGGTGACCAGATCGCCCCGGCGGCCCAGGCCGCGCTCGAGGCGGGTGTCACAGTGGTCACCTGGGATTCGCCCATCCCTTCAGCCGAGGGCGAGCAGGTCTTTATCGCTCAGGTAGACTTCGATGAGACGGGCAAGGTGATGGCCGACATGGCGTTGAGCATCCTCGGCGAAGATGGCGGCAAACTCGCCATCCTCTCGGCTTCGCCAGATGCAGCCAACCAGAATGCATGGAACGCCGCCTTTCAGGAGTATCTGGAAAACGACCCGGCCTACGCCAATTTGGAACTGGTCGATCTTGTCTACGGCAATGACCAATCGGAGGACAGCTACAACCAGGCGTTGGCGCTGGTAGACAAATACCCGGATCTCGAACTGATCATGGCGCCCACGTCGGTTGGGATCGTCGCTGCGGCCAAAGCCATGCAAGATGAAGGTCTGTGCGATGAGGTCAAGGTGAGCGGTCTCGGCGTGCCGGCCGAGATGGTCTCCTACACACTGAATGGTTGCGCACCAGAGTTTGCGCTGTGGAGCTTTGTGGACCTGGGTTACCTCACCTACTACACGGCCTATCTGCTGGCGACGGGCGCTATCGAGGCTGAAGAAGGCGCCACCTTCGAGGCCGGGCGCATGGGGACCTACACCATCGAAAAAGACCCCACCCGTGATGAAGGTCTGCGTGTACTGATGGGGCCGTTCACGGTGTACAACGCGGAGAACGTCGAAGCCGCGGCAGAGTAAAAGGAGTCAACCAGGTGACAGTCACCTCCAAGGTGACTGTCACCTGGTCTCAGTTGGTGACTCGAATCCACTTTTGCTGATCAGCTGCTTGGTAGAGGGCTTCCATGACTGCGCTGCGTGCAGCGGCCTCACGGACGCTTACCAGTGGCGCGTGCGGCTTGCCCACGACTGCATCGAGAAAGAGCTCAAAGGCGTGCGGCCAGGCGGCGGGTAGATCGGTCCACGGCTGCTGGCCGTCGGCGCCTTCTACGTGGCTGCTCTTGAAATAGAGTTTGTTCTGGCTCACGTAGACGTGACCCTCGGTGCCGCTGATGAGCAGCGGCACCGGGTCCGCCACATCCACCCAACCGGCGGCAAGTGTGCCGACCACCCCGTTGGCGAACTCAAGTAGTCCCTCACCAAACTCGTCACAATTGGGGTAACGCTCGATGGCTGTGCCAAGCGAGGCCGTCACCTGTGTTACATCCCCCATTAGCCACATGAGAATATCGAGCGAGTGGGTGCCCAGATCGCCAAAGGCGCCCACGCCGGCCTGTTTGAGGTCGGTCATCCAGAGCCACTCAGGTGTAAACCAGTCGCCCAGCGCGCCGGAATGGCAGTTGGAATGGCGGATGCGGGTGATCCGGCCAAAGCTGCCCCGTTCGATCTGCTCTTTGGCAAAAAGGTGGAAGGGGTTGCCGCGCTGGAAATAACCGGTCTGAAAGAGCACACCGGCCTGCTCAATGGCATCGGCCATGCGGTTGGCGTCGGCTGCGGCCAGCCCAAGCGGTTTTTCGACAAAGAGGTGCTTCCCAGCCGCGGCTGCCGCCAGCACAAGCTCTTCGTGGCGATCGGTCTCGGCACAGACGACCACAGCGGGAATCTGAGGATTCAACCACACCTCGTTCAGATCACTGACAACGGGGGCGTTGAGTTCATCCGCCCGTTTCTGGGCCCTGGCAGAATCGTGGTCCCACACGGCTATCACGGTCACATCGTCACGCGCCTGCAAGCGCTTGATAAAACCGGGGGTGTGGATATGCGCGCACCCAATCAGTGCAACTTCTATCATATCAGTTTCTCCTTATGAGATAGGTCAAAAGCAACAGCAGGAACACGGAGAACGCGGAGAGGGCACAGAGCACACTAAGAAAAAACTCTGTGGTCTCTGTGCCCTCTCTGTGGTCTGGTATGATGGATACACAGCGCCGAACTCTGTGTATCTCTGTGTTGCTACTGTTTTTGAGCAATATGTAACAACTTTACCTGCCGAACACAACGTACGCTGCAATGCGGCCACGGCAACTGAACTGCGTAGAACTCGGCTGACTCTGCCTCATCCACATTCTATCAAATTCCCGCCAATCGCCAGATCTTGTCCATCGCCGCCGCCGTTTCGGCCACGGCCTCTTCGGGCGGCAGGTCGCGCACCCGCTGGCTGAATGGCTCGCTGGTCACAGGGCCGTCATAGCCGATATCACGCAGGGCGTGGAGAAAATCGACAATGTCGAGGACACCGGTTTCTCCGGGCAAGGTGCGGACATTGTCGAGCTGTTCGTCCACCTCCTTGCCAGCCGGCGCATCGTTGACATGGACGGCGACGATATCCGCCGCGGCCAGCTTGCGTACATCGTCGTGGGTGCCGTGGGAGGTGTAGACGTGCCAGATATCCAGCAGCAGCCCCATGTTGCCCGTGCCGATGGCTGCGCCGAGCGCCAACATACCATCCAGCGTATAAACAAAAAGATGTTGGCGAGTGTCGCGCAGCGTCTTGGGGCCGATAAATTCCAACCCGAAACGATGACCGTGCTCTTTTAGAATCTCGGCGGCGGGGCGCAGACGCTCCACATGAAAAGCAAAGCTCTCCCAGAAGGTGCGCTCATTGTCGCCCGGAATGATCCAGGTGAAAGTGCGGAAACAGCCGAGTTCGGCGGCCAATGCAGCCTGTTCTGGCAGGGCCTTGAGACCTTCTCGCCACGTTTGCTCATCCCTGCGAAAATCAACTGGAAAGCCCCAGGCGCCTGGTTTGACGCCTGCTTGAGCAAAGAGTTCCTTGAGTGCGCCGCTCCCCTTCTCCTTTGCCAGCTGCTGCGCCTCGGTAATCGAGAAGTCAATGCCAGCAAAGCCGTGCCGCCGCGCCAGGTCGATCTGATCCGCCAGCGTTGCTTTGACGCCCAACGCGCCGGTACTAAGATTCTTGAACATCTGTGTGCTCCATCTCAAATTCGAAAAGTTGGTCAACGGCAATGGTAAATCCCCTCAAAACGTCAGAACGGGCGACCTGGCCGGAACCCAATTCCCCGGCCAGTTGATAGGCCCCATCGACAAGCCGATAGACCCGGACTTGCCTGTCCCACGGAACAACCACCCAATATTCGGCTCGCCCTGGCGGGGAAATTGTGATCTTGCGGCCGGCCTGCTTGTCTCGTGCCCGACCGTCTGCCGTGCTTCCCGGGTTGGATCGGGTGCGATTAAGATTTGAGTCATGATTGCCTCCTACGGCTTACGTGTCTCCTTTGACACGATGGACAATCTCGCGCAGAACTGTCGCAAAATTGTCGTCAGCCGCTTTGAATTCTGTACCACTGATGACCAGCGGTGCGCCAAAGACAACGATCTCGGCGCCCATCTCCAGCGTCTGGATCGCCTGGTCGACGGTGAGGCCGCCGACCGCCTGTACGGGGATCGTCACCGCGGCCAGCACACCCGGCAGATCATCCAGCGGGCTGAGGCCGGGGATCAGGTTGCGCTCATCAAAGCCGGTGTGGACGATGATGTAGTCCACACCCAGGTCTTCCGCCTCGCGCGCCCGTTTGGGTTTGTCTGGGCAGAGCATGACATCGCACATGACTTTGCCGCCGTAGCGTCGCGCCATCTTCACCTGTTCGATGATGCTGGCGTCGTGCGCCTGCCCCATGACGACAACCATATTGGCGCCGGCCTGAAACATCATCTCGGCCTCCAGACCTGCCCCATCCATCGTCTTCAGGTCGGCAACCAGGGGCACATCGGGGAATTCTTTGCGCAACGCCCGCACACCGTGGAGCCCCTCAGCCAGGATCAGCGGCGTGCCGGCTTCGAGCCAGTCCACGCCGGCTGCCACCGCGGCGCGGGCCAGATCGAGCCCCTCCTCGATAGAGGTGACGTCGAGCGAGATTTGAATGATTGGTTGTCGCTCTTTATTCTCTTGATATTGACTCATAGCTATTTTCATCTAACCCAGGCAAGACTTCCGAGGGTGTCCGCAAACAGCTCGACTAGACAAGGCTGTTGCGGCTACCCCCGGAGGCCAGTTTGCGTTAAATCCAATCGAACACGGCTTCGGCCAGCAGTACTTCCTTGTCGCACAGTGGTGTCACCTGTGCTCGTAGCACCCTACCGGCGAATAGCGCCCACGATGGCCAGCAAGATCACGGCCCCCACCAGCGCCGTTATGAGCGAGCCGATGATGTTGTCGGGCGAGCCCAGCCCAAGCGCACCAAAGAGAAAACCCCCGATGAGCGAACCTACAATACCGACTACGATGTTGCCCCACAACCCAAAGCCACTCCCCTTCATGATCTGCCCGGCCAACCAGCCGGCGATCGCACCGACAATGATCCAGACGATGAAGCCCCACATACGCTGTTCCTCCTGTTTGGAAATGATGATGTGGAAAAGATGGGTTGATGTATGCAATCCGCAAGGTCTGTGGTCACTCAATACGCAACACAGACTTTACGTTCTTGCCTTGCTCCATCTTGTGAAAGGCTTCCTCCCATTCGGTCAGGCCATAGACCCCGCCAATGACCGGCTCCAGGTTGATCTGGCCGGTCGAGAGCAGGCCGAGCACCCGTTCCCAGGTTGGATAGGTGTGGCTAAACGACCCTTGCAAGGTAACGGCTTTGCCCACCAGCGGGTCGAGATTGAAGTCCAACGGCTGGGGCCCCCAGCCGATCTTGGTGATGCGTCCATTGGGGCGCACCAGGTCGAGTGACTGTTTGAGCGCCTTGCTGACACCAGTACAATCTACTACGAGATCGGCGCCAAATCCGTCCCCAAGCGAGTGGATGAACTGGGCCGGGTCCTCTCGTTGGATGTTGAGCGTGTGGTGTGCGCCGAGTTCGGCGGCGACCTCCAGCCGGTGCGCATCGACATCGGTGCCCAGGACCACAATCGTCCCCGCGCCGCGCAGCCGCGCCACCTGGAGCGCCATGATCCCAATCGGGCCCGGCCCCTGGATTATGACCAGGTCGCCAGGACGCATGTCGGTTTTCTCCACCAGCGCGTTGTAGGCAACGCAGATCGGCTCGGTGAGCGCGGCGTGTTCAAAGGGCACATTGTCGGGAATGCGGTGGAGGATCTGCGGGCGGGCGGCGACATAACGGGTGAAAGCGCCGTCGGCCAGAGCGCCGTAGCCAAGCCGGTTGGGGCAGAGATTGTAGTTTCCGCTCAGACAGTAGACACACTGGTTGCAGACCTGCGCCGCGGTCTCGCAGGCCACGCGGTCGCCTACCGCAAAGTTTGCAACGTTCTCGCCCACATCGACCACGACCCCGCAAAATTCGTGACCCAACACCAGCGGCAGCTTGACTGCCCAACTCTGTTTTTCCCGCCACATGTGAAGATCCGAGCCGCAGACCCCCGCAGCCTTCACCTCCAGCAACACCTGATCTGGCCCGATGATCGGTTCGGGCACATCCCGAATTTCGACATCGCCATCTTGACGCCCATACTTGACCAGAGCACGCACGATAGTATCTCCTATTCTTCTCCACGTAGTTTGCGCAATTCGGCCTGCAAACGGGCAAGTTCGGCCTCAGCACGTAGACGTGCGTCACGCTCGGCGAGGCGCGCCTGCTGCTCGGCGAGCTTTTGTTGCCGTTCCGCCTCCAAAGCAGCGACCAGTTCACCGCTATCAAGCAATTCATCGCCGGTCGTCAGATCGACAAAGCGGATGCGCTGTCCATCGGCCAGCACGCGTACGCCCATCTCCGGAAGGGTGAAGCCATCATCCTCATCGGGCGTCATTTCCTGCATTTCGTCATCGACCCGGCGCCACAAGTGGAGTTCGATGCGGCGCCGTAACCTGCCAGTTGAATTGACAGCATCGATGGCCAGATAGGCCGGCACACCGAGGTTCAGATAGAAGGTCGCCTTGTGCTCGAGGTCGGCTAGGCGACTCTTGGGCGAGGTGACTTCGACCAGGAGCAGGGGAGGTGGCTCCTCATCCAGATCGTAGGCCGACGGCGGTGGGAACCGGGCCGGCATAAGCAAGAGGTCAGGCGCAATCCGCTGTTTGACTCCTCGTTCGTCGCGGTAGAGCAGAAAGGTGTCGATGAGAAACATGAGACCACGGCGGGCCAGCACATAGCGCAAGAGTTCGACGATGTAGGCCAGCAATTGACCATGCAGACCCCCGGCGGGCATCAGCTCCTCCTCGGTTTGGTAGGCGTAGGGATTGGGGTCCCAGTTGGCCGTGATCTCTGCCGGGACCCAGCCGGGGCGGTCTGGGAAATGCGAAGGTGGGGGCCCAGAGGGCACCCCGGAATGCGGCATCTCCTTTGCGGCCAATGTTTTCGTCATACAAGGCTCCTTACAGCGGCCGGTGCGTTGCACGCATGGCGTGCGATGCACCTCCGTTACCCGCTGCGCTATGTGTGCAACACCCCGGTCCACTTCCAAGCCGCTGCGATAGCCCAGCTTATGGTTCCAAGATCACCTTGACCAGGTCGCTGCGCCCAGCTGCCAGGTCGTCGATGATCTGCGGCCCTTCGGCCAGCGGCGCCACACGCTCGATCATGGGCTCGACGTTGATACGGCCACTGGCTATGGCCGCCAGCGCCAGCGGGAATTCCTGTTGGAAACCGTATGTGCCTGTTACCGTCAGTTCACGTGTTACCACTTCTTGCATATCGACTTCGATCATGCGCTCGCTGTTGCCGATCCAGGTGATGTGACCGCCGTTGCGTGTGACCTTATGTGCTTGTTGGACAGCTGGTGCAATGCCCACAGCCTCGATGGCGACATCGACGCCGATGCCGCCGGTAGCGTCGAGGATGGTCTGCACCGGGTCCTGTTCTTTGATGTTGACGGCCAGGTCGGCGCCCAGTTCTTCGGCCATCTCCAGCCGGTGCGGGATTAGGTCGGTGACAATCACCTTACCGGCGCCGGCCAGCCGGGCGGCTAGCATTGCTAACAATCCAATCGTGCCGGCGCCGGCAATCGCAACCGTCCCCATCAGCGGGATGGGCGTGCGGCTGATGGCATGGAGCGCCACCGAGAGCGGCTCGCACATAGCCGCCAGCCGCCAGGAGAGGCCGGCTGGTTTGGGCAACAACATCGACTCGTGGACGGCCACCTGCTCGGCGTAGGCGCCTGGTGTGCTAAAAACACCCAGAACGCGGCGCTGCCCAACACCGCTGTAAGGAAAGATGGGCGTCGCCACCACCTCATCACCTGGCTTGGCCTTGGTGACCCCTTCACCCACGGCCACCACGACACCGCCAAACTCGTGGCCCATGATCATCGGCGGCGTGCGGCGTCCAGTGGAGCCGGTATAACCATGGACATCGGACCCGCAGATACCGACCGCCTTGACGGCGATGACCACTTCACCGGGCTGAGGGTCGGGGGCGGGGACATCTTCCAACGTCATCTTCCAGGGTGCTTGGTAGACCAGTGCTTTCATGGCGGGCTTCCAGTTCGTTTTAAGGGGCTGTCTACATCGCTGACCGTACACACATCATAACACAGCTATGTACCTGTGGGAAACTGTAAGAAAAAGGCCATCTACCTGCCGACGCGCAATTGCACTTGCTGGCGCAGCATATCGCGGTGGATGGGTCCGGTGAGACCCCACAGCTTGGCGCCATCGGGCCCGACCATGGCATAGCTGGGAGCATCTCTGAGGTCGTATTGCTCCATCAGCTGGCGACCTTCGTCGCTGTCGGCATTGTAACGTTGAACCGACAGCCGATCACCGTAGTCACTCTCCAAACTGGCGACAACCGGGTCCATCGTGGCGCATGGAGGGCAGTTATCCCGGAAAAAATAGAGAAAGGTAATGCCCTCGCCTGCAATGCGGGGGCTGCTCGTATCCGCGTTGGCCGGGGTCGTTTGACCGCCACCGCATGCTGCCAGGGCCACCACCGTACCAGCCAAGAGAATGAGAAGACATAGAGAAGCGATAGGATGCCTGTTTTGTCCGTGCATAATCATATAGGTGGCGCCTCCGTCGCCGCTGGGTAAAAGGGATCGTCTGTTATTCTATCACACCCGCGCATCTTGATGCCACGCGCAGAGGATCCGGGGGTGCGTCCGGGATTGGGGGCGGCTTGCCCCGGCTCCGCATTCCGGGAAAGGGCCGCCATCGCGGTGAACGATCAGAAACTTTCCGGCCCTTTCCCGGAATACGGGTTTGCTCCAAATTTTGGACACACCCAGGATCCAGGGGTGCGTCCGGGATTAGGGATCCTGTAGACCTTCCCGAAAGAGGGCCAAAAGAGCCTGGTCGAGAAGCCATCTTGCGCCCCCTTCCGGGAAGGTGGTCATGCAAACCTGCCCCTTTTTCTGGACGGATCCCAACTTTGGGGCCGGTTTGACGATTTTGGACATTACCGCTATACTGGGCTGTGAGCAAGCGGTTGCAGTTTACTCCCAATGATTTTCCTGCTTGCTCGGCATCAGAGTTTTGTCCCACAGGATCCCGCTGTATTCAGTGTTATCGGTTTTGCCCGGCAAGAAGCGCGTTCATGCACTCGCTGAAAGAAGCCTCGCACGCGTTACCAGACAAACCCTTGGTCGCTCTCTGAGCGACTCTGCCTGCACGTGCTTCCCAACTCTTGACCAAAGGAGGAAACCCACATGATTGGCGTAAGACGAACACCGTTACTTGCCAGTGTGCTATTGATCATGGCGCTCTTGCTGACGGCCTGCCCACCGCAACAAGTGCCAGGGGCACCGGCCCCGGCGGGTGAGCAGCCCGCCGCCCCCGCCGCAGTCGATGCGGAACGCGCCAGCACTGTCATCTTTGATATCGACGGCGGCCGTGTTCAAGACCCCGAACTCTGGAACCCTTTCGTCCCCGGCAGCCGCACCGACCACGGCTACCAGCAAGCGATCCTGGAGCCACTCTTTATCCTCAACTACCAGACTGGCGAGTTCATTCCCTGGTTGGGCGAAAGCTTTGAAGCCAATGAGACTCAAGATGTTTGGACCCTCAAAATCCGCCAAGGGGTAGAATAGAGCGATGGCGAAGCATTCAATGCCGATGATGTGGTCTTTACCATCGACATGCTTCGCAGCCATCCCGGCGAACTCGGCGGCTTCTCCGCATCCATGGATCAGTGGGTGGAGAGCGTTAACAAGGTAGATGACTTGACGGTCGAATTTGTGCTCAAGGATTCCAACCCTCGCTTCCAGCTCGATTATTTTTCGGTCAAGATCTATAACAGCGTCTACATCATGCCCGAACATATCTGGGGCGACCAGGACCCGATGACCTTCAAGTTCTATGACGCGGCGCAGGGTTGGCCGATTGGCACTGGCCCTTACACACTGGCGAGCGTTAGCCCGACTGAGTTTGTCTATGTGCGCAACGATGACTGGTGGGGCGCCAAGACCGGTTGGAGGGCGCTGCCTCAGCCAGAACGCCTAGTCTGGACCTGGGCCGGCCCGCCTGAAACCCGCGCCGCATTGATGGGCGAGCACCGTCTTGACAGCCTGATGGATGTGACGCTGGGCACCCTGCAAGCTTTACAGGCGCAGAGCGACAATATCATTGCCTGGTACGAGGACCTGCCCAAAGCATGGGTGCCCGACCCTTGCTCGCGCACCTTTGAGTTCAACCTGGGCCGCGAACCGTGGAACGACCCTGAGATGCGCTGGGCGATCAACTATGTCATCGACCGCGACCAGATCGTGGAGATCGCCTACGAGAGTTCGACCTTTAAGTCGCGCCATTTCTTCCCCGCCTACCCACCGCTCGACGCCTATGTGGATGCAGCGGAGGCAGCAGGTGTCTGGGACACGGAACAGCTTTGGACGACCGACACGGCACGAGCGGCTGAAATTCTGGAGTCCAAGGGCTATGTCAAGAACGGCGACTACTACGAGAAAGATGGCCAACAGTTGACGCTTGACATCACCACGCACGAGGCGTTTATCGAAAAGCAGCGCATTGCACAGGTGGTGGTGGAGCAGCTTCAGGCCTTTGGCATCAACGCCAGCACCCGCAACGAGGCCGGCGGCACCTGGGGTGACAACCATGCCTTTGGCAATTTTGAGTCGCGCATGGGCTGGCAGACGTGCGGTTCGGTAAACGAGCCGTGGAACTCGCTGGATACCTTTAGCACCAACTGGCTGTTGCCTGAGGGAGAACGTGCTTCGCGCAACTGGTGGCGCTGGCAGGGTCCGGCAGCCGAAGAGTACAGTGCCATCGTCGAAGAGATGGGCACGCTGCCGTTAGGCGACCCGCGTGTTGAGGAGTTGTTCATTCAGGCCATGGATATCTGGTTTGACGAACTGCCGGTGCTCCCCATCACACAGGCCAAGAAGATCATCCCATTTGACACCACCTACTGGACCAACTGGCCCACGGCGGAGAACGATTACATCCACCCGCCGACGTGGTGGCAGCATACGCATTACATCATTCACAACCTGCAACCGGCGCAGTAAGTGTTGAGATACTGGAGATCAGAGACTGGAGGCAGCCAATCTCCGGTCTCTAATCTCCAGTCTCCTGATCTCGCAGTCTATAAATCATGCGTGGAATTACACCCGGTTATATCTTCCGTCGCCTCGGCATGTTTGTCTTTACGATTTGGCTGGGAGCGACGCTTATGTTTATCATCCCTCGCCTGGCGCCCGGTGACCCGGTGACTGCCATGATCACGCGGATGACGGCGCAGTCTGGCTATGTAGAGAACGCGGCTCAGATCATTGAGAGATGGCGTGCTCGCTTTGGGCTAGATGACCCCTGGTACATCCAATATGGCCGGTATTTGGGCAACGTGCTTACCCTTGATCTGGGCTACTCGCTGGCCTCGTTTCCCAGTCGTGTGGATGATATGATCGCCCGCGCCCTACCGTGGACGGTGGGGCTGCTCACAGTGGCGGTCATTCTCTCATTCATCATCGGCAATACGATTGGCGCCATCTTGGGGTGGCGCCGTACACCTGAATGGATCAAACAATTATTGCCGGTCAGCATGGTCTTTACTTCGATCCCCTACTTTATGTTGGGCATCCTGCTGATCTACATGTTTGTCTTTGGATTACGTCTCTTTCCGACACCGTCGGGCGCTTTTGACAGTAGCCTGCCGCGCGGGTTCAACTGGTCTTTTATTGGGAGCGTCATCCATCATGGCACGCTACCGGCGCTCTCGGTTGTATTGGCGAGTATGGGCTTTTGGGCATTGGGTATGCGTGGTATGATGATCACCAACGAAGGCGAGGATTACATGATCCTGGCCGATGCCAAAGGGTTACGTCCGCGGCGCGTCTTCTGGCTCTACGGGGTGCGCAATTCGGTCTTGCCCCAGGTGACGGCGCTGGCGCTCAGCCTGGGCGGCATTGTGGGCGGTTCGACATTGGTGGAGTATATCTTCGCCTATCCGGGCGTGGGGTATCTGCTCTACCAGGGCATCGTTACGAATGATTACACCCTGATGCAGGGCATCGTCTTCTTGTTGATCGTCTGTACGGCGACCGCCGTACTGATTCTGGATCTGCTCTACCCGTTTATCGACCCGCGCATCACCTATGAGCGCGGATAAGTTGCATTGGTCATTTGTCATTGGTCATTGGTTTCGGCGCAACATCTCCGGCTACCAATGACGAATGGCCAGTGACCGAGGACCAATGATAAGGTGTTTTCATGGCCGTTACATCTGCTGAAACGCTAGCAACCGCCGCCCCACGCAAGGTGTCGCGACTCAATCGCTTTGACTCGCCGTGGCTGAACCCGAAATTTTTGATCGGGTTGGGTATGGTGTTGGTCATCGTGTTGATGACTGCGGTTGGGCCGCTTATTTGGGAGACGCGATTGGCGCTGCCGGCCTCGTCACCGCTAAATCTACCTCCAGCATGGGGACAAGCCAACCTGGCCATGGGTTTTGGCCAACCCACGTGGGATCACCCGCTTGGCACCGAGAGTAGTGGTCGCGATATGCTGGCTGTGCTACTAGTTGGTGCGCCACGGTCCCTGCGTATTGGTCTCATCGCAGCTGGCGCCGGTATGATCATTGGTATTATTTTAGGCTTTACGGCTGGTTACATAGGCGGCTGGGTGGACGCCGTCATTCGCGTTTTGAGCGATGCAGTGATTACGATCCCGGCGCTGGCCGTGCTCATTGTGATCTCTGCGTATGTACGGCAGTTGAACGTCGAGAATATGGCGCTGATGCTGGCGGCCTTTGCCTGGCCGGGCCCCACCCGGCTCATCCGCGCCCAGGTGCTTTCGCTGCGCGAGCGCGGCTATGTACAGATGGCGCGCCTCTCCGGTGCTTCGACCCCTGCCATCATGTTCAAGGAGATGATGCCCAACCTGCTGCCGTATCTGGCGGCCAGCTTTACTGGCAACGTCTCCGGCGCCATTCTGGCTGCCACGGGTCTTGAGGTCCTCGGTCTCGGCCCTACCCGCATCCCCACCTTGGGCATGACGATCTTCTACGCGATCAGCGCCTCGGCTATTTTACGTGGGATGTGGTGGTGGTGGGGTGTGCCCATTGTAGCGCTCATATGGATCTTTTCTGGCCTCTTTTTGATGACCATCGGCCTCGACGAGATCGCCAATCCTCGCCTGAGAGGAATCAAACCGCAATGACGATCACTACCTCATCACAACCTCAACTGCGCCAGGCGGCGCCACAACTGTCATCCAATGGCCGCAACGACGGGCGAACGGTTGTTCTCGATGTAAAAAACCTGAAAGTCTATTACGAAACACCAACCGGCGCCGTACGGGCAGTGGATGATGTGAGCTTTCAAATCTACCAGGGTGAAATCGTCGGTCTGGTGGGGGAATCAGGCTGTGGCAAGACCACGACCGCCATGGCGATCCTGCGGCTGGTGCAGCCGCCAGGGCGCATTGTCGGCGGGCAGATCCTGCTCGACAGTGTGGATCTGGCGCGGCTCAACGAGCGGGAATTGCGCGACTTGCGCTGGCGGCTGCTGGCGCTGATCCCGCAAGGCGCGATGAACTCGCTCAACCCGGTGATGCGCATTCGCGACCAGATCGGCGAAGCCATCGAGACGCACGAGGGCAGACAGTCGCGCCCGGTGTTGCGCGAACGGATCCTCCGGCTCTTGAACATGGTGGGCCTGCCAAGCCGCGTCTACGACCTGTATCCCCATGAACTGAGCGGCGGGATGAAACAGCGCGTCTGTATCGCTATGGCGATCGCCCTCAACCCCCCGCTGATCATCGCCGACGAGCCGACCAGCGCGCTCGACGTGGTGGTGCAGCGCGTTGTTGCGCAAAATCTGCTTGACATCAAGGCCCGGCTGGGCGTCTCTATGATCATTATCGGCCACGATATGGGGCTGATGGCGCAGGTGGCCGATCGCATTGCTGTCATGTATGCCGGGCACCTGGTGGAGATGGCGCCGGTAGGTAAAGTCTTTGTCGAGCCGTTGCATCCTTACACCCAGTTGCTCATCGAATCGATCCCGTCCATCAAAGAGCGGAAACCGCTCCGGATTACCGAGGGGATCACCCACGATCTACGCAACCCGCCGCCCGGCTGTATCTTCCAGGGGCGCTGCCCCCATGTCATGGAGATCTGTCGCCGGGTGCGCCCGCCCCTCAAAGAATATCGCTCCAACCACTCTGCTGCCTGTCATCTGTACGAGGAATAGGATCGTTGATGGCTACCCCACTGTTAGAAATCCGGAACGTCACCAAAGTCTATGGTGGTGGCTTTCTGCACCGCGGCCCGGTCACGGTGGCGTTACAGGATTTCAGTCTGAAAATCGATGAGCGACCGGCGACGATCACCACTATCGCTGGCGAAAGTGGCAGTGGCAAAACGACCCTTGCCAACCTAGTCCTAGGTTTTGTTTCTCCCACCTCGGGCCAGATCTTGTACAAGGGTATCGATGTGGCGACGATGAATCGCGAACAGCGGCTGGCCTATCGCCGCGATGTGCAGGCTATCTTTCAAGATCCTTATGCGGTCTACAATCCCTTCTATCGCGTTAAGCACATCTTTGACCTGGTGATCAACAACTTCAAGCTGGCGAAGAGTCGCAAAGAAGCCAGAGACCTCATCGAGGAATCCCTCAACGAGGTCGGTTTGCGCGGTGAGGAGGTCCTAGAGAAGTATCCACACCAGCTCAGCGGTGGCCAGCGTCAGCGGATGATGGTGGCGCGCGCCTTTCTCCTCAAGCCGCGGCTGCTGGTGGCCGACGAGCCGGTCTCTATGGTGGATGCGTCGCTGCGGGCATTGATCCTCGACCTGATGCTCAAGCTGCGCGACCAGCACAACATCTCGTTTCTCTACATCACCCACGACCTGAGCACTGCTTACCAGATCGGCGACCATATTTACCTGCTCTATCAGGGAGCCATCGCCGAACATGGCCGCACAACTCAGGTGATCGAGAACCCAAAACATCCCTATGTCCAGTTGCTCATCGAGTCGATCCCGGTGCCAGACCCGACGGTGCGTTGGGGCGGTGAGTCGGTGCTGAGCCTGGATGACGAACAGATGCGTGTCAGCGTGGAGAGCGGCTGCCGCTTCTACCCTCGTTGTCCGCACCGGATGGACCATTGTTTGAAAAGCTACCCGCCTCTGTACCCGGTTGGTGAAGCCGGTCATGAGGCATCCTGTTACCTCTACGAGACGCCAATCAACGCCCCTGCGCCCGGCAAATCGCTTGCCATCGACCGGGTCTGAAGCGCGGTAGAGCCGGGGGTCGTGATAAACCCATAACCGGCCAGTTCTACGCATAGGTCTGGCTCGTCTGTAAGACGCGGGTGATCTGTTGCTCCAATTCTTCGAGCGAGAAAGGCTTTTCGATCACACAGCTTGCACCGACCTTTTTCGCTCGTTCCCAGATTTCATCCTTGGTGTATAACCCGGTGAACATGATCACCGGTGTTCCATAGCGCTTACGCACTTCACCGCAGAGGGCCAGACCACTCTTGCCTGGCAGACGAACATCAAAGAGACAAAGGTCAATGGCGGTGCGGGCGCAACAGGCAAGCGCCTCATCTGCATCTTTTGCACAATAGACTTGATAACCAGAAAGTCTTAGCCATTCCTCTAAGAACTCTAATACAAAATCGAAGTCCTCAACGAGCAAGATTCGAGGAGTCATAAATTCCTTGAAGGTCCCTATGGGTGCCAAGTTGTGCAGCCCGACCAGAGAGCGCCGTCGCTAGGTTCTGTTGACATTTGGCGTATTTACACGAGTGCGATGCACTTGAAAAGTGCGTTGCACCTCTAGTCTGAACCGAAATGTCAACAGAACCTACCCATTCGACTTAGAAATTATCACAAAATCGCTGTGCATACCTGTGCTGCCCGAAAGCACTCCAGAGGTACAACCGACTTTGAGATAGTTTCTTAGCGCGCCACGAGTGGAAGATAGAGCTGCGTTGGTAGATCGCTTTCATCTACCGTCACCGCCGCACCGATATCTAAGAGGCCACCAAGCGCTCCCGCATGTTCGGGATTGGCGCTATCGATGTTGCGAGCGTGACCTGTGAGCAGTTGCCGGATCTCTTCGGTGGTAGCATCGGGTAACTTATGTCTGGTCAATGCCACTGCTCCACTGACAAAAGCTGTGGCTATGGAGGTGCCACTCCAGACGGCATAGCCGCTGCCTTGTGGGCCGATAATGGTAGATGTAATGCCAACGCCCGGTGCCGCCAGGGTCACCCACGGACCGTAATTCGCAAATTCCGCTTTGCGGTTCCTGCCGTCGAGCGCCGTCACCCCGAGGACCCCCGGATAGATGGCCGGGTGCTGCATCTCGTTTGTGTTGTCGTTGCCCGCCGCTGCTACAATGATCACGCCGCTTGCCTGGGCTTGTTCCAACGTCTCTCGCAGGAGTGCGCAATCGCACTCGGCGCCCAGGCTCAGGTTGATCACATCTGCGCCATTTTGTACTGCCCATTCAATGGCATAGGCCAGGGTAAAGACATCGCCGCGCGCGTCCGTATCCAGTACCCGCAACGGGAGGATCTTGCTGTCAGGGGCGACATGCGCGATGATGCCGGCAATATGCGTACCGTGACCCCAGCCCAATCCTGGCCCCTCGTCTTGCGGCTCGGTATCATCGCTTACAAAATCGTAGCCTTCCATCCAATGGCCAGCCAGCGCTGGATGAGAGAGGTCGATGCCGGTGTCCAACAAAGCAATGGTGGTGCCATCACCCTGATAATGTTCCAAGGCGGCCGGTAGATTGATCTGCGAGTAAGCTTCCTGATTGAGGTAGCCAGACGGTTCCGGTCCAGCCCAGCCCCAGGTCCGGTAAGGAGAGCCCCTGAATGTGCTGTTGATATAATTGAGTTCCGCCCAGATGATATCACTGTCCGAGGCCATGCGTTCTACCAGCTTCACGACATCGACCCGGGGGTCGTGCGTGGAAAACCGGTAAATATAGCCCGATGTAAGGAGCGTGGAATTGAGCATCAGATCATAGCGGCTGGCGATAGTGGACGAGAGCGAGTCGCTGGCCAGCCGTACGACAACTTCGCCCGGTTGATAAGAGTCGAGGCGGATTTGGGTCGCAAATAGCTTGTTATGACCTTGCACCTGGACATCGGCGTAAACCCAACTGGCCGCTGGCAGTACGCCGTCTGCCAGCGGCTTTTCGTTGCGAACGCGTACCTCATGGATACGTTGATCGGATGTCTGAATCACCCAGTGGCCGATACCGTTCGCCGGGGCAGAAAGGAGTAACCCGCGGATGACCTGGCGTGTGGCATTGGCGCTCTCATCCGCCGTGGGAACCTGTTCCGGCTGCGCATCTTCAGTGGTATGGTTATCCAATTCAGAGTCGCTAGCGGCCCAACTATGCCGTATAGTAAGCCAAAACGCACCCCACAGCACAAGAACAAAGAGCAATATATGGAGAATAGGTAGACTGCGGTTCAGGCGACGGTCCCAGCCCCTTTTATAGACGTAGTTCATCTTTATACCTCCGGCTAAACACGTTGGGTAGAAATAACTGGATATCGAATCCACATCGCATCTGGCGCTTCCATTGCCGTGAAGCGATCTGTTTCCACAACAATGAGGCGCCAGCGCCTTCGTGCCTCCTCAAACTTGCAGAGATAGGCCTTACAAATTACGCTTCTGGTTCGATGGCAAGATGATGTTGTGCGTCAGATCTGTACTGCACCTACATTGGAGGCATGGAGAGGAGCAATGAGAGGTGTAGGTGAAACATAAAAGGCCTAAACTACCAAAATGCTACGACCGCCCTTTCAATAACTGCTTGTCTTTCACATCATGTACAAACACAATATTTACAGACACAATCGCAATGCCCTGGGGATGTGATTGGGATGTGCCTGTGAACCCCCGTGATAAAGATGTTTCTGATATTGATCGTAAGGTTTGTACTCTGGAAAGAGTGTCCAGAACTTCAGAAACCTTTCGATGATATTAAGGTAAATAGATTATCGCGCAATTTTCCGATTTTGCACTATCCATTGGTACTGAAGTGACTACACTAAAATCAGAACTCATATACGTCATAAGGATGGCTTCTCGCAGAACGATTTGCCAATTTTGGAAAGAGATCCTTTTATCCTTTTCTTAACTTCCTATCATGGCGTCCTAAGCTGTCTGATTTATGCTGCCTTTGAATCTACGGATTCAGCTGTCGTGGCGCAATGTATTGTTCTGGGGGAAAGCAGTATGGGGCGCCACGACGGTGAAATCAACCGTTTTATTGCAAAAAGACCTGGATGGTACTCGCCATCCAGGTCTTTTTGCAATGAGCGTTCAGTTGTTTTGGTGGCGCCACCAAAAGAGATCTATCTACCTATAAACCTCCTGCAAGAAGCGGCGCACGGCCGCCATATAGGGTTGAAACTGTTCGCGGCGAATACTGTGCCCGGCGCCAGGAATGTGTGCCACCTGAACGTTTGGGCTGAGCGCAACAACCTCTTTGGCAACCTCTACCGAGACGATCCCGCCCCGTTCTGTATCACCGGTGAGGAGCAACACCGGGCACCGGATCGCCGGCACGTATTCCGTCCAGTGGATCGAAGGTGCGCCCACATAGTCTAAAACATTGGGGGATACTTGCAGCTTGGATTCGAGCCACGGTTCTAGCTCATCCTCCGACCATGTGGGATTCTGCTGGCGCACCTGTTTGAGGATCTCTGCGCGCGCCAACTGTTTGCGGGCGATGAGATCCTGTCGCCAGGCTTCGGCCCGTGCATGCTGTTCTTGGGGAGAGGAGGCTTTCTCTCTTGCAGTCCACGGCGGGTCTTCGAGCAAGATGCAATGGACCAGATCGGGGTGTTGTGAGGCCAAATAGGCAATCGTGGCTGCGCCCATGGAGTGGCCGATCAGGGCCGGCCGGCGCAGACCCGATTCCTGGATCAGCCCAGCGTAATCGGCGGCATGGTCAGCGTTCATATAACCAGCGGCGGGCGCATCCGACTGTCCATGCCCGCGCGCATCGACCATGATGAGGTCGTAGTCATTCTCGAGCGCCCTGGCCAAGAGTGTCCAACAGAGCCCGTTGTCTGTAATGCCGTGGGCCATGACAATGGGCGGTTTGGCACCGCCCGTGCGATGATAGTGGAGGCGGATACCGTTTGCCTGTACATCCCCTGAACTCCAACGGTGCATAAGGTCCCCCCTATGTTGTTCTATCTGAAAGATGTTGTGCTAGGGCAGCGGCAATTTTTCGAGCCGTGGGTGGCGGTGTTGTATCTTCTGGCGTACGGCCGGCGAGCGCACTTTCGCTCACCAGCCGGTACATACCGGCAGCGCCAGCGAGAATTTGCGGGGTGAGCCCTACATGGGCAAAGGTCTGGGCGATCTCCTCCATTTCGCCTATCCAGCGGTGTGCTTTGGGGGGCATGCCGGGGAGCGAGCGGTTTATCTGCTGTAGAACGTTGGCCTGGCTGAGTTCGAACTCATCTGCCAATGCATCCGCAACGCCCAGGGCCTCGGCTGCCGTAAGCAACTCGGTGCAGAGTGCGGTAAAACCCTTGGTGAGCGCAGCGTAGCACATCTTGAGCGCCGAAGCCTGCCCCGCCGGGCCATCGAGCACGATGACGTTTAGCCCGTAGTGAGCGAGGCGGGCAAAATCAGCCGCGTTCTCCCCGGATGCATAGAAGCGCGTCGCCTCAAATCGGCGCGGCGGCGGGCCGATGATCGAGGCGTCTACAAAGCGCCCTCCCGCATCCTTGATGATCTGTTCGATCTGTTGCACCGTCTGCGGCGCGATAGCGTTGCAATCGACAAATGTGAGATCTGCCCTGGCGCCAGACAACGCTGTTGCAATTTGTTGCGCTGCGGCAACAGCCTCCGCTGGGACAAGAATCGATAGCACCATGTCGGCGATCTCGACTAACTCTGGATAGCCGCCAACATCCTCGATGCCGGCTTGGGCGGCCAGATCGCGGGTGCGGGCGCTGCGTTCGTTCAGGCTGGTCACAACGCGCAGACCGTGAGTCTTTAAGACCTGGCCGACTACATGCCCCATATCACCCGGGCTGATGATACCGACGGTGCGAAGTGGTTGGTTCATTCTGTTTCCTCCCTGGTTGAACCCAGTAATCATGCCAGAAATTGAGCCCGCGCGCAAGAATCAGCCGCTAGCCGGGTGGCTCCAAGAATTTGAGGGAGATAATGAAATACGATTTTCCGCAATATAAAATAGCCCTACCTTCAAGCCCTGCTTCAAGCCGGAGCGAGCTTGTCCGACAGGGGGTGCAATGGTATGATCGGGCTATCCTGTTTTCACGCTAGACATTGCAAAGGAGCTTGTTATGTCAACCCTGGTTGCGGTTAATGGACATCAGACGACTACCTCGCCGGCGTCTTCGGACCTCAAGGCTTTTTATGAGGAGAACGGCTATCTGATCGTCGCCGATGCACTCACCCCTGGCGAAGTCGATGAACTGCGCCAGGAGACAACCGGCCTTTGCCGGGGCCAACTGGGCGAAGTCCGGGGTGTTACGCCCGCTGACCCCGACGAGAGCGATGATGATGTGCTGCGCCGGTATCTCTGCATTCACTTTCCGCACAAGCTGTCGCCGGTGATGAAGCACTATCTGGCGCAGCGGGTCATGGTCGATGTGCTGACCCAGATCATCGGGCCCAACGTCAAATGTATGCAGTCGATGCTCTTTATCAAGGCGTCGGGCAAGCCGGGGCAGGCGTGGCATCAGGACGAGTACTTCATCCCCACTCGCGACCGCTCGCTCACCGGCGGCTGGATCGCCATGGACGATGCCACCGTCGAGAACGGCTGTCTGTGGGTCATCCCCGGCTCGCACAAGCACGGGATCATCTGGCCGCAACGCCAACACGAGGACCGGCGCTTTGACTGCACCGGAGAGGCCATCTATTTCCCCTACAGCGACGACGATGCTATTCCGGTAGAGGTGCCGGCGGGCGCCATCGTCTTCTTTAACGGCTATTTGCTCCACCGTTCGTTGCCCAACCGGGCACAAAGTGGCTACCGGCGCGTGCTGGTCAATCATTATTGCAGCGCTGAGACGCTCTTACCCTGGCGTACACCACCCGAAGGCACACACATGGCGATTGCCGACTATCGCGACGTGGAGATCATCGCCGGCCGCGACCCGTACGCCTGGAAAGGCTACGATGACATCGCCCGGCCCTTTGTGCGGCCCAGCGGTGAGGGTGGTTGTAGTAAAGATGGAAAGCGGTGAAAAGGTAGGGGACAAGATGTCAGCTTGTCCCCTGAAGCCATCTGGGTAGAGTTGGGGCAAGATGTCATCTTGCCCTATGATTTGGCCCGTTGGAGCAGACGGCTGGTGTGCTGTTTGCCGTCGAACGAGAGCAGCGCCTGGCCTTTTTCGGTCAACGTCGTCTCGATATGGACCGGGCGGTCCCAAAGGGCGTGGAGATTTTCGAGGGTGGCCTGCGCATAGTCAAGCCGCAGATCCACCTCTTCCCAGTGGTGGGTGAGGTAGAGTTCACCCCGATTTTGGTAATTTGCGTCCGCTACCTCGATGATCGGTTCGCCAAAGTTGGTCAACTGGAAGAGCAACTGGCGCTTGATATCCTCGAACTCGCGGCTTTCGATCTCATAGTGATTACCGTGCGGGTTATAGCGATAGGTAAAGAGCTGGTGCTCCTCGGCAAACTCACGCGTTAGAAATTCGTCGATAAAGCCGACATCGTTGTAAATGCGGCGCACCTCAAAGATCTTCTTGATCCCCTCACCCAGTTGCCGGTCCCAGTTGGCCCGTGCGCGCTGGTCGGTGCAATCTTCGTATTCAGCGCCAAACGCGCCCCGGTTCCACCGGTCCTCGATATCGCGGAAGAGTTCGACACCCAGCTTATAAGGGTTGAGTCTCCCTGGTGACGTTGCCACCGTGCCGGAGTGATGGTCGGCGTAGTCGATCAACTCCTCGGGCTTGAGGGCATGGCGGGTCATAATGTGCGAATGCCAGTAAGTCGCCCAGCCCTCGTTCATGATCTTGGTCTGGCGTTGGGGTGAGAAATAGTACGATTCGTCGCGGACAATGCCCAAAATATCTTGTTGCCACGACGCCAACGGTGCATATTCGAGCAGAAAGAGCAGCACATCGCGCTGAGAATTGGCCGGAAATCTCTGCTCTTTCTGCTGTTCCTGTTTGTATCGTTCGCGCTGGGCTTCCAGATATTCGGGCGGATTGATGTACGAATCCATATATTCCCGCTCGTTGGGCAACCGGCCCGTATCTGGTTCCGAGTCTTCGGTTGCCGGGACCCGGCTTGGCTGCCGCAGGATGCCGGGGCCGTGGAGGTCGATGAGGTTGTCCAACGAAAGACAGCGGTCGACAAAGGTCTCGACTTCATCCAACCCATACTTGTCTACATAGCGGCGCATCCGGGTAGCATGATTCGCCATGTCATCGAGCATCCGCCGGTTCGTATAGTCGAACCAGAGGTTATTCTTGAAAAAATCGGCGTGGCCGTAAACGTGCGCCATCACCAGCTTCTGGTCGATGGGTAGGTTGCTGGCGAGCAGATAGGCATAACACGGGTCGGTGTTGATGACCATCTCATAGATGCGGTGCAGCCCATAGGCATAGCTCTTGCGCAGCCGCTCATACTCCATGCCAAACCGCCAGTGTGGATAGCGACTGGGAAACCCATCGTAGGCCGCTATCTGGTTCATCTGGTTGAAATCAAGCATCACAAAGCGCACTTCGGGAAAATCCAACCCCTCGGCGCCTGCATATTCCAAAATCTCAGCCTCGATCTCCTGCAACTCACGAGGCAATACACTCGAGAAAGTCATAACCCCCCTTCTAATTGTCAACGGTGAATTGTCAACGGTCAGTTGTTAATGGCACCGTTGTCTGGCAGCCGACCTTAACAATTGATAATTTACCATTGACAATTGACCATTACTTGCCTTTACCGAGAAATTCCTTGATGGCATCGTAGATCGCATCATCGTTGGGGATGCGCGTCATGACCAGGTTTTCCATCTCACCTAGATCAGAGAGTACTTCGAGAAAGGAATCGCTATAATGACGCTGGTCGACCTGACCATAGCAATAGAGATTAGCTGCCGGTAGCAGGGCGTGTTGGATGATCTCCAGCGCACGGTCATTATCACTGGCAAAGTTGTCGCCATCAGAGAACTGGAAGAGATAGATATTCCAGTCGTTGGGTGAATATTGGGTCTGGAGCAGTTGTTCGCAAACGTGTAGCGCCGACGAGATCTTGGTGCCACCGCTCTGGTGGAGGTGGTAGAAGGTCTCCTCGTCTACTTCGGTGGCGGCGGCGTCGTGGACGATATAGCGACGGTGGACGTTGCGGTAGTTGTTCTTGAGCCAGGCATCGATCCAGAATGCTGTCATGCGCACCAACCGCTTCTCTCGCTCGCCCATGGAGCCCGAGACATCCATCATATAGATGATAACGGCATTCGACTCGGGCACCGGCTTCGTCTCGTACGAGCGGTAGCGGCGATCTTCACGTACGGGCACGATCACAGGCCGCCGGGGGTCATACTCGCCCGACATGATCTGCCGTTTGAGCGCCTCCCGGTAGGTCCGCTTGAAGTGGCGGAGTGATTCAGGCCCTACCTTGCGGATGTCGGTGTAGCGCGTGACATCGGTCTGGATGTTCTTCTTGCCTTTGGGTTCGATGCGCGGCAGCTCCAACTCCTCGGCCAGCATCTGCACCAGTTCATCGATGGAAATTTCGGCTTCCAGGATGTGCTGGCCCGGCGCCTCACCGGCTCCACCTTCGCCGTCGCCCGGCTGGCCGGGGCTGAGAATATCGCCCGGCTGGCCGGGCCCCTGACCTACGCCGCCACTGCCCATCTTGCCAAAGGTAAAATGGGGCAGATCGACCTGAGGCACCGGAATACGCACCAGGTCTTTGCCCTGGCGCCCAATGAGCTGGCCGTCGGTCATATACCGGCGCAGATTCTGCTTGATCTTCCCGCGTACGATCTCTCGATAGCGGGAAGTATCTTGTTCAATGTGAGACATAATGTGGCTCTCGATGAACGAGTATTATCAACAAGCTAATACGTGATGCGTAATCCGTGATAGCTGAGTTACGCATCACGCATTACGCATCACGCATCACTGCGTCGCCTTTACGTCGCCGCGGGCAAAGATGCTTGCCACATAGTTGAGCACATCCGTGGCGCAGATGTCGCAGTAGCCGTAGTTCTTGATCAGCCGGGCCTTCACCACATCGATCTTCTCCTGCGTCTCCTGATCGATGACGCTGCTGACCAGGCTGGTCAGCTTGATGCTGTCCTTCTGGTCTTCAAAGAGCTTGAGTTCGAGCGCCTTGCGCAACCGCTCATTGGAATTCCACTCGAACTTCTTGCCGTCGATCGCCAACGCACCGATATAGTTCATGATCTCGCGGCGGAAATCATCTTTGCGACTTTCGGGGATGTCGATCTTCTTCTCGATGGAGCGCATCAGCCGTTCGTCGGGCTCTTCGTCGCGGCCGGTGAAGGGATTCTTCACTTTCTGCCGCAGCGTATAGGCCTTGACGTTATCGATGTAGTTGGCAGCCAGTCGGGAGATGGCCGACTCGTCTGCTGTGATGGCCCGCTGTACCTCATTCTTGACGATCTCATCATATTCCTGCCGCACATCATTGAGCAACAGGGCATAACGCTCTCGATCACGCTCGTTGGTGATGAGTGAGTGGTGCCTGAGGCCCGCCTCCAGCTCCCGCAGCACAACAAAGGGGTTGAGACAGCCCATCGCACCGTGCGCCACCAGGGCATTTGAGAGTTTGTCCTGGATATAGCGCGGCGAAATGCCCTGCATCCCTTCTTGCGAGGCGACCGACTTGAGCTCGCGCACAGCATCTTCGGTAAAGCCGGGTAGTGAGCGACCGTCATAGAGTTTGAGCTTCTGCAAGAGTGTCAAGCCGGCATGTTTGGGCTCCTCCATGCGAGTAACGACTGCCCACATGGCCGCCAGTTCAAGCGTGTGAGGAGCAATGTGTTTGCCCAAGACGGTGCGGTTGTTGAAGTCGCGTTCGTAGATCTGCACTTCGTCGCGGAAACGGGTAACATAGGGGATATCGATCTTGACCGTGCGGTCGCGTAGCGCCTCCATGTATTCGTTGGCTAGCAACTTGCGATACTCCGGCTCATTGGTATGACCAATGATCACCTCATCGATGTCTGTCTGTGCAAACTTCTTGGGTTTGATCTTATGCTCTTGCGAGGCAGTCAACAGGTCGTAGAGAAAGGCCACATCCAGTTTGAGCAACTCGACAAACTCTACAATGCCACGATTGGCAATGTTGAGTTCGCCGTCGAAGTTGAACGCACGCGGGTCCGAGTCCGAACCATATTCAGCGATTTTACGGTAATTGATATCGCCGGTTAGCTCGGTGGAATCCTGGTTCTTCTCGTCTTTTGGCTGGAACGTGCCGATGCCGATCCGGTCTTGCTCAGAGAGGATCAGACGCTTTACCTTGATGTGTTCGATCACCTTGGACCAGTCGCCCTGATGGTGCTCCATCAGGGTGCGAAAGACATGGCGGCAGGCCGGGCAGAGATCGCCGGTGATGGCTATCCGGTATTCGGAGATGTTATTCTCGTTGAGATCCGCCAATACGGTAGGCCGGACTGCGGGCGGGATCAGATGCAGCGGCTCCTCATGCATGGGACATTCCATAGGACCATCTTCGGTATCCCAAACAAGGGTATAAAGCGCGCCTTCTTCGGTGGCCGAGTACGCTTGTAAGCCCTTTTTGAGCAGGCGTACGATGGTGCTTTTGGAGCTGCCAACCGGGCCATGTAACAGCAGAACACGGCGTTCGGTGCCGTACCCACGCGCAGCAGACTGGAAAACCTGGACCAGGTCCATCAGTTGGCGGTCCAAGCCAAAGACGGCGTCGGCGCCGTTATCGAAAGGATCATCAAAGAAGTGATAGTGAATGAGCTCTTCCCGGAACTGCGTGTAGGTTTCGTATCCGTACGACATGATCATATCGTAGATACGCTGGTACGCGCTACGCGCGACTTTCGGGTTTCGCTTAACGATGTCGAGATAGTCGGCGAACGAGCCTTCCCAGTGGTGGTCACGGAAAGATCGTACGTCCATAAGCTCACGCACTGCCTCAATGAGGCTGTGCCCATTCGCCTGGATGGTCGGATTCATAGATGAAACACCTCTTGATGGAACAATTGAAACCGGGGAGGGAACTCAAACCGCGGTTTCTACGCCCGTACGAGAGACAAAATGGGCCAACCAGTAGCTGGTTAGCCCCTCCACCCTGGTACTTTAGCGTGACAATACAGGCGTCTGAGGGAACCTGTATTTGGGGAACTACGAATCACGCCGCTGAAGTACAACATGCACTTCGTCTACAACTCGTCACTGTTGTTGGACTAGGCGAACCAGTGGTTGATAGTATAGCACAATCCTCTACATTCGGCAAACAAGGTGGTAGCACCACCGGTTAGATGGAACGTGTCAACGATTTATTGGTACGATGCTGCCATAGGATACTACTTTAGTACATCCTCCCGTTGATGTGGATTATCAACATGAACGAATTTTCTAGACTGCCTGTTCCCCAGTGTGCATAGAAAAGGGTAGTAGAGGCTGTAAGGATGCATACGCTTGTGGATATGGGGAGGCAACATATCTTGACAATGCCAGCCTGACAGTCGCCATCTTACAACCTCATTATTCAGATTGGGAACGCCGCGTGTTCCGACGGCGTTCCCAGGGGTAAGAGCGACCTGGACGCTTGAACCCGCTTCCGCTAGCCGCGTCGCTTACTCTACCGTCGTCACGCGTACTGCCTCGTTCGGCCCAACAACGATCACCAGTTCCGGCGAAATGGCAAGCCAGGCAGCCATTTCGGGTTGGCGGAGCAGTGCAAAGTACCGTGTACTGCCAAAGAGCACGGTTTCCACCTTCATCTTCTCGCTGTAGGTGGTGTCCACCCAAAGGTCGTATAGACGACCGTCGACCCCCTCCACCTGCGCCTGACGGACAAAGGTCTTGCCGTTGACATAGCGCACGCCCGCCGTCTCGCGAATATTAGCGGCGTTGGCCAGCTCGCTGCGTACCTCACTGGCAGCCACGGCAGCTTCACCGCTGGCCGGCGCCGCTGCTGCCGCTGCCACACTCTCCCGTACCTCATCATCCGCCTGGTCTCGAAGGCTGTAGAGTCTCGCCTCCTGGGCCGGCGCTGTCGCTCCCTCAGCGATCTCTGGCTCTAGCACGAGATAAGAAGTGTAAGGCGTCACGATCCCAAATTGGAGGCTCAGCTTGACGATCTCATCCACCAACTCCTGAAGTGGCCCACTTCGGCGAACCTGGTCGAGCAGGACGCCGATTTTGCGTGTGGCCCACAAGCGGGCGACAAACGGGTCCCCGCCAGCGGTAGCCAGTTGCCGGCCTGGATATTGGTAGGTCAACCGCTCGCCGTTGGCCGTGCCCCGCAGCGTCACCGTGAGGGGACCGCCGTTGCGGTAGCGCCCCACCACCACCAACTGGTCGCCAGCAAAGAGATCGGGCAGCGGGTAAGGATAGAGTTCATCCACTGTCACAACAGTACCAAAATTCAGCGAAATGTCAACTAGTACGGGAGTACTGATACCCTCGTAAAATTGACCAATCTTTTCGTCGATAGCCTCTTCGGGCTGAACGTAACTGCTGCGCCCGCCCAACTCGCGACTCAATGTGTCCAACAGATCGGTGTTGACATCATAGCCGACGCCAAAGGTGAAGAGGCGAATTGTGCGGTCGGGCCGGTTGTTGAGCGTGTTGTTGAGGATGCGCTCTGGCTCGACTTCACCCATTGTGGGGAGGCCATCGGTCACAAAGAGCATATAGGCCGGCCGCGTACTGTTGCCGGCACCGGTGAACTGCGCCAGTCCTTCAAGCAGGGCACGGTTGATATCGGTCGAGCCGCTCGCCTCGAGCCGGTCGATCCAGGCATGAGCGGCCTTACGACCTTGCTCATTGGCGGGCTGCAACTCGTTCTGCCAGAGGCGGACGCCCGTGCTAAAGGCAATTAGGTTGAAGCGATCCTCCGGGTGGAGCTGGTCGACGAGATAGCGAGCCGCCTCGCGCGCCTGGGCAATCTTCTGCCCTTGCATCGACCCGGAGACATCGAGCACCAGCACCAGGTCACGTGCCACAACTTCGCTCGGGGCCACGTCGATTCCAGGCGCCGCCAGCAAGATAAAATAGCCATCCTCGCCGGCAGGTTTATAGCTCAGCACGTTGAGCCCGATGGCGTTCTTGTCTACGCCAAAGAGAAGCGCAAAATCTTGCTCAGGCTGTACATTGTTTGCCTCATAGCCGACAATGGCGCTGTCGTCTTCCTCCCCCCGATCGATACGCACAGCATAGTGGGGGCTGTAGACCGTGCGTAGGCCAGGCTGGTTGCGCAGCTCGATTGTGATCGACAGTGATTCCACCGGTCTGGCGCCATACTGGTGCGTACGCAGCGGATAGACGAACTCGTAAAGTCCCGCTCGCTGCCCAATGACCTGTGTGTAGGTCAATTCAAGCGTCCGGCTGGCGCCCGCGGGGATGGGAAAGACGCTGGTCTGAAAGAGGTTGCGACCGATATATTCAAGCAAGGCCGGGTCGCGTTGGCGACGCACGATCTCTTCATAGATGCGCCGCGCCTCGTCTTTGTTCAGGAGCTTGCCTTCCAACACCTGCCCATCGACGGTCATCTGGAAGTCGCTCACAGCCGCATCGGATGGCAGCGGGAAGATGTAGACCCCTTCGACCGTTCGACCGGTATCGTTGCGAAACACTTGTGTCACATGGACGTTGGCCACCGGCCCGTCGATCACAGCCTCGACCTTATGTTGCGCAATCGTGATCGCCGTCAGCAGCGGCGTTGGCGCCGGTGGGAGAGGGGGATCGATGATGATCCCTTGCGCGTACGTGGATGGCGCTGATGAACTTACGAGTAGTATGGCTAGCAGGAAAAACAAGCTGCGCAGTAACAAATTGGCCCGCAGATTTGTGTACATAGGTGCCCCCTTTGGTGTGGCGGGCAGAGGATCCCTCAGCCCGATGGATGCCAGTTTACACCTGTGGGACGGGCCATGCCCACCAATTGTTCCGCCTGCTCCGGTGCGATGCACCTGTGTGTAACCCACTGGCCCAGGAGGTGCATCGCACGCTGCGCGTGCAACGCACCTACACAAACAACTGTGTCACCGGTTTGATCAATAGTTCGGGCACATGGGCGTGCGGAGGCAGCGTGGCGACGAAGAGGGCGGCCGCAGCCACATCGGCCGGCTGGAGAATGCGCGCCTTGTGCTCGTCGCTCACTTTGACGGGGCGCTCATCGAGCAGCGGCGTGTTGACCTCACCCGGCGCAATGATGGTGGCGCGGATGCCGTTGTCCTTTTCTTCGACGGCCAGCACCTTCATCAGTGCGCTGGCGGCCTGTTTGGCAGCACTATAGGCCGCGCCGCCGAGGGGCGACGGGCG
Source organism: Chloroflexota bacterium (assembly GCA_003577005.1). Next base: position 36,977 of record QEUW01000001.1, on the reverse strand, counting down.
CACACCGGAGAGCGACGAGATCAAGATGATCAGTCCATCCTGACGGCTGCGCATCTGCGGCAGCACGGCGTGGATGGTGTTGAAGACGCCCGTGGCCCCAACATCCATGATATAGTTCCACGCCTCGGGCGTCAGTTCAGCTACCTGCCGCTTGACTACGTTGACACCGGCATTGTTGACCAGGATGTCGATCTGGCCGAACTGCTGGTTGGCCCAATCCACCAGCGCACCGACCTGGTCCCGGTCGGCGACGTCGGCCGGGTAGGCATGCACCGGGTTGGCCCCACCGATGGCGGCGACCGTCTCTTTCAACTTCTCCTCGCGCCGCCCAGTGATGACGACCGTGGCGCCTGCCGTAGCATACGCTTGGGCGATAGCCTGGCCGATGCCGGTTCCCCCACCGGTAATGAGGGCTGTCTTGCCACGTAAACTCATGATAGTCTCCAAGATGCTCTGCTGAAAGTCGCTCATATTGGGTACGCTTGCGGCTCGCCGGTTCGTTGTCGCCGTTAGCAAGATGCCAGCTTGCCGCCACATTCTCGTCCCAATTCTGGACACACCCCGTGGCAGCAAGCCGTTTGACGGGAAACAAATCGGCGGCGTATACTATTGTAACGAACCCTACCGAGAGGAAGGAATTTATGGAAGCGTTGGTGCTGGAAAGAAAGAACGTACTCGCCCTGCGCGAGATCGAGCTTTCCGAAACAGCCGGCCCACACGACGTGCGCATCGCTATCCGCACCGTCGGCATCTGTGGCAGCGATGTCCACTACTATACCCACGGTGCGATTGGGCCGTTTGTGGTGCGAGCGCCTATGGTGCTCGGTCACGAGGCGTCGGGCGTGGTGGTCGAGGCAGGCGCGGCGGTGCAGGGTCTGCGACCCGGCGACCGGGTTTGTATGGAGCCGGGCATCCCCGACCCGAACAGCAAGGCGACCCGGCTGGGTCTGTACAATCTCGACCCGGCGGTGCGCTTCTGGGCCACGCCGCCAGTGCATGGGGTGTTGCGCCCAACCGTGGTGCATCCAGCTGCGTTTACCTTCAAGTTGCCGGAGAATGTCTGCTTTGCAGAAGGGGCGATGGTCGAGCCGCTGGCGGTCGGGATGCACGCCGCCAATAAGGCGCATATCAGGCCGGGTGATGTAGCCGTGGTCATGGGTGCCGGCCCCATCGGCATGGTGACAGCGCTGGCTGCGCTGGCCGGTGGCTGTAGCCAGGTCATCATCACCGATGTGCAGCAACCCAAGCTCGACCTGGCCGCCACGCTGGGGCCGATCACGCCAGTGAATGTGGCGCAGGAAGCGCTGGTCACTATGGTCCACAAACTCACCGACGGCTGGGGCGCCGATATCGTCTTCGAGTGCAGCGGCAATGAGCGGGCCGCAGCCGGTGTCTTCGAGCCGCTTGCACCGGGCGGCGCGGTCGTCTTTGTCGGCATCCCGTTGGAACCAATTGCCTATAGTGTAGCTGATGCCCAGGTGAAGGAAGCGCGCGTCGAGCATGTCTTCCGCTATGCCCATGTCTTCCCCCGCGCCCTGGCGCTCATGGGCAGCGGCAAGATCGACGTCAAACCCTTGATCACTAATCACTTTGCTTTCCGTGACAGCGTGGCAGCCTTCGATTTTGCGGCACACATGCCGCCGGATGCGGTCAAGGCACAGATTGAATTGGAACCCGATGCGTAGCGTTGAGCCCGTCTGCTTGATGGAACCGGCGCTCCAGCTGCGTGTCCGCTTTTGGCGCTTGCTCTCGTACCGGCGTGATGCGAAAAGGCGCTCAAGCCGACGATTTCCCTCGCCAATAAGTCAACAACTGTTGAGAAAGGATCAGCGTAATGAACACCGACCGTCCTGTGGGCGCCGCCGCCCGCGCAGTGGTTCAGCGGATGGGTGAAGCAGCCAACGATTTTCTGGCCGCCCTCTCCACCGACCAGCGCGCAAAGGCGCAACTCGACTTTGCCGACGAGACTGAACGCACCACCTGGCATTACACACCGACGCCGCGCCGGGGATTACCCTTGGGCGAAATGGATCGCAAACAACAGCGGCTGGCCCAACGGCTGATCATGACCGGCCTCAGCCGTCCCGGTTGGGTGACGGCGTCCACCATCATGGGGCTGGAGACAACGCTCGATGGCCTCGAAGGGTGGACGACACAGCTCTGGTGGCGAGATGTGCTACTCTACTATGTGACTATCTTTGGCCAGCCCGACGCCCAAAAGCCGTGGGGGTGGCGTTTCGAGGGGCACCACATTTCGCTCAATTACACCATCGTTGGCGGGCAGATTGTGGCGCCGACCCCTACCTTCTTTGGCGCCAACCGGGCAGAGGCGCCGCTCATCGGCAACTACACGCTGCGCCCGCTCGCTGGCATCGAAGACCTGGCACGCGAGCTGGTGCATAACCTGTCCGAGGAACAACAGGCTCAGGCGTTGCTGACACCCGTCGCCCCGCCCGACCTGGTGCAGCTCAACCGCCCCTATGTCGTGGAGGGCGCTATGCCCTGGCCCACCCCTGGCATCGACGACCCGGTCGCCGTCGCCGAACAGTTCCCGACGATGCAACGCTTTTGTGAGGAACGGGGCGTTACTCTGGCCGATCTGGAAGTGGTACGCTATTCCTCGACACCCCAGGGCATTGCCGCCGCCAACATGACTCCGGCCCAGCGCGAGCTCTTGCTGGCGCTCATTGGCGATTATATCCACCGCATGCCCGAAGAGCTGGCCGAGATCGAACTGAACAAGCTCCAGCAGCGCGGCGTCGACGGCATCCACTTTGCCTGGGCCGGCGGGTTGGAACGGCGCCAGCCTCACTATTACCGGCTCCAGGGCCCGCGCTTCCTGGTAGAGTATGACAATACACAAAACGGCGCCAACCATATCCACTCGGTCTGGCGCGACCCGGAGGATGACTTTGGCGCCGACCTGCTGGCGCACCATTATGCGACGTCGCATCATCATTAGGAACAGCAGCGACATAGAGACACACAGAGATGACAGCCGGAACAGGGTTTCTCTGTGTGCTCGGTGGCTCCTCTGTGCTCTCCGTGTCGCTGCTGTTTTTACTCGTATCGCAAGTAAGGAGCGATTCTTGTGAATAGGCAATCCATGCTGCCCCGCAGCACCCCAGAGGCGCAGGGCATTTCATCCGCCGCGATCCTGGCCTTTTTGGCCGACGCTGAGCAAAACCTTCACGATCTCCATAGTCTGATGCTGCTGCGGCATGGATATGTCGTAGCCGAGGGCTGGTGGGCGCCCTACGCGCCCGAACACCCGCACATGCTCTATTCGCTGAGCAAGAGCTTCACCTCGACCGCGATTGGGCTGGCTGTGGCCGAAGGGCGTCTGTCGGTCGATGACCGCGTGCTCCAATTTTTCCCCGATGACGCCCCTGCCGAGGTCAGCGACAACCTGGCCGCTATGCGCGTGCGCCATCTCCTGTCCATGTCCACCGGGCATAGTGAGGATACAACCGGGGCGATGCGCGAACGGCAGGATGGCAACTGGGTTGCTGCCTTTTTGGCCCAACCGGTGACTCATACGCCGGGCTCCTGGTTTGTCTACAACAGCGGCGCTACCTATATGCTGTCGGCGATCCTGCAAAAGCTGACCGGCGAGACATTGCTCGATTATCTCCAGCCCAGGCTGTTTGGTCCGCTGGGAATTATAGACTCAACCTGGGAGAGCTGCCCGCGCGGCGTTAACGTGGGCGGCTGGGGGCTGAGCATCAAGACCGAAGAGATCGCCCGCTTCGGCCAGCTTTATCTGCAACGGGGCGAGTGGCAGGGCCAACAGCTTGTGCCGATGGCATGGGTGGCCGAGGCGACTTCATGCCAGGTGGACAACAACAACGGACACAGCCCCAATGTGGACTGGCAGCAGGGCTACGGTTACCAATTTTGGCGCTGCCAACACGGCGCCTACCGTGGCGACGGCGCCTTTGGCCAGTTCTGCATCGTCTTACCCGAACAGGATGCGGTCATCGCCATCACTGCCGGCGTGGGCGACATGCAGGCGGTGCTCGACCCTATTTGGCAGCAGCTGCTGCCGGCCATGGCGCCCAATCCGCTGCCCGCCGACCTGGCCAGTCACGATCAATTGCGCGCAAAACTGGCGAGCCTGGCCTTGCACCCCCAGGCGGGTGAAGCGTCGTCGCCGTTAGCGAACACTGTCTCGGGTAAGACTTATACGTTTGCGCCCAACGACCAGCAGATCGACGCCATCGGCTTCGACTTTGGCGCTGCAGGATGCACAGTTACCTGGCGGACGAAATCCGGCCAACCGGAAACCATCCTTGGCGCGGGCGAGTGGCGCAAGAGCACCGCCCCGTTTGACTGGCGTGGCCCCAGACCGGTCGCCGCAAGCGGCGCCTGGACCGCGCCAGACACATACGCCATGCGGCTCTGTTTCTATGAGACGCCCCACTGCGCCACCGTCACCTGCCGGTTTGACGGCGACCGGCTCTTCTACAACGCCAGACTCAATGTTTCCTTCGGCCCCACCGAATTTCCCCAACTGGTAGGCCAGACGGAGGGGTAGATACCATGAACGATCCTGTGATTCACGCCCCACCTATCCTCGACCGCTTTCGCCTCGATGGCCGCGTCGCCCTCGTCACCGGCGGCGGGCAGGGCATTGGCCGCGCCTATGCCCATGCCTTGGGCGAAGCGGGCGCTGCCGTCGCCGTCGTGGACCTGGTGGCGGAACGGGCCGAGACCGTGGCCCATGAACTGGTGCAAAAGAACATCGACGCCCTTGCTCTCGCCACCGATGTCACCGATGAAGAACAAGTACAGCAGATGGTCGCCGCGGTCATGAACAAATGGGGCAGACTCACTATCGGCGTCAACAACGCTGGTATCGGCCTCTGGCAAGACAGCGACAGCATGACGCTGGCGGAGTGGCGGCAGGTCATCGACCTGGACCTAACTGCCGTCTGGCTCTGCGCCAAATACGAGGCGCAGGTCATGCTGCCGGCCGGGTACGGCAAGATCATCAACACCGCCTCCATCTCCGGTACGATTGTCAACCTGCCACAACACCAGGCCGCTTACAACGCAGCCAAGGCCGGTGTCATCCACCTGAGCAAGAGCCTGGCGGCTGAGTGGGCCACACGGGGCATCCGCGTCAACGCCATCAGCCCCGGCTATATGCGCACGCCTTTGCTGGACACCCTGTCACAGACGCCGGAAGGCCAGCAGATGATCCCCGAATGGCAGCGGCTGACGCCTATGGCTCGCCTGGGTGAAGTGACCGATCTGCAAGGCGCGGTCGTCTTCCTTGCCGCCGCCGCGTCTGATTTTGTGACGGGACATGACCTGGTGGTGGATGGAGGGTATACGGTGTGGTGATTGGGTGGTTGCTCATCCTCGTTCTCGTACTCTTGAGTGGTTTTCAATAACGAGAACGAGGACGAGGATGGGAGCAAGGGTGGACGCATGGTCGAGATTAATCAGCGGTTGGAGCGCTTGTTGCACGACGAAAAGATCGCCTGGCTGACGACGGTGCGGGCAGATGGGATGCCCCAGCCCACGCCCATCTGGTTCTGGTGGGATGGCGCCACCTTCTTGATCTGGTCGCAGCCGCAGGCGCAGAAGCTGCGCAACATTGCCCAGAACCCCAAGGTAGCGCTCAACTTCAACACGGACCCTACGGGTGAAGTCTTTGCGGTCTTTATGGGGGAAGCGCACGTCGATCCCAACCCAGCCCCACCCGCCGACCGCGCCGCCTTTCTTGCCAAGTATGCGGACGACATCCAGATGATCGGCTTTACAGTTGAGCGGCTCAACGCCGAGTTCTCCACGCTGATCCGCATGGCGCCGGTGCGCGTGCGAGCGCAGTTGGAAGCGCCGCACGAAGTCTCACCCCAGGGGTAAGCGCCATCGCTATCACCCACACTGGACGGTGGCGGTGGCTTTTGTGCGCTATTGCGATACGACCTTCTCGTGGGCGGCGTCTGAATTATCCAGCGGCGTTTTGAAGTTGCCCTTGCCGCGTTCAGAGTTGACGGTTCCCATGTCCATCGCGTACTGAGGTGTGGCTGCGGCCATAGTATCGGCGTTCAGGTCCAGCACCTCCAGATTGATATTGTTATAGGCATCATAGGAAACTTTCCATGAGTACAACTTCAACCATGACAGCCGTGCGCCTGTACGGTCCGCGTGACCTGCGTGTTGAGCAGCTTCCCTTGCCAGGCCGGCCCGGTCCCGGCCAGGCGTTGCTGCGCGTCACGGCCGTGGGCATCTGTGGCAGCGATCTGCACAGCTATCTTGATGGGCGTATTGGTGACACAGTGATCCAGCAGCCGTTGATCCTGGGCCATGAGTTTGGAGCAGTGGTCGATGCGGTCGGTCCCGATGCGGCAGACGGTAATTTTGCGCCGCTCTTGCCGGGGACACGCGTCGCCGTTGACCCGGCCCAACCCTGTGGGCGCTGCGAAATGTGCGAACACGGGCACCCCAATCTCTGCCACCGGCTCCACTTCTGCGGCTCCTTTCCCGATGACGGCAGCCTGTGCGAATACATGCTCATGCCCGCGCACACCTGTTTTCCCATCCCCGACAGCATTGACGACGCTGGCGCCGCGTTGCTCGAACCGTTAGGGATTGCCATCCACGCTATCGACCTGGCCCGGATTCGGGTTGCCAACAGCGTTGCCATTCTGGGCGCAGGAAACATTGGTCTCTACCTCCTGCAATTAGCGCGGTTATCGGGCGCTGACCCGGTCTTTGTCGTGGACCAGTTTCCCTGGCGTCTTCAGGTTGCTGAACGGTATGGCGGCGCGCCCATCAATTTTCAGGAGGCTGACCCCGTCCAAACGGTGTTGCAAGCAACCGGTGGCCGCGGGGTGGATGTCGCCGTCGAGGCCGCCTGGGCAGACCACTCGGTGCAGTGGGCGGCGGAGATGGCGCGGCTAGGCGGGCGGCTGGTGCTCGTGGGCATCCCCAGCTCAGATCGGATGGAGGTGAAGCACTCGACCATCCGCCGCAAAGGGCTGACCCTGCGGGCGGCCCGGCGGATGAAACACACCTATGCGCGCGCCATCCACCTGGCGCAGACGGGCATGGTCGATCTCAACGGCGTTATCAGCCACCGCTTTCCACTGGAGCGGACACCAGAAGCCTTTGCCATGAATGCGGCATATAGTGATCGCGTGGTCAAGGTGGTGATTGATATTTCGCGTAGTTATAATTAGGGGTGATTCTGAGATTCTTTCACAAGATCAACATGGCGTCGCCAAAGCTAAAGAACCGATAGCCCATTCGTTTGGCTTCCTCGTAGGTTTCCAGCAGTATTTGTCGTCCGGCGTCCATATCCTCAGGATGCGCCTGGCCCACAAAGGCGCTGACCATCAACAAGAGCGTGGAACGGGGCAGATGGAAGTTGGTAACCAGCGCATCCACTGCGCGGAAGCGATAGCCTGGCCGGATAAAGAGTGCGACATTGCCCGTGAAGGCGGCCACGCGTTGCCAGGGGCAGGCGCGCATATCATAGGGGTCGAGACCCTGCGCAGCTGTGGCCGCCCATTCGAGCGTGCGAGCGGTCGTGGTGCCGACGGCTACGATTCGCCCACCCTGCAGGGTGACTTCGTTGATACGGCGGGCGGTATCGGCGGCCAATTCGGCCCACTCGGTATGGATCCGGTGCTCCTCGATGTTCTCCACCGTCACTGGCTTGAAGGTGTCCAGCCCAACGTGGAGCGTTGTCGTGTCAAAGTGTACGCCCTGATTGCGCAGGCGTATCAGCAACTCTGATGTAAAATGGAGACCGGCGGTGGGGGCGGCGGCGCTCCCTTCTGGCCGGCTATAGACCGTCTGGTAGCGTTCGCGGTCGCCTGTGTAGCCGGTGATGTAGGGCGGCAGCGGGATCTCCCCCAGTTCACCAAGGTAGGGCGTGATCGGTTCGGCAAAGCGGACCGTGCGCGTGCCTGATTCATGGACGGTAGTAATTTGAGCGGAGATTGAGAGATTGGGAGATTGGGAGGTTAGTGCAGTCTCTGAATCTCTCAATCTCTCGATCTCCACAATTACTCCCTCGCGCAGCCCCTTGCCACGCACCAGACACTCCCACTCCTGCCCGGCCTCATCCAACTGGCGCAGAAGAAAGATCTCAACGGCGCCCCCGCGGCCAGCGGGTCGCTGCTTATGACCGTGGAGGCGAGCAGGCAGGACCCGGCTGTCATTGGCGACGAGCAGATCGCCCGGTCGAAGATAATCGCCAATATTGCGGAAAACACGATGCTCGATGCGGCCATCAGCCCGATGCAACACAAGAAGGCGGCTGCTGTCCCGTGGTTCGGCGGGCGCCTGGGCGATGAAAGAGGGTGGCAAATCGTAATCAAAGCGTTCGATTCGCATAGTCAAAATGAGCCCTCTGCTGGCGGTACGTTGCCGATGCACTAAGAAAACTCTCCCACAGCCGCCGGTGCCCAGTTTCTAACTCAAAGCTGCGTTCCGGGTGCCACTGCACACCCACGACCCAGCGGTGGCTAGGGCTCTCGTACGCCTCGATGAGCCAATTGTCCGGCTGGGCAACCGCCGCTGGAGTGAAAAGGGGCGCCAGTGTAGCATGGTCCAGACCCTGGTGGTGAAAAGTGTTGACCCTGAGGACGTTCTGGCCGACGATCTGGCGCAGCCGGCTCTGGTCGATAAAGACCACATCATGGTAGCGCGTTGCTTCCGGCGTCGAACGGTGATGGTCAAAATGCTGCACCATTTTGCCGCCAGCAGCTACGTTGAGCACCTGGCAACCGCGGCAGATGCCAAAGATGGGCAGGTCTTGCGCCAGCGCCGCCTGGCCCAGATGGAGTTCTAGTTCATCCCGTTTCAGGTCGATGGAGGCCGGGTCGGCGCCGTTGAGTGGCTCGCCAAAGTACTTCGGGTCCACATCGCCGCCGCCTGAAAAGATCAGCCCATCGAGCCGGTCGAGCACCTCAACCGGCAACCGGCCTGCTGCATCGGGATAAAAGTGGGTGTCGTCGGTGAACGCGACCGGCACGTCCGGCGCCAGGATCACGCTCCGCACCCCATATTCGGCCAGGATGTTGAGATAATTTTTTGTATTCCTCTGCACCCATTCCGGGGCGCCGTGGCGCACTGTAATGCCAATCGTCAGTTCAGCAAATGATCGTGCGGGCATCGTCAGTCAAATTTGTGTGATCGGTTGAAGATTGAAACGTTCGTCACCAGCCCCTTCAGTATATCACGAATCCGATTCATCTCTTGTTTTTACGTTCAAGCGCGCCGGCGAGGGTGCTTCAGACCTCGGATAAGCTTCTACATGCAGTTGCGGTGAAAGTGGGGAATAGTGATACAATCTCATCCGCTGGACACTTTCTCAATCAGGCGTGTTTTCTGGGAAGGCCCCTGTGAAACTCAAATGGTCCATCTCCAACGATATGCGGAGCCAACGCGGTGATCGACAAACCAGCCCCAACGCTTGCTGACCTGGGAACGCCGCTGGCCCGCGGCCGTACAGCCGAAGTCTATGCGTGGGAGCCAGGCTGGGTGCTCAAGCTCTTTCTGCCTCACTTTTCTCAGAGTTCAGTGGAACATGAGGCCGATGTGGCGCGCAAGGTCTGTGCGACCGGTCTGCGGGCGCCCGCCATCGACCAGGTTGTGACGGTCGGTGGCCGCTATGGCATCCTCTATGAGCGAATTGATGGGGTGTCGCTGCTACAAATTCTTACCCGGCGACCGTGGCGGCTCGTGCCCATCGCCCGGCTGATGGCGCGGTTACACGCGGATATGCACGGTCGCCCGGCGCCGACCTTACCCGCCCAGCGCGCCCGCCTGATCCGAAAGATTGAGCGGGCTGCCCCTTTGTTTCCCCAGCTGCGTCCCAAGGTGCTGGCAACGTTGCAGCAATTGCCCGATAGCGATTGTCTCTGCCACGGCGACTTTCATCCCGACAACATTCTGGAGACGACGCAGGGCCCTGTGATCATCGATTGGAATGATGCCACCCACGGCCACCCTTTGGCAGATGTCGCCCGCACGCTCCTGCTTATCCGCTTTGGCAGCGCGCCTGACGGCGTGGTGTGGTTCACGGCGGCGCAGGCCGTGCGCTGGATCATGCGCGGGGTCTACCTGTACAATTACCGGCGCTGGCGCTCAGATGGTAATGACGCTCTGCGTCAATGGTTGATCCCGATTACAGCGGCGCGCCTGGAAGAAAGAATTGTTGAGGAAGAGCCTCATCTACTGGCGTACCTGGAAAGACTCTTTGATGCTCTGTAGAGCACGATTTTTGTAGGAGTCACGCACTTGCTCAGGTGCAACGCACTTTGGAAGTGCATCGCACCTCTTGAGGGCCAAGCCAACTGCGTAACTTCTACTTCGTTATCATTGAGGAGATACTGTCAACGGATTAGGGGAACGGATTCAGCGGATGCGATAGTATGAATCCGTTCCAATGTACCAGATTGGGAACGGATTTTGTACAGCCAGTATCTGTTCAATCCGTTTCCACAATCCGTTGATAGCTCAGAGCTGACCGTGAACAATGGATAATAGGCAAACATGGCCTCGTTTTTGACTTATGTTTTAGGATTCTTGCTCTTTGCACTGATTGTTGGCGGCGGGTTCCTTTTTTACCTGTACTGGTGGTTGATCCAGCGGTGTACGCCAAACCTGGACGGTGATTTGGCGCTGGAATGTCTCGACCAGCCGGTCGAGGTCCGGCGCGACAAACATGGCATCCCCCATATCTATGCCCAGAGCCAGGCCGATCTCTGGCGTGCCCAGGGTTTTGTCCATGCCCAAGAGCGGCTCTGGCAGATGGAGCAGAACCGCCGCATCGCCCGCGGGGCACTGGCCGAACTCTTTGGCGTCGCCGCCCTGGAGGCCGACCGTTTTAGCCGCATCATCGGCTTTTGGCGCGCCGCCGAACGTGAACTGGCGCAACTGGACGGCGACACCCGCCAGGCGCTTGATTGGTACGCACAGGGCGTCAACAGCTATATCGCCGCGCGACCGGGCCGGCTGGCCGCCGAATTCAACTTGCTACGGGTACAGCCCAAGCCCTGGAGCGCGCTCGATACCCTGGCCCATTCAAAAGTGCTAAGCTGGGGCCTGAGTGTCAACTGGGAGAGCGAGCTGACCCGTCTGCGGCTGCTCCACCAGCTCGACCCGGTTGCCGCCGCCGAACTGGAGGCGGACTATCCGGGGCAAAACCCCATCATCCTGGAGGGCGCCGGCAGCGAAACCGTGACGCGCCTCCTTTCCACGGCGGGGCTGCTCTTGAGCCAGTACGAACAGGTGAAAGAATGGCTGGGCGTCCAACCGGGTGGCCACGGCAGCAATAGTTGGGTAGTGGCGCCCAAGGCCAGCCTCAACCGGCGCCCGCTGTTAGCCAACGACACCCATCTGGCTATCACGATCCCCACCCTCTTTTTCGAAAACCACCTGGTCTGTCCCGATTTTGAAGTCAGCGGCGCTTCGTTTCCCGGCGCCCCAGGCGTCGTGATCGGGCACAACGCCGACATCGCCTGGGGCATGACCAATGCCCTGGTCGATGTGCAGGATCTCTATATCGAACGCCCTCATCCCGATGACCCCACTCGCTTCGAGTACAACGGTGCGTGGGAGGCAGCAGAGGTGGTCGAGGAGGTGATTCAAGTGCACCGCGGCCAGCCGCATGTGGAGCGGGTCATCATCACGCGTCACGGCCCGCTGATCAGTGGGCTGATTACCCCGCTGGGCAGAGAAACGGCAAATCAGCCAGGCGAGCCGGTGCAATCTGACCTGCGGACCGCTCCTCTGGCCTTGCGTTGGGTCGGTCATGAGCCCGGCCAAGCGGTGCGTGCGGTGCTCCGCTTGAACCGGGCGACCAACTGGGATGAATTCTGCGCGGCGCTGGAGGATTGGGCCACTCCGCCGCAAAATGTTACCTTTGCCGATGCCGCTGGCAACATCGGCTATCTGTTGGCCGGGCGCATGCCCATCCGCGACCGCAACCTCGGCCTGACGCCGGCGGCTGGTTGGAGCGATGCCTACGAGTGGTCTGGCTATATTCCTGCTGCCGAGTTGCCCCGACTGTACAACCCACCCTCGGGCAAAATTGTGACCGCCAACAACAAGATGGTGGGTGATGATTACCCCTACTTCCTGGGTGTCGAGTTTGACCCCGGCTGGCGGGCGGCCCGCATCGAGGAGCGTCTCGGCGAGAAAGAGCGCTACACGATCCGCGATATGGAGGAGATGCAGATCGACACCTTTAGCAAGTATGCCCAGGCGCTGACCCCGTGGCTGACCCTTATCAACAGCGAAGACCCCTGGGAGAAGGCCGCGCTCACGGCGCTGCGCAAATGGAATTTTCGTATGGATGCGGAAAGCGACGCCGCCACAGTCTTTCACTATCTGCTTACCACGCTGCTGGAGATGACCTTTGGCGACAAGCTGGCGGCTGCCAAGGCCGGTTATTTTGGCGTCAGCAGCAACCCGCTCTTTCTGATCCATGGCTTTTTCTGGCGCGCCGCTACCCACTTATTGGCGTTGCTCAACGAACACGAGCGCTCGATCTGGTATCTCGATGTGGCAACGGGTCGCCAGCGCACGCGCGAGGATCTGCTGCAGGAGGCGCTGGCGCGGTCGGTCAAACAATTGCGCCGCCATACGGGCGATGTGACCCGTCTTTGGGCCTGGGGGCGGCTGCACCAGGTGCGCTTTGTGCATCCACTGGGGAGCGTTCGCCTGCTGCAAAATCTCTTCAACCGGGGGCCCTTTCCGGTGGGCGGTGACGGCACATCGCCCCATGTCACTCGCCATCCGCTCCAGGTGCCGCTGGGCCTTGTGCAAGTGGCGGCCAATTACCGCCAGATCTTCGAGGTTGGGGTGTGGGATCGCGGCGCCAGCGTTACCAATGTGGGGCAATCGGGCCACCCGCTGAGCCAGCACTATGACGACCAGATCATCCTCTGGCGCGAGGGGGCGTACCATGCGATACCGTGGAGCGAGGAGGCGGTGCACAAGGCAACCCACTATAAGATGACCTTACGACCGGCGGGGCGAGATGGGTGAGTTCTGGGCGCCGTTGGTGCAAGGCTTTGGTCTGGGGGCGGCGTTGATCGTTGCCATCGGTGCGCAGAATGCGTTTGTCTTGCAACAAGGGCTAAAGCGTCGCCACGTCTTTGCCACGGCGCTGGTCTGCACGCTCTGCGATGCGTTGTTGATCGTACTGGGGGTCGCAGGTTTAGGGACATTGATTGCGCATAGTCAGGCAATGGCAACCCTTGCAACCTGGGGAGGAGTGCTCTTTTTGCTGGCATACGGTCTACGTGCCTTTCGCTCGGCGCTACGACCGGCTGCGCTCGATGCCGACCAAAGCAAACTCGAAGGCGCGACCTTACGAGCAACGGTCCTGGCCGTGCTCGGTGTCAGTTTGTTGAACCCACATGTCTATCTGGACACAGTGGTGTTGGTGGGGAGTGTCGGCGCTGGACACGTGGGGGTAGGGCGGCTGGCCTTTGCCACTGGAGCTGCGCTTGCCTCGTTTACCTGGTTTTTTGGCCTGGCTTACGGATCAGCATGGCTGGCGCCGCTCTTTCGCCGGCCGGTGGCGTGGCGCGTGTTGGACCTGGCCGTCGGCGTCATCATGTGGGCGATTGCGGCCTCTTTCGTTTTATCCAAGACTGCTTGATAGAGTGCGATCAACGTGCCTTCCAACACTTCGGCAAAGTCTCTTGCCCGCACGCCTCATAACTGACCTTGTACATTGGCTGTTCCCATCGGATGTCTTCTTGCAGTTGTGTTGCGATGCCTACGACTTTTGTTTATGGCAGAGCTTCTCAACGCCTTTCGCCGCCCAACATGCATTCGCTGGACCTTGCTGATGATAGCAGACCCTGGCGGAATCACTGGCGACTTCTTGGATAAAGGTTTAGCGATGGGAGGTGTTTTTGTGTTCGCCTGCGGTGGATTCCTCCGTGTTTGCTGCCGCGACAGCCGAAGCTTGCCCGGCGATTTGCAGAGGTATGGACAGACGCAAGCATTTTGCAAGCGTCCGTTCTGTATCCTTTGGACGCCAGCACTCTAGATCAGGATCCTTACAGGACGGCGGTAATGCCGAGGATCGTACTGACAAATGAAGTTAGGTCATGCAATCCAGGTGCAACGCACTTGACAAAGTGCGTTGCACCTCCCGGCGGCTACCCAACTTGATTTGTCAATACAGACGTCTTATACGGGATTCGGTACAGAAGAGACAAGGGAGAACAAAATGAGCAGCAAGCGTTGGATTCAGATGTTGGTTCTGTTGGTCATGGCCCCGGTCATCGCAGCCTGCCAGCCGGTGGTGGCGCAACCTACGACGGCGGCAAGCGGCGAAGAGAAGGTTCTGAAGTTCGAGGTGGCTGAAGATGGAAACCGCTTTGTCTTCACAAAAGAGCGTCTGTTTGAGGATGGGATGCCGCAGTATGGCACGCCTTTTGTCACACAAGGCTATCTCTATCCCGAAGGCACCATCAACGGTAGCAACGGCGTCTTGGCGGACGGTTCGCCGGAATTTCCAGACGAGGTCATCGGCGAGTGGACTTGTTACGGCTGGATGATCGGCGACGGCGGTCACACCGAAAGCGGTGTAATGGTGGTCTCGACGCAGATCTACAAGTTTGACGAGGCGCATGGGAATGGCATCCTGGTGACAGACGGCTTTGAAATCGCGGACCTGAACGTGTCAGTCGCCCGCGCCATCACCAGCGGAACCGGAACCTTCAAAGACATGCACGGTGAGCAGGTCCAGACGCTGCTCGGCTTCACAGAGCAAATGGGTGTTAACCTCACGGTGGAGTTGAAGCTAGAGTAGGCAGACAACTGGCTGGAATTTTGCCAGGAGCGAAGAAAAGCAAGACTGCCTGACTGTTTCGGTGACGGTAGAGGTGGGTTTGATATGCACCCGCTGGGGGCGACTACGCGGGAGGGTGCAAGACCTACCCCTACTGTTACCGAAACATTTCGACAGTCCTCATGAGTTGCGCCCCTACATTATATCCTGAGCTCTGTTTGAAAACCGGAGCGAATTGAAGGGAGGAGCGTCTTGCAGAATCCGGTTTTCAAAGCAACCGCAGGATAGAAACGAGGAGAACTATCATGTCAGAGCGACGATCACAAACGATCTGGTACCGCATGCGTATCGTTGCGCTGGCGGCGCTGCTCCTGACGCTGTTGGCGGCTTGCAGCGCGGTTCGCACATCGCCGCCCGCCGCTAGCTATGATGCAGAGGTGGCGACCTCCTGGTTCGGGATGGCATTGAATCTGGTACAAAAAACGCCAGGGTTCACACCGCCGGTAGCCTCACGCGTGTTTGGCTATTTGGGCGTCGCCCTCTATGAAACGGTGCGACCAGGGTTACCCGGCTACCGGAGTCTTGCCGGACAGCTTAACGGTTTGGAAACGCTGCCTCAGCCCAACGCGCTGGCCCGATATCACTGGCCGGCTGCCGCCAACAGCGCCCTGGCTTCGCTCACCCACCGGCTCTTTCCGACCGCGCCACCAGAAATGATGACTGCTGTCGATGCACTTGAAGCGTACTTTGCGCAGGAATTTGCCGCCCAAGAGGATGCGACGACCCTGGCGCGCTCGGCGGCGTGGGGAAAGATAATGGCCAACGCTATCTATGCCTGGTCGATGACCGACGGCGGGCATGAGGGGTACCTGCATAGTTTCAGCGACGCCTACCTGCCGCCCTCCGGGCCGGGTATGTGGGTGAGCACGCCACCGACATTTGCCCAAGCATTGCAACCCTACTGGGGACAAAACCGCCCGTTCGTACTGAGCGCAGCCGATGACTGCCCGGCTCCACCGCCGCCCGCTTACTCAGAAGAAGCCAATTCTCCTTTCTATGCGGAGGCACTCGAAGTCTATGATAGTGGCCGCAGTCGCAGTGAAGAACAGGTGCAGATTGCGCTCTTCTGGGCGGATGACCCAGGGCGCACGGCGACACCGCCTGGACATTGGATCTCGATCCTCGGGCAAATATTAGAGGAAGGGAGCTACACGCTGGACAAAGCCGCTGAAGCATATGCCAAGGTGGGCGTGGTCGTGACCGATGCCTTTATTACCTGTTGGCGCACCAAATATCAATATAACCTGTTGCGCCCGATTACTTATATTCAGCAGGTCATCGATACCGAGTGGAATGCGTCGGCAATCACAGACCCGGTCATCACGCCCCCCTTCCCCGAATACACATCTGGACACTCCGTTCAGTCCAGTGCAGTTGTTGTCGTCTTGACTTCTCTCTTCGGCGAGGGATATGCGTTCACCGACCATACCCACGACGCCCTGGGCCTGCCGCCTCATTCGTTCCCGTCCTTTACGGCCGCGGCGGAAGAAGCGGCCATCTCGCGCCTCTACGGCGGTATTCATTACCGCTCGGCCATTGTCAACGGGTTGGCGCAGGGGCGTTGTGTTGCAGAGAAAATCCTGGCCCTCGACTTCCAGCAGTAGGATACGATTGACGCAGTTTCTCCTGGGAACGCCGACATCCTTGTACTAAACGAGGTGAACGAATTGCCGAGAGCGCAAGGCGATAGCGAGGCGGCGGTTGCGCTCCGGGACGGGCTGGCGTACATCGAGTCGCCCACTTGGTGTTACCCGGTGCGCGAAACGATTTCCTGGCCGATAGCGCCAAGTCTAGGGCCAGTCGATGCGATTCGGCGAGCACCTGCCGAGTTACTAGGATGATGATGGAGTCCGCAACCATTTTCAGAGGGTAGTCGGCCACAAGAAATGTTCTACAGGGCCGGGTACCCAGACGAGAAGAGGAGGAACATGGCCCTACAGTTTAGCCCAACCGATCTCGGCGAACTGCGTAAGGATTTTGCAGGGATGATTCTCCTGCCTGGCAATCCCGCCTATGACGAGGCGAGGACAATCTTCAATGCGATGATCGACCGCCGGCCCAGCATCATCGCCCAATGCGGCGACGTCGATGATATCGTGCGCGCAGTGCATTTCGCACGCGATCGGGGCCTCGAGCTTGCGGTGCGCGGCGGTGGCCACAGTGTCGCCGGCAGGTCACTCACCGCAGGCGGCCTCGTGATTGATCTGCGGCGCATGAACACCGTGTCGGTAAACCCTGGGGCGCGCACAGTCACCATTGGCGGCGGCGCCACCATGCGCGATCTCGACCGGGCCACTCAGCCGTATGGTCTTGTCACAACCGGGGGCCGGGTGTCAACCACGGGCGTGGGTGGTTTCCTATTGGGCGGCGGCAGCGGCTGGCTCGACCGCAAGCTGGGCCTCGCCTGCGACAATCTCCTGGCCGTCGAACTTGTCACGGCTGCGGGCAGCGTTGTCCGCGCCAGCGAGCAGGAGAACCCAGAGCTGTTCTGGGCGCTCCACGGCGGCGGCGGCAACTTTGGCGTCGCAACCTCCTTCACGCTCCGCTTGCACGAGCTTCCGGCGCTGACGGCCATGCTGCTGGTGTGGCGGCCAGAGGCCGGCCCCGATGTGCTGCGCGCCTATCGCGATTTCATGGCGGCGGCCCCAGACGAGGTCGGTGGGGGTCTCCTTTACGTGACCGGCCCTGCTGCGGAGTTCGTGCCCCAGCCTTTGGTCGGCGCGCTCACGCTGCTGATCCTCGTGACCTACGCGGGACCCCAGGCGGAGGCGCGCAAGGTGGCAGCACCCATGCTTGCGTTCGCCCATGAAGGGGAATTGATCGCGGAGATGCCCTATGCCGACCTTCAGTGCCTGCTCGACGACCCGCCCGGCTACCGCAATTATTGGTCTGCCGAATATCTCGACACATTCCCGGATGCAGCCGTCGATCTGTTCTGTGCCCGCGCCGGAGACATGATCGTGCCTTCCCCGTCCCAGCAGGTCCTCTTTCCTCAGGGGGGTGCTGTAGGTCGAGGGCCTTCCCACTATCCGGTCCCATGGCGGCACGCGCCTTGGGTTGTTCATCCTTTCGGCCTCTGGCAGAACCCAGCCGACGACGTGCGCGGGCGGCAATGGGCACACAAGGTCCGCGCCGACCTCAAGCCGTGGTCGAGCGGCGCGGTCTACCTCAACTTCATCGGCGATGAGGGCGTGGACCGTGTCGTAGCGGGCTACGGACAGGAGAATTACAGGCGACTCGCCCAGGTGAAAGCCCAGTACGACCCAGACAATGTTTTCCACTTGAACCACAATATCCAACCTGCTTGAGCGGCGCCCGGAGAAGATCTCATGAGCCAATCCACCTACTGCTCTTACCTGATCCGTATCGCACACGTCGCACCGCCCACGCACAACACTACCTGGCGCATTGAGGTGAAGCATATCCAGAGGGGTGAAGAATATCGCTTTGACTGTATTGACAGTCTACTGCTCTGGCTGCGTGAACAGGCTGCCTCTTTACGAACCTTCTCTAACCCCGATGTGGAAGAGACGTAAGCAGACGCTTCTTGCCCCAGCAGCCGTCGAAACCGCCTGGACAGCCGACCCCGGATATGCTATACTGGGCGCTATCGGCAGCAGACGGAAACCCAGCGCGGTTGTCCGTCCCGAAGGGAGGCTCCTACTCTCAGCACCAATGACTGAATCGATGCAACTGTGCTTGTCGATATTAGGTCCACCGGCCATCACATTCGACGACAAGCCGCTGAGCATTGGTCGTCAACAAAACCGCGCCCTGCTCTACCGGCTGGCCGCACAGCCCGAGCCTGTGGCGCGTGACCAGCTCATTTTTCTCTTCTGGCCCGACATGCCCGACGAACACGCGCGGCGCAATCTGACCCAACTACTCAGCCATGTGCGCCACTCGCTGCCCGACCCCGACCTGCTCCTCACCACCAAGGAACACGTACAGCTTGACCCGCTGCGGGTGCGCTCCGATGCAGTCGAGTTTGACCGACTGTGCAAGACGGACGACAAAGCTTCGTTGTCCCAGGCGATTACCCTCTACCGGGACATCCTGCTCACCGGCGTCTCCCTACCCGATCACCCCGAATATGAAGCGTGGTTGAGCCGCGAACGCTTTCGCTTTGAAAAGAGCTTCCTGGCTGCGCTTAACTTGCTGGTTCAGCACTACCGGGAAGCTGGTCGCTATCGCGAAGCAGTGACGCTGGCCGAGCGTTATCTGTCGATCGACGAGCTGGCCGAGGAAGTCCACCGCCAGTTGATGGAGACCTATGTCGCGGTGGGCGACCGCAGCGCCGCCCTACGCCAGTACGAGCGCTGTATCGAGGTGCTGGAGCGCGAGTTGGGTGTCGAGCCGCTGCCTGAGACCGAGGCGGTCTATCAGGCGATTCTGGTCGGCGCAGGCGCGACAGCCGTACCGTCCTACAAGCCCGCCTGGGTCGCTCTGCCCAGAGCGGGCGCACCTCTGGTAGGCCGAGACGATCTGTTGCGGGAGTTGGCGGCTGCTTTCCGCCGCGTCCAAGCCGGACAGGGACAGGTGGTGCTGCTGCGGGGCGAGGCCGGCATCGGTAAGTCACGTCTGATGCAGGAATTTGCCATGAGTGTGCAAGAACGAGCCTTCCTGCTGGTGTCAGCGTGCTATGCGAGTACACAGTCGATTCCCTATCAGCCGATTGTCGAGGCATTGCGCCCTGTCTTGAGCGGCACATCTCTGATCCGCACGATAGGGGCCACCTGGCTCAGCGAAGCCTCTATCCTGCTGCCTGAACTGCGCCAGTTATCGCCAGGACTTGCGGCGCCGGTAGAGAGTACAGACCCACAGCAGGCTCGTGTACGGCTATTTGAGGCCCTGCGCCAGCTTTTTCTGGGCCTGACCAACGGCTCGTTCCCCGTCCTCCTCTGCCTGGATGACCTCCATTGGGCCGATACGACTACACTGGCGTGGCTGGGTTATCTGGCGCGCCATGTACAGCGTAGGGCTTTCATGCTTATCGCTACGTTTCGCGATGAAGAAGCGGACATCCTGGCCGATCTGCGGCGTGATCTGGGTCACATGGGTTTGCGCCCAGAGTGGCAGATTCGTGGCCTGGAGCGCGAATTCGTAGGCCAACTCTTGTTGCATCTCCGGGGGGCAGATGCACGCGCCATGACGGAGTGGTTGCACCACCTTACCGGCGGCAATCCGTTCTTTGTGTTGGAGACGATTAGCGAACTCGTAGAAAGCGGCCTGGATGCAGCGATGGTAGCGGACCGCAGGGCGTTGCCGATCTCGGAAACGGTGCGCGAGGCTGTCCAACGACGGCTGGAGCGTCTGTCGCCGTTGAGCCGGCAGGTGCTGGAAGCTGGGGCCGTGCAGGAAACCGCCTTTGGGTTTGACTTCATTTGCAAGACAGCAGGCCGCAGCGAGTTGGAAACGGTCGACGCCCTGGATGAACTGGTCAACCGTACGCTGCTGGTGGCAGAAGGGAATGACTTTCGTTTCCGCCATGACCTGATCCGTGCGGCGGTTTACCAGGAACTTAGCCCCTGGCGGCGCCGCGTATTGCACCAGCGTGTGGCCCAAGCACTGGAAGTAGAAAACGCCGAACAAACCGAAGCGGTTGCCGTGCAGTTGGCACACCACTTTCAGGCCGGGGGCCAGACCGCCAAGGCGATCCGCTATTGGCAACAAGCGGGCGACGTCGCATCCCGTCTGTACGCCCAAGCGGAGGCGATTGACGCTTATCGCCGCGGACTCGACCTGGCCAAAACGAGCCTATTGGATGAGCACCTCCCCTCGTTGTTCAGCCACCTGGGCCGCGCCCTGGAACTGGCTTCCCAGTTCGAATCGGCACTGGCGACGTACGCCGAGATGGAGGATCTGGCGGTCAGACTGGGCAGCCCCACGATGAAACTACAGGCGCTCATGGCGCAAGCAACCCTCTATAGCACTTACAATCCGATTCAAGATTTGGTGCGAGGTGAGGTGATTTCGCAAGAGGCGTTGGCGTTGGCCCGCACCTTAGGCGATGAGGCAGCCGAGGCGCAAATTCTCATCAGCATGCTCATCCTCTGCAGCTACTCGCTACGCTGGGATGAGGGGATCGTCTGCGGGCAGCGCGCCATCGAGATTGCGCGGCGCCTCAACCTGCCCGCGCTGCTGGCGCAGGCGCTCATGGATCTGGGAGGCCACTGCTACGAGGTGGTTGGGCGTTTTGACGAAGCCAGCGCCCTGCTGGACGAAGCACGTGCTCTGTGGGCCGCGCAGGACAATCTGCCGATGGTGGTGGACAGCCTCGCCACCGCGGTCGCGATCGGAGCGTGGCGGGGCGACTACGCCCGCGCCCGCCGTATCGGCCAAGAGGCGTTGCGCATCAACCGCGCCATCGATAATCCATGGGGTCAGTCGTACATTCTCTATAGGCTCGGCTGGGTCCACTGGGAAAGAGGGCGGGCCGATCTGGCGCTGACGACGATGGCAGAGAGCCTACGCCTGGCCAGGCAGGCCGGCTTTGGGGTGCCCCAGGTGATTGTACCGGGCGACCTCACCATGCTGTACTGCGATCTAGGGGCTGCCGGCCCGGCGCAGGAGGTGGTCCAGGCCAGTTTGGCCCACGCCGAGCGGCACGGGCGCATGCTTTTGCCCTATGCGCTAGGTGCGCTTGCCCAAGTTCATATCCTGCGCGGCGAACTGGAGCAAGCGGAACAGGTCCTTGCCCGTGGCGTGGAAGACGCCTCGTTGCGGATAGTCTACGGTGGCCCCTATTTGATCGCCCGTTGCCTGCTCTCGCTCGCACAAGGGGACCCGGTGCGGGCAATCAAAGACGCACGGCGGCTGGCCGGCCACTGCGTCACGGCGCATCGCCCCACCGCCCACCTCGTCGAAGCGCAAGGTTGGTTGGCCCTGGAGGATCACAGCGCGGCATTGGCAGCGCTGGTCGAGGCAGAACACGCCGCCGTCGCCATTGGCTCACGGCGTACCCTCTGGCGCATTCTACGGTTGCGGAGCCAGCTGGAGCCGGATGCGGCGCGGGCGGCGCGCTGTCTGCGCCAAGCCAAACGCCTCGTGTGCGCCATCGCCGGCCACATCCCGCACGCTGACCTCCGTGCCGCCTTTCTTGCCACGCCGCAGGTTCAAAGCCTGGTAGATGAATCCCCCCTTGCCAGATCGATTCACTGGAACTGAGGAGCTCACCTTACGCACTGAAACCGGTGCGACAATGGACGACAAATCGTAGACAACCGCTGCAGGCTATCGTCCATCGCCTATCTTCTACTCAAGATGCGATAACAATCACCCAAAGCGCCTGCCGCAGGTGTTCGCAGGTGGCCCCAGCGACTCGAAGTACCGTTGGTCAACATAGCACCACCCCCACGCTTCATGACGACTAATCCGCGTCGTAGCCATCCGCGGTTCTTTGACCTGCCATTTTCCGGTCAACACTCAGTCGGGAGGCTATCGGCGAATGAAACGCAAGAAATCGATACGCGCGAGGGCGTGCGAACTCCGCCGTGCATGGGGACATAGCAAGCATGGTCAACCAAGCGCCAGTTCCGCCTCAAGCGGCTGAAGCCCAAACTCGGCGCTGGAGATGCCGGTCATCTGTTCGCTGATCTGCCAGAGCCGCTCTGCCGCCAGCAGATCGTAAGAACCCGGCGCCGAATGCGCCGGCTTTTCTTGCACAAAATAGCAGCCGCTTACACCATCGACTTCCCGCGCCGTTGCCAGATAGACGGACGTGCGTGCGCCCTCCTCTGGGCTGGCGGCAAAGCGGTGAAGGATCCCGCGCATGATCAGGCGGGTAAACCAGCCATTATTGGTCCCGAAATTGGTGGCGACAAAACCAGGGTGGAGCGCATTGGCGGTCATGCCGGAACCCTGCAACCGGCGGGCCAATTCGTACGTAAAGAGCAGGTTGGCGAGTTTGGAACGCCCATAGACTGCGAACCCGCTGTAGCCTGTTCTGGCCTCCAGATCATCAAAGTTGAGCCTGGCGCTCTGGTGCGCGTTCGACGAAACATTGATGATCCGGGCGGCCGATGCGCTCCGGAGCGCCTCCATCAAGAGATGGGTCAGAAGAAAGTAGCTCAAGTGATTGAGGGCAAAGGTCATCTCGATGCCGTCTGGTGATTCCTGGCGGGTCATAAAGAGACCGCCGGCATTGTTGATCAGCACATCGAGCCGGGGATATTTGCGTTTGAACGACTCGGCCAATTCGTGGATGGCCTGTTGCCCAGCCAGATCGGCCACCAGGAAGCTGACCTGGTCGTTGCCGGTGCGGTGGCGAATGTCGCGTACAGTTGTTTCACACTTTTGCGGGTTGCGACCCACGACAACCACTGCGGCGCCGCGTGCGGCCAGCTCGCGGGCGGTGACAGCGCCAATACCGGCTGTTGCGCCGGTTACCAGACAAATTTTGTTGCGCATGTCATGTTCTTGCTCTAGCATAGTACTCTCTATTGCACACCCCGGTTTGAGCAGATCCGTTGGCATCGGTATCCGATTGGTGTCGGCCTGTGGGAAAAAATTAAGAGAGAAGCGATCGCTCCTCTCTTATTCTACCGCACGCCCGCGAGGCCGAAAGTAAGGCGGCTCATGTTCGGGAAAGGCAGCATCCCTCGGCTCAGGCCTGCTTGACAAGTTCCAACTCGATGTCTATAGTGACTTCGTCACCGACGAGGACACCGCCGGTTTCGAGCGCCACGTTCCATTCGAGACCCCAATCCTTGCGGTTGATTTTGGTACTGGCATTGAAGCCGTAACTTTCGGTGCCCCAAGGGCTTTTGGAACGGCCCTGGTACTCGACATCCAGCGTCACCGGTCTGGTCACGTCTCGGATGGTCAGATCGCCGTGGAGGTTGGCATGGTGGCTATCGACTTGCTCCACTCTGGTACTTTTGAAGGTGAGGTAGGGATGCTGGTCTGTGTTCAAAAAGTCGGGCGAACGGAGGTGGGTATCGCGCTGTTCATCACGAGTGTTGATGCTATTGGCGTCGATCTGCACCTCGACATTGCTGGCGGCAGGGTTGGCTTCGTCCAGATTGACGGTGCCGGAGAACTTCTCGAATTCGCCCCGCACACGCGAGATCATCATGTGGCGAACGGCGAACTGAACGTGAGAGTGACTTGTGTCGATTTGCCAGGACATGGTTGTTTCCCTTCTTATCATCTTTGAAAAACGTTTGACAGCCGAGTTGCTTGGCAGTACAATAGTTGTAGAAAGTATATTACGCAAAACAATCTTTGTGTACGCAAGTATATTACGGGAAGAAGATGCTCTTGTCAAGTCTGAGACAGGAAAAAATTATCATGACGAACCGAACCATACCTGATATAGAAGCACGTATGGCCGTCTGGCAGGCCTATCTGCATATTCACGCGGTCGTGACGCGCCGGCTAGAAGCGCAGTTACAGGCGGAACAGGGCCTCCCATTACTCTGGTATGACACGCTCGAACGGCTGATCCACGCCGAGCACAAAGCGCTCCGTCTACAAGATCTGGCCGAGGCGATCAACTTGAGCCAGAGTGGGCTGACGCGGCTCCTCGACCGTATGGTGGAGGCAGGTCTGGTCGAGCGCCGCCCGTGCGAGCATGACCGCCGCGGTCTCTATGCCGCAATCCTGCCGGCGGGAGAGGAAAAACTGGCCGCAGCGCGTCCTGTCTATCTGCGCGTCCTTGACGAACATTTTTTGCGTTATCTCAGTTGTGATGAAGTGCAAGCGCTGAATAAAGTCTTTACCAACATCGTGGCCATGGAATAAAGTGCAAGTGATTGCGAGTTCAAAGTGTGACTCTCAAGCTGTGATTAGTACTACAACGAGACTTCATGAAAGTCTCGTTGTAGTATTAGGCAGCGGACGAGAACCACAAATATGATAGTTGCGAATTCGCCTCTTTTCTGGGCGCACTCGAGACGGGCAAGCGGTTGACATGCCAGCCAGAGCGTGTTAGACTTTCGCCACACGATCAGGCCGGTTGTCATTTACTATCAAAGACCCCAAAAACACTCGACCGTTTCCCGCTTTGCATTCGCAGAGCTAGGACCACCTATTGATTCACCGCCAGGAGGAAAAACGTATGCATAAAACATCCTTGGGCCGGCACCCGTTGAGTCGCCGTACTTTTTTGCGCAATTCTGCCTTTACGCTGGGCGCGTTGGCAGTTGCCGCTTGTGCGCCCGTCGGTGCGCCCGCGGGCGCACCCCCTGCCGAGGCGCCCGCCGCCGACATGACCACGATCACGTTCCTCACCCAGGGCGGGGCCGATTCGGAGACGCGCTATATACCTATCCAGGAGATGTTTGCCGAGCGGGACCCCTCGGTCGCTGTCAACTTCGTCTGGCATCCTGGCGGTGCGATCGAAATCCAACAAAAGCTGCTCACCATGATCGCCGGTGGTGAAGCGCCCGATATGTACTGGACGCACACCTATATCAACCCCGGTCTGGCCAAACGCAACGTGCCGCTGGCCCTGGACGACCTCTTTGCCAGCGATACGAGTTGGAGCACCGACGATTACTTCGCCGGGTCCATCGCCGATTTCCAACTGGACGGCAAGCAGTATGCCATGCCGCGTGAAACCACCAGCACGGTGATGATCTATAACAAGACGCTGATCGAAGAGAGCGGAGCGCCCCTTCCCACCGAGGATTGGACGTGGGATGACTTCGTCGAGATCGCCCGCACTGTCACCCAGGGTGAAGGGGCGGACAAGGTCTATGGTGTGGCAAACTTCAACGCCAATGCCTACACCTTTGTGCGTGTCTGGCAAAAGGGCGGCGATGTGCTCAACGAGGATCGCACCCAGTATACGATGAATGAGGAGCCGGCCGTGGCAGGTGTGCAATCGATTGCCGACCTGATCCACGTTGACGGCGTACATATCACCGGCGCCGAGCTTGCCGGCCGGCCCTTTGCCGAAGTCTTCTTGACCGGTACGATCGGCATGTTCCCGCAGTTCTCGGTCTTCTCGGCCATTTTGCCCGCCGAGTTCGAGTGGGATATTACTCACATGCCGCGCAACGAGGATGAGACTCGCACGACGCGCGTCGCCTCGGCCGGCCACAGCATCTATTCGGGTACACAAAAGGTAGAAGCGGCCTGGTCGTGGTTGCGCATGGTAGAGAGCCAGGAAGCCTTCGAGCATCTGGCCGCCACCGGTCTCAGCGTTCCGGCGCATCAGGCTGTAGCCCAGAGCCCCGCGTACCTGAGCGAAGACCAGCCGCCCGAACACAAACAGGTCTTCCTCGATGCGCTTAACTATGGTCGCCCCGAACCGGTAGCCGGCGACTGGATCGGCGTCCACCGCGAGATCACGACTGCGCTAGAAGGCGTCTACGGGATCAGCGCGCGCGACCCCAAGGCGGCTTTGGATGAGATCGCAGATCTGGTCAATGAATTGATTGCAGCTGAACCAGAGGCGTAGAGGAGAGAAGCGATTCGGGGGACTCGAAGAGATTTGAGGAGATTGGGGAGATTTCAGAGCGCGAGGCGCGGTCTCTCCCAATCTCTTCAAGTTCCCTAATCTCCCAAATTCCTCTAGATTTCGTTATTCAACTCGAGGCAGACATGACTGTTGCGCCAATCGCAAAGCCACGCCGGCGGCGTTCGCTCCTCTGGCGCGAGGCCATTGACGGCTATATCTTTATCCTCCCGTGGATGATCGGCTTTTTTGTCTTTATCGCCGGCCCGATGGTAGCGTCTTTGTTGATCAGTTTTATGCGCTGGGAGATCGTCACATCGCCGCGCTGGACCGGTCTGGAGCAGTATGCCCGTCTCTTCAACGACAGCCGCTTTTATCTCTCGCTCTACAACACCGGCTATTATGTCTTTATCGGGGTGCCGTTGCACCTCTTTCTGGCGCTGCTGGCGGCGCTCGCCATGAACCTCAACCTGCGCGGCATCCGTTTCTACCGTACCGTCTATTTTATTCCCAGCATTACGCCGGTGGTGGCGAGTTCGCTGCTCTGGCTCTGGATTTTCAACCCAGAGTTTGGGCTGGCCAACGCGGTGCTCAACCGGTTGGGGTTGCCTTCGCTCTATTGGCTGCAAGACCCACGCCTGGCAAAACCGGCCTTTATCATCATGAGCTTCTGGACTATCGGCGGGCAGATGGTGATCTTACTGGCCGGGCTCAAGGGGATTCCACGGGCGCTTTATGAGGCGGCTGAGATCGATGGCGCCGGGCAATGGGCTTCGTTTCGGTACATTACACTTCCGATGCTCTCGCCGGCAATTTTCTTCAACCTGATCCTGGCGATCATTGGCGCCTTTCAGGTCTTTACACAGAGTTACATCATTACGTCGGGTGGCCCCGAGAACGCAACCCTTTTTTATGTGCTGTATCTTTACCGGATGGCGTTCGAGAATTTCCGCATGGGCTATGCCTCGGCCATGGCCTGGGTGCTCTTTATCATCATCCTGATCTTCACCTTTATCCAGTTCCGTCTCTCGGACCGTTGGGTCTTTTATGAGGGTTCGGTGCGCAATTGAGAGGGAGTAAAAAATGGGGAGCAGGTGGCTAAATCCTGCTCTCCATTCCCTACCCCCCTATTCTGACAATCAACCATGACTGCACATGCATCCTTAGAGCAGCCATCGAAGCCGGTGGCAAAATCAAGCCCGGTGCCCATCCGGTTGCGGAATCTGTTGAGTCACTTAGGCTGGCATCTTGTATTGATCTTTTTTGGCATCCTGTTGATCGCGCCGTTGGTCTGGCTGGTCTCGACGTCTCTCAAGGAGCCGGGCGCCATCTTTGTGCTGCCGCCACGGTGGATCCCCAACCCGGTGCGCTGGCAGAACTATCCGGAAGCGCTGACAGCTCAACCATTTTTGCGGTTTTTTCTCAACACGCTCAACATCACCTTTTTTGCCACGCTTGGAACTGTGGTGACGGCCTCGATGGCGGCCTATGGCTTTGCTCGCTTGCGGTTTCCGCTGCGCTCGTTCTGGTTTGGCGTTGTGATCTCGACGCTGATGCTGCCCAGTATCGTCACGTTGATCCCCACCTTTATCCTCTTTCGCTGGCTGCGCTGGATCGATACCTTTTATCCGCTTATCGTGCCCTACTGGTTTGGCGGCGGCGCATTTTTTATTTTTCTGTTGCGCCAGTTTTTCCTCACTGTTCCGCTCGAACTGGACGAAGCCGCCCGAATCGACGGCGCCAGCAACTACCGCATCTACTGGCAGATCATCCTGCCGCTGGCCAAACCGGCGCTGGCCACGGTGATTATCTTTAGCATTATCAACCATTGGAACGAGTTTGTTCTCCCGCTGATCTACCTGCACAGCACCGACAAGTGGACCATGGCCATCGGTCTACAAGGCTTCTCCGACCTCTACTCGACCCAGTGGCACTGGCTGATGGCTGCCTCGACGGTGATGGTCGCCCCGCTGATCATCCTCTTCTTTAGCGCGCAACGCTATTATTTGGAAGGCATTCACATGTCCGGGCTGGCGGGGCGATAGGGACGCGTTCTTTAAGCGAGTCGAGGTGGCGCTGGCCTACTTGGCGGCGCCACCTCGACTCGCTTAGTCCGAACCAGCGGTGGAATTGCCCGGAAGGGGTCACGCTACCGAGAATAGTACTCGATCACCAGCGGCAGCTCGCAGATGATGGGCGTTTCCTCGCGCTCGGGCAGGCGCAGGAGCCGCGCTCGCAGGTTGGCCTTGTCCAGCTCGATGTAGCTCGGTGGATTGGCGTTATCGACCGCATCGAGGATCAGCGGCATCTGGCGACTAGATTCTTTGATCGTCACTACATCATTGGGGCGCAGCTCGTATGCGGGCAGGTCTACCCGGCGACCGTTGACCTGTACGTGTCCGTGGCCCACAAGCTGGCGTGCGGCGTAGATCGTGGGCGCCAGCCCCGCCCGGTGAACAAAGGCGTCGAGCCGGGTCTCGAGGATCTGGATCAAGGTGTTGCCGGTGACGCCCTTTTTACGGACCGCCCGATCCACATAGTTGCGCATCTGCCGCTCATGGATGTTGTATTGTGCTCGCAGCCGCTGTTTTTCAAGCAACTGGCGTGCATAATCCGACACTTTGCGGCGGAATTGCTTTTCACGGCCATGTTCGCCGGGGGGGTGCGACTTCTTATCCATAATGCGCGCCGCCTTGGCCGTCAAAGGGATGCCAAGTTTGCGCGATAATTTGACCTTGGGTCCATTGTACTTCATTGGCTTCTCTCCACTTCTGTCGTTCTATCTCCTCCCTGGTTTTGTTTCGTTTCGCCAAAGAGTAAGGCCGGATCGTTTCCTATCCTGCGCAGATCACGAATTCGCCATCGCTCTACATTTGATTTCAGACTGAGCAAGCTGCGATCTGCTGAATATCATCTATGATGCCTCACATTCTGGCGCTAGACTGTCTGCTTCTCTCCTTTTTCAGTGCTGAAAATGGGCACCATTGAAAATGAATCAAACAAATCAACTTGCGCCAGACTGTGCAGCGCCGGCCGATGGCGCGCTTTCTGCGCCAAAACAGTTGTCCGCTTTGCGTTCTAGGCACACCTTCGATATGCTTAGGGCCGGGTAAGGTCTGCACTGCCGTTGTCACCAGCATCGAGGCTACTATGTCCCGTTCGACGGTTGTGGATAAACGGTATCGCCTGCAATCCGTTGACCTGGGGGATGCACCCCAGCGCACCGTCATTCGCGCCATCTCGTTTCAAGGGCTGGAGGAGTTGACCCCGGTCTTGCACTTTGAGGGCCTACCTGGCAAGCATCTGGCGCTCAATTCCGCTCAACGCCAGGAACTGATCCGCATGATGCATAGTTCTCTCTGTAGCGATTGGGTGGGTCGTCCGGTAGAGCTGCGCCCCGACCGGACGGACAACGAGTCTACCGTCCATCTGTTGGCGCCGACGCCGCCGCAGGTGTTGCGCGAGCGGGTGGCCCGGTTCCAGGCGCGGGGCCAGGCAATCGGCTCTTCATTGTGGCTTGCGCTGTTGTTGCTGCTGGTGCTGGCGGCGCTCTTGCTGCTCGAACGTTCAGAAACGGCTTTTCAGTTTATATTGCAATTGTTAGAATGAGACAACCAGACGATTACGATATTTTTGAACAAGAGGCGCAACCACCACGGCGCATCTTTACGACGACCACCTGGATCTCGCTGTTGGTTGCGGTTGGATTGGTCGCCTTTTCAGTTGGTCTGGCGCTTGGCACCTTTGCCAGCCGATTTGGCCGTGCGGCATCGCCGCCCAATCCCACCGCCACTCCACCCCTGGCAACCGCAGTAGCCTTGTTGGAAACGCCGACCGTGCCTCTGACTGCCACCGTCGGCACACCCGAGGAGACGCCTTCACCCACCCCTACCGAAACGGCCACGCCCACGCCGTCGCCCACCGTAATCTGCCCGCAACCGGTCGCGGATCAACTGGCCGGCGGCTACGACCCGGCGGCGCTGGGGTGCGCTACTGCTGAAGCTGGAATCTACTGGTCGGCGTGGGAGCCGTTTGAACGGGGGGCTATGTTCTGGCGTAGCGATAACAACCAGGCATATGCTTTCTTTGGCGACGGCGCCTGGTGGCACATCGAACAAGGGTGGGAGGGCCAGGAGATCCCCTCGCGCGGCGACCCGCCGCCGGGGCTTCAGGCGCCCATCCGCGGCTTTGGCTATGCCTGGGCCACGCGTGAGGACCTCTTCCAACGGCTGGGTTGGGCCAGGAGCGAGGAAAGAGGCTTCTGCGCGCTCATCCAGCCCTTTGAGCGCGGCTTTTTGGTCCAGAGTAGCACCGTCGAGTTCTGCCAGGATAATCTATACAATACGGCACGCGAACCCGGCTGGGGTCCTATCGAACTGGTGGTCTTGAATACCGGCCAGTGGCAGCCATTTGGGCAACCCTTTGGGGGCTCGTTGCCCGATACAGCCATGCCACCGGCCGCCGAGCAGACGCCTGTGGCGATGCGCCCGGAGGCCAATGGCCGCTTTGTCGCCCAGCGCGCGACCCCCCGGTTGGATGCCGACTTGAACGATTGGCCGGGCAGTTGGGCGCCGGTCGCCCATGTGATCCAAGGCGCCGAGAATTATAGTGGGCTGCAGGATCTCTCCGGCGTTTTCCAGGTGGCCTGGTCAAACGAGGGGCTTTACTTCGCCGTGCGCGTTGCCGACGACCGCTACCGTAGCGGCCCGGCCGGCACCGACCAGTGGCAGGGTGATGGTATCGAGATTCATTTTGACCGCCACCTGGCCGCCGATTTTGACAACCCGCAGGCCAACGACGATGATTACCAGGTCGGTATCGCCTTTGGTCCTGGCCGCAACGAGCTACGCGGCTATCGCTGGCTACCCCCGGTGCAAGAAGGCGCCTTTACCCCAGCGGGCGCTTTGACACCCGACGGGGAAGGCTATATCGCTGAGTTCTTGCTGCCGTGGCGTCTGTTTGAAGTCACCGAGCGGGACCTCGATCGACGTGTCTTTGGTTTTATGCTCAGCCTCAACGACAACGATCAGAATACACCGGCCCAGCAGACGGTGCTCTCCACGTCCGCCAGCCGTACGACCTACAACCGGCCCGATGAATGGGGCACGCTGATTCTCTCCAATTGAAAGGCGGTAGACCGCAGATTAGGCGGATTAGGCGGATTGGCGCAGACGGCGCTTTGCCTCCGCTCCCTGAACAAAAATCTGTGAAACCTGTGTAATCTGTGGATGATTCAAAAGCGGAACACAGAGGGCACAGAGAAGACATAGAGCACACCGAGAATCGCCTCTGTGTCCTCCGTGCAAACTCCGTGCTCTCTGTGTTCCGCTTTTTGTTGGCCCATGGCAACGTTCTTTTCATTGGCCCGATACGAACCCAGAGGAGGTAAGTCGATGACGACCGACCGCAAACAAGCCGCACTTGATTATCACAAGCACGACCGGCCCGGCAAGCTCCGGATCGTCGCCACCAAACCCATGGAAACCCAGTCTGATCTCTCCCTCGCCTACTCGCCCGGCGTGGCCTACCCCGTGTTGGAGATCGCCGATGAACCTACACTCGCCTACGATTATACCGCCAAGGGCAACCTCGTCGCTGTGATTAGCAATGGTACCGCTATCCTGGGTCTGGGGGATCGCGGCGCACTCGCTGCCAAGCCGGTGATGGAAGGCAAGGCCGTGCTCTTCAAACGCTTTGCCGATGTCGATGTCTTTGATATCGAGGTGGATACGAAAGACCCTAAAGAGCTAGTGCGCTTCGTCCAGATGATCGCCCCCACCTTTGGCGGTGTCAATCTAGAGGACATCAAGGCGCCAGAATGCTTCTATATCGAACAGGAGTTGCAGCGCACCTGCGACATCCCCATCTTCCACGATGACCAGCACGGGACGGCTATCATCTCCGGCGCCGGGCTGATCAACGCGCTGGAACTGGTAGGCAAGAAGATCCAGGAGGCCAAGATCGTCATCAACGGCGCCGGGGCGGCTGGGATCGCCTGTGCCGAATTCTATGTGGCGCTGGGCGCCGACAAAGAGAACATCATGATGTGCGACACCCGTGGTGTCATCTATGAGGGCCGTCTGGAGGGGATGAACGAGTACAAGTTGCCCTGGGCCAACGAGACTGATGCCCGCACCCTCGCGGACGCCATGCACGGGGCTGATGTCTTTATCGGGCTGTCAATCGCCGACTGTGTGAGCCGCGCGATGCTCCAGGGCATGGGAGACCGGCCTATCATCTTTGCGATGGCTAACCCCGACCCGGAGATTACCTACGAGGAAGCGTGCGCCGCCCGTACGGACATCATCTTTGGCACTGGCCGCAGCGATTACCCCAACCAGGTCAACAACGTGTTGGGTTTCCCCTTCATCTTCCGCGGCGCGCTCGATGTCCAGGCCCGGCAGATCAACATGGAGATGAAGATCGCCGCGGCCAAAGCGCTGGCCGCGCTAGCCAAGGAAGATGTGCCCGACAGCGTCTTGCGCGCCTACGGGTTGGACACTCTCCGCTTTGGGCCGGACTATGTGATCCCCAAACCGCTCGACCCGCGCGTGCTGATGTGGGTGGCGCCGGCCGTGGCCAAGGCGGCCATGAAGAGCGGTGTGGCCCGGCGCCAGATCGACCTCCACGCCTACGAAGACCAGCTCGCCGCCCGCCTGGGCAAGAGCGTCCAGGTGATGCGCAGCATGGAGGTCAAGGCGCGGCAAGACCCCAAGCGTGTCGTCTTTGCCGAAGGTGAGCATCCCAAGATCATCCGCGCTGCCTACGCCACCGAGACGCAGGGCATTGCCCGCCCCATCCTCCTGGGCCGGCCGGAGGTGATCGCCGAGCAGTGCCGGGCGCTGGGTCTCACCTACACGCCCAAGGTGGTGGACCCCAATGCCGATGGCAAGCGGGCGGTCTACGCCGATGCCTTCTACGCGGCGCGCCAGCGCAAGGGCGTTACGCAGACGCTCGCCAACGAGATCATGCAGCAGGCCAACTACTATGGCCCCATGATGGTTGCTCATGGCGACGCCGATGCCTTTGTCTCTGGCCTGACCTACAACTACCCCGAAGTGTTGCGCCCGGCGCTCCAGGCCGTCGGCGCCGAGGATCACCGTTTTGTCAGCGGCGTCTATCTGATGGTGGTGCAGAACAAGCTCTACTTCTTCACCGACGCCACGGTCATCATCCAGCCCAATGCGCAACAACTGGCCGCCATCGCCCTCAACGCCGCCGACCTGGCCCAACACTTCGACGTCGAGCCGCGCATCGCCATGCTCAGCTTCTCGAACTTCGGCAGCACGCCGCACGAGCAATCCACCAAAGTGCGCCAGGCGACCGAACTGGTCAAGGCGCAGCGCCCCGACTTGCAGATCGATGGCGAAATGCAGGCCGATGTGGCGGTGGTGCCCGAACTGATGGCGCGCCACTATCCCTTTAGCCAGGTGCAGGACGCCAACATCCTTGTCTTCCCTGACTTGGCCGCGGCTAACACCGCCTACAAGCTTCTCAACCGGTTGGGCGGCGCCGAGGCCATCGGCCCCATCCTCGTGGGTATGGGCAAGCCGATCCACGTCTTGCAGACAGGCGCTGACGTGCGCGACATTGTCAATGTGACGACGCTGGCTGTGGTGGATGCGCAGTTCCAGTCGTAGGGTTTGAGTAGGTGCGTTGCACGCACCGCGTGCGATGCACCTGGTCCGGCCAGAGGTTCCGCCAATCGACTCGCCGAGACAGGCAGCACCTCTACCGTTCCGAACATGCCGATACCGGGAATACCATGCACCTGACAATGATAGCCAACAGTACCCGGTACGGTGAAGGTGTGGCTGACAGTCGTCCACGTTGAGCCGGGGTTGCCGGCTGCATCCTCGCCCAGCGTGAAACTGCCATCGTCGGCTCGCACGTTATGAAAGCCCGACACGCGCCGCCAGACCACCGTATCTCCCACGTTGATCGTCACCGAGACGGGATTGAAGAAGTTGTCGCCCACCGTAATGGTGATGGTGTCACCCGGTGCAGGGATGGTTGTGCCAGTAGCGGTCGGCGTGTGGGTTGGGGGCTGAGTTGGGCTGGGTGTTGGCGTATTTGTCCCAGTAGGTTGGGATGTTGCGGTCGGCGATGCCGTGGGTGACGCCGTTGCCGTGGCCGTTGCGGACAGTGGTGTAGACGTTGCCGTTGCCGTGGATGTCGCTGTATCAAACGGGGTGGGATACTCTCCCCCTACCGTAGGTGAGGCCGTCGCTGTGGCCGTGGATGTTGCGGTCTGGGTTGGCGCACCGGGTATCGTTGAGCCGCCATTGTGTAAGACCAATGGCAGATAGCCGGTCTCGGCAGCCAAACGTTCGGTCAGCACCGAGAGACCAAGCACTACACCGGCGAGCACGAGCGCCGTAATGGTGAGAGTGGTGCTGGCACGCTGTTTCATGGTTCCTCCTTGGCCGCAGAGCGCGGAGAGTGTATCAGTGCGGTGGCTAATCCTATCAGGGGAACGTTGCTGGGCTAGCGATTGGATTTGTATGCTGAAGCCATGATTTTCTCAACGGGGGTTCGAAAATGGGAACCAGCAGCCAATTCGGCATGAAGGCACGACAGTTTTGCGACATGCTACAGATCGACGTGCCATTGGTACAAGCGCCAATGGCCGGCGGCTGGACGACGGCGGATTTAGTTGCGACTGCAAGCAATGCCGGCGCCCTGGGGACGATTCCTGCCGCTCGGCTTTCACTCGAACAACTTCAATCGATGATGGAGGCGGTGCGGCGCCTTACCAAGCGCCCCTTTGGCGTCAATTTTCTGCTTGCACCGCCTGAGCCATTTGACGGGGAGGTCGAGACGATACAAGCCGTTCTAAATCAAATCAGAGAAAAATTGAATCTGCCGCCGCTGGAGGGAAAGTTTTCCTTGCCGCCCCCAACCTCGCTTGAAGAACAGCTTGAGGCTGTCCTGGCCCAAAATATCCCGGTGGTGAGCTTTGCCATGGGCAACCCTGCCCGGTATGTAGATCGTATCCATGCTCATGGCGCGTTGGTCTTTGGCACAGCTACCACCGTTGCGGAGGCCATCGAACTGGAAAAGAGCGGGGTTGATGGAATTGTGGCGCAAGGCGCAGAAGCAGGGGGGCACCGCTCTACCTTCAACGTGCAGTACGGGGAGGAGCTTCCGTTGGTTGGGACGATAGTTTTGGTGCCGAGCATAGCCGACGCTGTCAGATGTCCCGTGCTGGCATCTGGGGGCGTCATGGATGGCCGCGGCGTTATTGCTGCACTGGCGCTTGGCGCGAGTGGCGTTCAAATGGGCACGAGATTTTTGGTTAGCGCCGAAAGTGGCGCATTCCCCAGCTATCGGCAAAAGATCATCGATGCACGAGAGACTGACACGGTGATGACGTGGCAATTCACCGGGCGACCGGCGCGCAGCATCCGCAACCAGTTTATTCAGCACCTTGATCAGTCAGGGAGTGCGCCATTGCCCTGGCCCTATCAGGCCGTCGCTGCGGAAGACATCTATCGTGCAGCCGTGACTGGAAATGTGGCTGAATACGGGCCAATTCTGGCAGGACAGGGTGCAGCCCTGGCCCGTTCTGGCCAAAGCGCTGCTCAGGTTGTGGCAGAGATCATCGCTGAAGCTCAGCAGGTTCTTGGAGAACTCACAACGAATGAGAACCCAAGCTGATTCGTGTCGAGTTTGACAAACGTTGAGGAGTTCGCACACCCATGTGCGAACTCCTCAACCTCAAAATTCTAACACGACTGGAGAACTCACTTGATAGCTACTGGCGGCTGAGGGCCGTCTGAAAACGGCGCCCTAGCAATGCCAGATAGATGAGATGGACGGCCAGACCAAAGGCTACATAGGGCCACCAGGTTTCGCCCGCCAGCAGCGCCCAGAAGGCGCGCACCGGCCAATAAGTGGGGAAAATGCCCCACAGCCACTGCCAGGGCAACGGGGTGAAATAGGCGATCAAAGGGGCAATAAAGATCAGGCTCATCCCCTTCATCACTGCCACGCCCTGTACCTTGTTGGCGGCCAGTGATGCCAGTAGCAGCGCGATCATCGGCCCCTCCAGCGCCGCCACCAGCGCAATGGGGAACAGCGGCGCATAGGGCAACGCCACCAGCCCGACGATGGGCACAAAGATATAGACAGCACCCACTGCCACCAGGAAGGGAACCGCCAGTTTGTAGACCAGGTAGCGCTCCAGCGTCAACGGCGTGACACGCAACGCTGTCAACGTGCCCTCGTCGCGCTCATCCAACAGCATAAAGCCGATCACAGAACCAAAGATTTGCGGGATGAGCATGATGCTAAAAAAGCTCGTCAACAGCCCATAGTAGGGTCGCAGATCAAATTGTTCGACAAACCCCAAAAGGGATCACCCAGCGCAACAGCAGCGCCAGGAGCCAGGGATAGATCACCATCAGCCGCAACAACGAATCACGGTTGAGATTGCGCAGGTCGCTGATAGTCAGTGCCCGAATTGAGTACATAGCAGTGCTCCCCAACACTCTCAAGCCGGCGCACCGGCGCGCCGTACTACAAACTGTTCAAACTGTCGTTCCGCCCACCACCAACTCACGCCGGTGAGAACTGCCGTATAGCCAATGGCATAGACCCACTGCCACAGCGCTAGCGGTTCGAATGCACCGTGCACCAGCAGAAATGCCGCTTGAAACGGCAAGAGGTAGAGCGGCCATCCCTGCCACACCCCATAAAAACCTACAAAGGGCGCCTGCGCCACCGCCAGTA
>QEUW01000765.1 GCA_003577005.1 Chloroflexota bacterium | reverse complement strand
TGGACCTTTCGCAACATTCGCGCACGCTATCAGCAGTCAGCGCTGGGCTGGCTTTGGGCCGTGGCGCAGCCGGCAGCTCAAGTAGCCATCTTTACACTGGTGTTTACACTCATTGTACCCATCGATACAGGTACAATTCCCTATGTTCTCTTTTCCTACGTGGCAATCGTCCCCTGGACGCTGTTGGCTACGGCTTTGCCGGATATGGCAAATTCGCTTGTGGATAATATGAGCCTGGTCACCAAGATCTACTTTCCCCGCGAGGTCTTGCCGGTGGCAGCAATGCTCGCCCGGCTGCTCGATTTTGTGGTGGCAGCAATCCTGGTCGTCTGCCTGCTGCTGTTCTATCAGATGCCACCGTTTCCAGCGGGGTGGTTGTATTTACCGGTTATCCTAAGCATCCAACTCCTTCTGCTGTTGGGGTTAGGGCTGGCTTGCGCCGCTTTGAATGTCTTCTTTCGCGATGTGCGCTCTTTGCTCGTGTTAGGCTTGCAGTTATGGTTTTACGCTTCCCCGGTGATCTACCCAGTTTCGCTGGTGCCGGAATGGCTGCGCCCGTTCTATTTTCTAAATCCCATGGCGGGTATTATTGCTGCTTATCGCGATATTCTGTTGGAGGGGCGGTTGCCTGGCTCTTATTTGCTACCGGCTGCGCTGGTTTCGTTGAGTCTGTTTGTGGTTGGCTATTGGTTCTTTAAGCGTGTCGAGTTCCAATTTGCTGATATTGTGTGACTTTACAACGAGGCAACTTTCCCTAGACTGTTGTCTTGGTTGGAGAATCTAGCGAGGTGCCTCCCAATTTTTGCCCGCAGTATCGATGTTGTTCCAAGAAAGACGATCCATGAGTACACCCAAGGTTAGTGTGATTATCCCGGCGTATAACGGTGGCGACTATCTAGGTGAGGCGATCCAAAGTGTCCTGACGCAAACCTATCCCCATTTCGAGTTGATCGTCGTGGATGACGCGTCACCCAAAGATGCAAGCTCCCTTATCGGGCAATTTGATGACCCGCGCCTAAAGTATATCGTTCACCAACAAAACCAGGGCGCGGTCGCGGCCAGGAAGACAGGGGTCGATGCTTCTTCAGGCGCGATCATTGCCTTTTTGGACCAGGATGACCTGTTTCACCCTGAGAAGCTACAAGCGCATGTCAAGTTTTTGGAAGAACATCCGGCTGTCGGCGTAACGTACAATTCGCGTATGGAGTGTGAAGGTGAATCCAGAACCATCCGGTCGATCTGGC
Organism: Chloroflexota bacterium; assembly: GCA_003577005.1. The sequence continues at coordinate 814 of QEUW01000765.1, read as the reverse complement.
ATCCGCCCGACCGGGCCACGTTGGCGGACCTGGTCTTGGGGTTTCCCTTCGCACCAAGCGATACAGTTTTGAGACGCGAACTGGCTTTGCGCGACGAAATCTGGGATCAGAGCTATGTCAGTAGCAGCAACGAGACAATTTTCAACGGCGCAGAGATTATTTTAGGCGGGCGTTTGGCTTTGGAAGGCCACCAATTTGCCAGTGTGGGCCGTGCGTTGAATTACCGGAGGTACCATCCCCGGCGGGTGTTCAGTAAGGTAGCCGCGCGGTGTAGTGCTGAACTCACTTGCCAACAGATGATTCTTGATGACCCTCGGTGCCCTGACGAAGTACGCCAGCTCCGAAACAGGGCCTTTATGAACACAAATCTGTATTGGTCCTATTACGCTTTTGCTCAAGAGGAGACAGCGTTGGGCCATTCGCTTTTGCGCGAAGCTGTACGCTTACACCCGGCTCTTGTTGAAGGTTGCCCCTGTGAACTCGTAAAGTTTTTCGTGCATGATAGCGCGTCCGATGGAAGTGTCGAAGTGAAAGAGCATTTGAAGAAGCTCTTTGCCCAGTTGCCGCCAGAACTGGCTGCGCTATCAGCGCAGTTGGATTGGGCGGTCGGCTGTGCCTATCTGCTCAGGGGCGCACAGGCGATTATGTGGAACCGCACGGAAGAAGGCCAGCGCTGTTTTGCCCAAGCTATTCAGGCCGATGCAGAGTTCGACGAGTTTTTTACCCAGAATTTGACCCGCCAATTGCTGAATTACCAAAAAGAATTTGGCGGCAATGCCACGCAAAAGGTTGTCGAGCGTTTGGTTTCGTATTT
>QEUW01000764.1 GCA_003577005.1 Chloroflexota bacterium | reverse complement strand
CCGAAGGCGCGCGCAACCCCAAAGACAAGCAGCGAGGCCACCACCCATTGGAGGATCAACCCCAGCGGTGTGATGATGAGGCCAAAGAGGCGCGCCCAGCCGCTATCATAGCCGCTCACCAGCCGCATCATCGACCAGGCCTGGCGGATGCTTGCTTCGCTGGCGGCGGTGTCGGGGGCAAGCATCATACGGGCGTTGAATTCGCGCCACCCGCTGAGAATGGCGTTGAGCATTACCTCTGCGGGGGGGAGCGCGGCCGTCAACAACAGCCCGCCGGTGAGCTGCGCCAGCGCAACCAACAGGCCAACGGTTACGACAAGGACAAGCCCTTCAACCCACGGTTCATCATCGTCTACCATGGCCTCGAACGGCTCTGCCTCCAACACCAGCGCCTTTCCAATCAGTTCCGGGTAACTGCGGATGCGCAGCATGGCACCTCCTGTACCGTTTTGGATACTCGCGTCTACCTGACCCTATCATAACATAGAGGCTGGGCGTCTCGAAACAGAGGGAACGAGGCTTTTTCAAAATCCTCGCTTCTCTGCCCCTTGAGCCAAAGCTAGAATTCCCACCCGCGCCTGTTGGATGTTGACCACCTCTGGCCGGGCTGTTACAATTTTGGGATATGCGTGCTCTGGTAATTAGCGATAAGGTGGAACCGATACTGTATAGTCCGGCGATCAATGATCGTGTAGGGCCGGTTGATCTGATCATCAGTTGCGGTGATCTGCCCTTTTACTATATCGAGTATATCGTCAGCATGGTCAACCGGCCTGCTTACTATGTCTTTGGTAATCATGGCCGCGAATTCGAGTACCAGAGCGGCAAAGGCGACAACTGGAACCGGCAGACGGCGCCGTTGGGCGCCGTCAATCTGCATACACGAACGGCCAACGCCGGCGGGTTGCTACTGGCCGGGCTGGAGGGTTCGATCCGCTATAACGACTCGTCCGAGGCGCAGTATACGGATGGGGAGATGTGGCTGAATATCTTGAAACTGGCGCCAGGGCTGGCCTACAACCGCTTGCGTCATGGTCGTTGGTTAGATGTACTGGTAACCCACTCGCCGCCCTTTGGCATCCATGACAAGCCCGACCGGGCGCATACCGGGTTTCGTTCGTTTCTGACCTTTATGCGTTATTTCAGACCGCGCTATCTGCTACACGGTCACATTCATCTTTATCGTCACAATGAGCAGACCTGCACCCGGTATCATGAGACGGATGTGATCAATGTCTATCCCTTTCGCGTCTTGGATTTGGAGCGAGCTGTATGAGTAGTGGGCACTGGCGCACCATCTGCCAGCGAGCGGCCGCTGAACAGGCAATCCAGGAAGCGCGCACAGGCTGGCGTCTGGCCGATAACCAACCCGTACCCTTTGACCATCGCTGGGAGCATGTGCAAGAAGTCGTGCGGCTGGCCCTCTGGCTGGCCCACGAGACGAACGCCGACCTGGAGACGGTCGAGGCCGCAGCCTGGTTGCACGATGTCTGCAAGGGGCAGCGCTCGCACGCCGCGCTGGGCGCCACGGCGGCCACCCGCATCCTTGCCAAAACCGACTTTCCGGCAGGAAAAATTCCTGCGGTGGCAGACACAATTCGCCAGCATGAGAAGCTGTACCGGCCAGCGGATGCGGCGCCATTACAACCCATCGAGGCGGCCGTGCTGTGGGATGCCGATAAACTCACCAAGTTGGGTGCCCAGGCGCTGGCCTTTATGCTCAGCGCCCACTATCTGGCCGGCCAGCCGCTCGATGAACGGCTGCGCAACTGCGAAGAATTTACGCAGGAGACGCTCAGCCGTACCGTCCGGAGTATGAACACCGCTCCGGCTCGCCAACTTGCTGTGGAGCGCTACCAACACATGGTGCAGGTCCTCGATCTGTGGAGACAGGAAAACGAATTTTGAAGTATCATCTGGTTACATTGGGGTGTCCCAAAAACAAAGTCGATAGCGACGGCATCGAGATGTTGTTGCGCAACGCCGCCTATCAGGCGACCGCTTCGCCCAAACAGGCCGATGTGCTGATCGTCAACACCTGTGGCTTTTTGGAGGCGGC
>QEUW01000763.1 GCA_003577005.1 Chloroflexota bacterium | reverse complement strand
GCAGCGCCAGAATGTCTCGGAGCGGCGCGTGAGCGGTATTGCGCCAGAGTTCGAGTTTACAACCTTTGACGGTGAGACGGTACGTCTCTCCGACCTGCGCGGCAAAGGGGTCGTCCTTAACTTCTGGGCCAGTTGGTGCGACCCCTGTCGCGCCGAGGCGGCGCTGTTGGAAGAGGCTTGGCGTCGCGAAGAAGCCAACGGTATCGTCTTCATCGGTCTCGACTATCTGGACCAGGAGCACAGCGCCCTGGCCTATCTTGCGGAATTCGACATCACCTACCCCAACGGGCCAGATGTGCAGAGCGCGGCAGCGCGGCGTTACGGCATCCAGGGTGTACCCGAGACCTTCTTTATCGATGGCGAGGGCCGGATCGCCAGTATGGTGATCGGCCCTGTGTTGAGCAAAGCCGATCTGGAGCGGCGGCTGGACGCGATCCGTCCAGAATGATGGCCGGGTGGCATTGCACGTTCCTTTGGATGTTTCGTATCATTTGTCAGCCTGAGAATCTGCCAAAAGTCAGGTGCAACCCGGCAGGGCAGCGTGTATACTGTGACAAAGCCGGCGCCAGTATCCCGGCAGCCTGTTAGCCGTTCTTAGGAGCAACTTATGATTTTCAATCTTGGCTACCTGGTGTTGGTGACGGCATTGGTGCTGTCGCTCTTTGGCGTGGTAGCAGGGGTGCTCGGTGGGCAACGTCGTAATGCCGGGCTGGTGGAGAGCAGCTATCATGCCGTCTTTGCTGTGGCCGGGCTGGTGTTGTTGGCTGCGGTTATCCTCTGGTATGGCCTGCTGGCGGACCAGTTCCAGGTCGATTATGTGTGGAATCACTCGGAGCGGGCGCTGCCGGCCTTCTACAAATTTTCTGCGTTGTGGGGCGGGCAGGCGGGCAGTCTGCTCTTTTGGACGTTGATCCTGGGCGGGTACAGCGTGGCCGTGGCGGTGGCTTTTCGCAACCGGCAACTGGCGCTCATGCCTTATGTCAATGCCACGATGCTTGGTACGCTGGCTTTCTTTCTGGTGCTGCTTGTCTTTAGCGCCAACCCCTTCAAGCTCTATCCCATTGTCCCAGAAGATGGCCGGGGGCTCAACCCCTTGCTCCAAAATTACTGGATGATCATCCACCCCGTGATGCTCTACCTGGGCTATGTGGGGCTGGCGGTGCCGTTTGCCTTTGGCATCGCCGCGCTCATGAGCAAACAACTGGGCAACCAGTGGGTGCGCACCGTCCGGCGCTGGACGCTCATCCCGTGGATGTTTCTCTCGGTGGGCATCCTCATGGGCAGCCAGTGGGCCTATCTGGAACTGGGCTGGGGCGGCTACTGGGCCTGGGATCCGGTGGAGAATGCCAGTTTTCTGCCCTGGCTGACGGCGACTGCCTTTCTGCACAGCATCGTCATTCAGGAGCGGCGCGGCATTCTGAAAATTTGGAATCTGGTACTCATCTTTCTGACCTATTTTCTGGTCATCCTGGGCACCTTCTTTACCCGCAGCGGAGTGTTGGAGAGCGTCCACAGCTTTGCGCGCAGCGATGTTGGGCCCTATTTTATCGGCTTTATGGCGCTGATCGCCGTGGGCTTTCTCTGGCTGCTCTTTGACCGGCTGCCGCTCTTGCGCGGGGAGCACGAGATCGACTCGATCACCAGCCGAGAATCTGCCTTTGTGGTCAACAACTGGCTCTTTACCGGGATCACCTTTACGACGCTGTGGGGGACCATGTTCCCCATGTTTAGCGAGATCCTCACCGGCAGCCGGATCAGCGTCAACGAGCCGTGGTTCAACAAGGTGAATGGGCCGATCTTCATCCTGCTATTGTTGTTGATGGGGGTCGGCCCCCTGTTGGGTTGGCGGCGCACCAGCACCGAACAGCTTGTCAAGCAATTTGCCTGGCCCGTGCTGATCACTGTTGCCTTTGTGGTCTCTTTCGCCTTCTATAGCCCGCAATTTTATCCGGTGGTTGGGTTAGCGGTCTGTGTGCTGGTCACCGCGACGATCATCCAGGAGTTTGTGCGCGGCATTCAGGCGCGGCGTGCCAGCAGCGGCGAAAATCCGCTGGCCGCCCTG
>QEUW01000166.1 GCA_003577005.1 Chloroflexota bacterium | reverse complement strand
CAGGGCAGCGAGATTGGTGGCAACCTCGACAAAGTTGGTGAAATCTTCGCCTGTGCCACCGCTATGCAGCCGGCAAGAGAAACCCTTCTGTTCATCACCAAAACTACGGAATGGCGCGGGCAGTCGGCTCAGCAGGATGGTCACGCCCAACAGCTCCTCGACCTCCTGACGTAGGCTCTCGCATTCCGCTGTGTCAAGCGGCGCATAGACAACCTCGGTCATGTCTGGGCGAATGATGTTCATCTCTTCATCCGTGCGGTAGATGTACTCCTCCCCATCTACCTCCAACGTTACCTGGTAGCCGGGTGTTATCACCTGGGCGCAGAACTCATCGGGCCCCGCCAGCCCCAGACAGGCATCGGGCCACTCCATTGGCTCGACCTCGATCGCCTCGATCTCGTCAAAATCGATCTGGGCCTGTGTCATCAGCGCCTGGCGGACGACCATCCCTGCCTCCTCCTCTGGGGTCTCTGTGACATTGTCACTGGCAGGTGTCTCGGCTGGGGTTGGCTGCGCGGGTGTGTCGTCGGCGGCGGGTGCTGCGGCGGGTGTAGGTACAGCAGTGATGGGTGCGCAGGCTGCCACAAAGAGGGCAAAGCAACACAAAACAGGGTACCAGAATTGGGTAAAGGTTCGGTCTCTTTTCGGCATCGGTTGTGTGACTCCTTTCAACCCCTGTGTTGTTGGTGATCCATCGCCTTTAAACAGAATGCGATTTCATGGGAACATCTTACGCTTCGCAAGTTAGGGCGAGGGCGCCACGGTGATCTGGATCGCCGCATCAGACGGCAAGGTTGGTGTTACTGTGGAGGTAGGTGATGGAAGAGGTGTAGGCGACGCGTCGTCTGGTGTCGATGTGGGCGTTGGCGTATGGGTCGATGTGGGCGTCGGCGGGACCGGTGTCGGAGATGGGGTCGCGGTTGCTGTCGGCGTGGGTACCAGTGTATTGGTAGCTGTGGGTGTCGGTGGCACCGGTGTCCATGTTGGAGTAGGCGTCTCGGGTAGACGCTGCCACGAGAACTCGGCGAGTGCGCCCCCTGTTCGTTCGTAATACTCAACCCGCAAATCATGCTCGCCTGACAGGAAGAGATCATCAGTAAAGACCTCGCCAGCTTCGCTGTCTCGCCACTCATCGATCACTAGATTGCCGTCCACATAAACGCGGATGCCATCATCAGAGCGGGCGAAGAAGCGATAGGTCCCAGCGTCAAAATCTACCCGGCGCGTCCACCGCACCGAAAAGTTATCGTCTGGCAACCCAACCGCGGGCGCATTGCCTCCCCAGGCAAAGTCGATACGCGAGTCATTGCGCACCAACACAGGGGTACCACTCAACGACGCGTTGTTGAAGTACTCACCGCGCCAATCGGGGAACGTTTGAGGTGCGTCTGGCAATCGCTCCCAGCGCAGTTGCGCCACGGCGTTGCCCGTATTCTCAAAGAACTCGACACGCAAATTGTGAACCCCATCGGAAAGCGGGTAATCGACGATCACCTCCCGAACACCGCCCACACGCCATTCATCGAGCACAAGCGTGTTGTCGATAAACAGACGGAGCCCATCGTCCATCCGTGCATAGAAGCGGTAGACCCCTCGTTGAAATTCCAGGCTCCGCGTCCAGCGGACAGAGAAGGCGTTGGCCGGAAGCCCGATCGCCGGTGCGCTCTGGCCCCAATCGAACGAGACGTCACGGTCGTTGCGGACAAAGGCCGGCGCCCCGCTGAGGTTGGGGTTGGCAAAGTATTCGCCGCGCCAATCGGTGATCGCAGGCGTAGGTGTCGGTGGGATCGGCGTTGGCGTCGCCGGTAGCGGGGTCGGGGTTGGCGGCACAGGCACCACAGGCACAGTGGCCGTATAGTCGGTGAAAGGTCGCGAGATCCAGCCTTCCACACCCGTACCCAGCCGGATGCGCAGCCAGTTGCCCGCGGGATTTTGACCGAGCACCGTAAACGGGGTACCAGCCCGGATCGTGGTAAGGATAGGATAAGCGGTCGAAGGTCCACTGCGCACGTTGACACCCACTGCTGTCGCTCGACCCAGGCGCTCATCGGGTGTCGGTGTGGCCGGGAGGGGTGTACCCGGCAACGGTGTGCCCGGTGTCAACAGGGGTGTACCCGGCACGATGGGCGTTACTGCCGGGGTCGGGGTCGTGATGGCAACTGTGACAGTAGGCGTAATCGTGATGGTGGGTGTGGGGGTCTCGGTAGGCAGCAGCAGCATCGTAGACGCTTGCTGCCGGCCGTCACTCGAGCGCGCAATCACGATCACGCTCACCAACTCGCGCCATGCCGGGTCCGGCGGGTAGACGAACGAGACATTGAACTGGCCTTCATCGTTGGCTTCGGCCACCGCAAAGGTTTGCTCCATCTCCTCATCGGGCGAACGAAGATTGACAAAGATGGTGCTCTCTGCCTGCCAATCTGCCCCGGAAATGGCGACTAAGGGGTCGGGTGTCCCCAAGATGTACTGGGCGCTGATCACGGGTGTCTGCGTTGCCGGTTGCGGAAAGGGTACGGGGACGGCACAACCAGCGAGAATCATAGTAAGAACAAAGAAAAGAGGCAATGCGACCTGTCGGTACGCCGTAGCACGCCAATCACGCCGGCTTTTCACAAGCGCTACAAATAGGTTCATCTTTTATATTCCCTCCCGGCAACCACACAACCAGTTGCTGATGACACCTGATATGCGTTAGCCACAAATTATTGCCAAAGAAGGGAGAAGCGTACATAGGCACGGATACATACGTTCGATACAAACGGGTTATAGGCGTGTGGCATCCATTCTGTTGGCGCCCAATCTCGCTTGGAAGAGAAAATTAGCACAGCCATAGAGAACACAGAAAATTCCTGTGTTCTCTATGGCTGTGCCTGGTTGGTTTCGCCGGTTGAGCGTGAACTCTTATAATTAGAGTATAGGTTTAGCTATAAGAGCTTGGGCGGTTGCACCTGGCACATGTTACTGTTGCGCCCGAATCGGGAACATAAAGCGGTCACCGGCATTCACGGTGAGGTCACCCGGAATCTCTGCCTGCGCTGCATCGGGGCTAACCTGATAGCGAATGATGTAGGAGTAATCACCGGGGTCAAAACAGTAAGGCGCTTCTTCATTCGCCGCCAGATCGATGGTCTGGCTAAACCCATCGTCAGGGCGCGTAAAAATGATCGACAACGCCACCGGCAGCCCATTCTGGAAGAGGTAACAGCCTTGTTCCGGCGGGAAAGGATCATCGGCTGCCGCTGCCGCGTCCGCCGGTGTAGATGGCGTGTCGGCCACCGGCGTGCTCGTCGCGGTTGCAGTCTGTGGCGGCGAATCGGCCGGTTCGATGGCTGGGGTCGGTGTCGCATTCTCCCCCTCGGGAGCTGGTGTGGCTGTGGGCAGCGGCAGGATCGGGCGGGAAGTTGGCTGGGGTGTGGGGGAAGGTGTATCCACAACGCGCCCAATTTCGTCGCAGGAGACGTCCAGGCTGACAAATTGGGGACCACCGGCCACCCACCCCTCGGTGCCGTCGGGTATCCGAACGTGCAGCCAGGCACAGTTATCTTCCTGATCCAAAACGGTGAGGGCTTCGCCGCGCAAGCCGGTGGCGATCCGTTCGAAATCGGTGCCAGGACCGGAACGAACGTTCAAGCGATCTACACCGACGGTCGCCGTTGCCGGGACAGGCGTCGGCGCAGGCGTGGCTGTCGGTGCGGCTGGAGCCGCCACCTCGACGCCCCAAACCCGCACCGAACCATCGTCGGCAGCCGATATGATCTGTGAGCCTGCTGTGGTCCAATACAGGGTGAGGATACGGCCGGTATGCCCTTCCAGCGTCTCCAGCACCAGACCTTCGGTGACGCTCCAGATTTCGATGATGCCGTCGGCGCTGCCGGTAGCAATCTGGCTCCCATCGGGCGACCAGGCCACGCTGACAACCGCGCTGCCAGCACCATCCACCACGCCGATCAATTCGCGTTCGTCCACCTGCCAGAGTTGGAGCGTGCCATCGTCCAGAGCGGCGGCCAGCAAGGTGCTGTCCGGCGACCACCAGAGCATCTGTACTGCTTCTTCGCTGAGCAGTTCGCCGTTGCCGGCGTCGCTCGGCGCATAGAGCCAGAGACCGGCGTTTGACGCCACGACCAGAAAGGCTTCGTCAGGGGAAAAAGCCACCTGGCGCAATTCGCCACCTTCGATCCGAAATACTTCACCTGGGTCGAGAACGGCGGGATCATCGACAATGGTGCCCGCTGGCGTCTGTGCGAGCAAGACCGGCGCCGCCGCCGGGCCAAAGAACAGTAGACTGGCCACCAGGCCAATCATAAGGCCGACGAGACGCACGCCGGCCAGGCTGGATTGTCGGCATAGAAACATAGGCTTCTCCTGAGGTGTATCGGGTTTACACCTTTTCAAAATGCTCCACGTGCAGCACAAAGATCGTCGCACCGCCGACATGCTTTTCCAACGGCATGGGAATGTTGACCTCACCTGGTTCCATTACTGGCGGCAGCGGTGTGACATACTGCACACGGGTGGGGCAGCTTTCGCGGATAATGCCGATCACCTCCTCCACCCGTCCATCATCAACGCCGCAGAGGAGCGTCGTGTTCCCAACGCGCAAAAAACCGCCCGATGTGTTGGTGACTGTCACAGCAAAGCCGCGGCGGTTGAGCCGGTCTACCACGTTGCGGCTGTCATCGTTGTTGACAATTGCCAGAATGAGTTTCATGCTTTATCCGTTGTTGTCCTGATCCGTTGTGGTCTTGCCACTATCACGTCAACGCTATTGAATAGCCACGAAGCTTGCCTGAATCTTCGTCTCTGCGTGGCAGTTGTTATGATCCGATGTGCTAGAGGATTGAACCACAAAGAGGCCAGGTTGCCAAGAATATGATCAGGGCTGCTGAAGAGTCTGCCTGTCACTTCCCATAAGAGTTCCGGAAAGTGACGAATGAGACCGGCGGTTTGAAAAGCCGTTTCCGGTCACCTCCCGGAACTCTTTGCCAGAGCGGCTTTTGAGAAGCGCTGACAGCGGTTGAGGGGGCTATTCTACTTGTGCTACCGCACGTCACCCGTTAAGAGAAGTGTGCGGTATGAAACCGCACCTACATAATTCGCCAGCGGTAGCACATTGAGGCAAAGTAACAGCTGGGATAGCCGCTCAAATTGCTGATCTTACCTGCGGGGCAATCTGGTGACCACCTGTTGCCAGATTATCGCATGAACGGCATCCACGGGCTCTGTCGCATCCACAAGGAGCCAACGAGACGGCTCTTGGGCGGCGAGGCGCAGATAGCCAGCATGGGCGGCGCGGTGGAAGGCGAGCGCCTTGTCTTCCATGCGGTTCCATTCTTCGGTGGCATCGCCTTGTTTGCGCCGCAGGCCTTCGGCGGGGTCGATGTTAAGAAAGATCGTCAGGTCTGGAGTGAGACCACCGGTGGCAAAATCGATCAACTGCCGGAGCAGCATAAGGTCGCGGCCGTAGCCGTAGCCCTGGTAGGCGAGTGTGCTATCGGCGAAGCGGTCGCAGATCACCACCTTCCTCTCTGCCAGCGCCGGACGGATGACTTCATCGACCAGTTGCGCCCGCGCCGCATTGTAGAGCAACGCTTCGGTGCGCGGGCTCATCTCGACGTGCATCCGGTCGTGCAACACCGAGCGGATGGCATTGCCAATGCGCGTGCCTCCCGGCTCGCGTGTCACAACCAGCGGGTAGCCACGCGTCTCAAGCGCATCCGCCAGCAAGCGCACCTGCGTACTCTTGCCGCTGCCATCCGGGCCTTCGAAGGTGATGAAGAGGGTCATGAGAGTGGGGGTGGGGAATGGGAAGTAGGGGGTGGGGCAAGAACCCTGCTCCCCATTCCCTATTTTCTATTTTCTGAAGATGCGCACCCGCCGGTACGGTTCTCGCCCGTAGCTATGGCTGACGAGATTGGCCGCACGCACGAGTTGGTGTTGCTGGCTGCGGATTGATGCCGACTGCGGCGCCAGTTCGTAGTCGCTGGCGCCGTTCAACACCTGTTGGATGCCTTCCTGCGCCTCGCGCATGGCCTCGGTGAAGATGTCGATAGGGTCGGTGGGGATGTGAAAGATGTCCACCAGACACTGCTCCATCTGCGAGACCGTGTTGCTGCGCAGCACATAGATGGGGATGTTGCGCCGTTCAGCGTCGGCGATAGGTTGCGGCTGTTGCCGGTAGTAGTTCTTGAGCGTCATCACCACATCGGCGTGGCTCAGGTCATCCACGATCTGGATCGGCACATTGAGGCTACTGGCAGCCGAGCGCAGACGATTCTGTCCGACCCCGTATGGGAAAATGCGCACGATCTTGCGTTGCGTTTCGCCTTCGCTGCGTGGCGCACTTTCCTCATCTTCTTCCTCATTGGTCGCACCGTTGCGCCACTCCAGCGCGGGTTCGGCGCGATGATGGCGGCCGTTGCCATTGGGGCCAGCACGGCGCTCGCCTTCCCACTGTTTGCCAGGTCGGCGGCGCTGGCGCTCCCGATCAGGGCCAAAGCTGCTCGTCTGGGCGCTTTCGCCATAGTGGACAGCCGCCTCGATATGGACCTTGCCGGCATCATCCAAAAAGCGCAGTTCGGGCGTCAGGACACGGCCGCGCAACAGCGCATCGACCGACGCAGCCACATCATGATGGATGATCATGCGCTGCCGGTCTTGGATCTCGATGAGCACATCAAAGGTGGGCGGCGCCTTGCGTTCGAGGACGCTCTTTTGCGTACCGCGGCGCCGGGCTTCTTCGTCCGACAGCGTAACCGACTCGATGCCACCCACCAGGTCGCTGAGGGTGGGGTTCATGAGTAGGTTTTCCAAACTGTTGCCGTGCGCCGTGCCCACCAGTTGTACCCCGCGTTCGGCGATAGTGCGGGCGGCGATAGCCTCCAGTTCGCGACCGATCTCATCGATGATGATCACCTGCGGCATGTGGTTTTCCACCGCCTCGATCATCAATTCATGCTGCAAGGCTGGTTCGGGCACCTGCATTCGCCGCGAACGACCAATCGACGGGTGCGGAATATCGCCATCGCCGGCGATCTCGTTGCTTGTATCGACGATGATGACGCGCCGGTCTTCACCGCGTACGCGCGCCGCTTCGCGCAGGAGCGTTGTCTTACCTACACCAGGCCGGCCCAGCAGCAGAATGCTCTTGTCGCTCATCACAATGTCTTTGATGATTTCGATGGTGCCATAGACGGCGCGGCCCACGCGACAAGTCAGGCCAATGAACCGCCCCTTACGGTTGCGGATGGCTGAAATACGGTGCAACGTCCGCTCGATGCCGGCGCGGTTATCGGAGCCAAAGTCGCCCACGCGGTCGATGGTGGTCTGCAAATCTTCGCTGGTAATCTCGCGCTCGCTCAGGTACATCTCACCCCAGGTGAAGCGCGCCTCGGGCAAGCGACCCAGGTCCATCACCACTTCGAGCAAGTCGGCGGATTGATTGGCTTGTTCCAGTGCTGCACGAACCTGTGGCGGCAAGATATTCAACAACAGTTCCAGGTCATCCGTGATATGAAGAGTGGCCATAGACGCCCTCGGGTCGGCATGGTCGGTCGAACGGGTTGGTTTAGCAAATAGCGTTGTTCGTTCTTTTTCCACAAACAATCCTTCGCCTATCGTTGTAAGGCCAAATGATTCAGTAGCTAAGTAGACAGGTCGCGTAGGTGATACGTTGGCGTAACTACCTGCCTACTTGTGTGCCTGTCTACGCTTCCAAAAAGACGTTGCGCAAATGGCGCAAGTTCCGGCTTGTGTGTCATTGTCCACGCTCCTCAGGTAATGAATAAGGTGTTGGGACGACCTCGCGCACACCTTCGAGCACTGGCGTCAGCACAGGTGTGGAGGTTCGTACCCATTGTAAAACATGTTTAACCATCTTGGCCCGGTCGGTAAAAGGGGCAAATCCATAATCAGTGAGCACTGCCCCTAGCACGCTCTGATACTCACTCACACCGGCGTAGACCGGCAGGCGTACCTTATCCCGCCGCAGGACAGCCAGAGCACAGCGCACCAGTTCGTGTAGACGGCTCGTCTCTGCCTGGTGTGTGTCGGCCCAGAGTTGAAGCCAGACCCCGCGTGCGCCTGTGATGATCTGAACGCAGCCCTCCACCTCACCCTTTACTATCTGCACAAAACTCTTGTGTACACCACCGTGCCACCAATCTAGCAGCGGCGGCTTTACGCCATCGTCGGTGCGCATCCCCTCTGCCTGTTGCACCGGGCCAGGCGTCACCCGTGCATAGAGCCGCTGCAACGCCCATTCATCCTCTCTGGTCTGAACGCGCATAGCAGGTGATATGGAGCCGGCAAAGGACTCCACGCCCGGTGGCGCCAGCCGCCAGATCGTCTGCCGGGTATAGACGCGAAAACCAACATGCCCAAAGGTATGGACCGGCAACGGCTGATCCGGTACATCGGCGTAGATGCGCGACAACCCTTGCTGTGGCGCCTCGCTGACAGCATGAGACAAAAGCTTTTCCCAGATCGCGGGATGACCCCAGGTGGTGTCGAGCGCAGGGGCAAGGAGCAGAATATCGGCCTCAGGGCGACCGGGGCGTTTTTGCATCTGGAGCAGCCCTGTGCTGGCCAGACCGTGCTCGCGCCGTTGGAGGAGATAGGTGGTTACTTTCGCATCATTCCACAAAAAGGCCGCAGAAAGGGCGGCCCGAAAAGCAGATTGAGGGTTCAACAGCGCCTCAATCGTCGCCAATTTCGTCGCTTGTCTGCCCAGGCGTTGAATCGTAAAAATGTCGCCTATCTGAACAGGACGGATCACTAAACGTGCGCTCCCTAGTCGGGATATACTCTATATTCTGACTGATACAAGTATACTCGATCTTGGTCCAAAAGACAAGTAGCAATTCCCCCTATCAACGTCTTATGTAAATATGATTCGCATGACGCCATCCAAAGATAATTTCGAAAAATGAGCGCTCACGGAACCGTCATGGGTAGCTGTGTAACACAAGCGGCGAATGTTGGCTTCGTCAGCGGTTGCTTTTTTGCCCCCTCTAGCGTATAGTTACTCTAATAAGGCGTCCGCTCGTTCCAATTGTTGCTTGATAACCGTGAGTGAATAGGGATGTCTGCCTCCACTCTTCAATGGCAAAGAATGAACATTCAGAGGGATCAATGGCAGAGGATAAAGAACTCAATCTGGTGGAATTTGGCGCGTGGGTCGAGGTCGAGTTGGTCGACCAGGCCGGCCACCAGGAGATGATGGCGTTTATCGTCGTCGGTGAAGAGGCCGCAGACCTCGATGCCGGCCTGCTGAGCGAAAAGACACCGCTAGCCAAAGCGATCCTGGGCCGTCCGGTCGGCAGCAGTGCGCCCTACCAGATGGGAGACATCCAGCGTGTGCGAATCGTGCGGGCGCGGCGCATAGCCGGCGTGCAGCCCAAGGATGCAGCCGCTCGGCGCCAGGCGGTCCTCGAAAAGGCCCGCGCTGGCGCCGAGCGAACCAATGCTGAGATGTTTGCCTCTTCGTACAGCGGTAAGTGGGGCGATTATCATCCTGAAGGTGTGGGTCATTGGGAGCAGGAGTGAACATGTCCATTCCACTTATCTCCGCACGCGACCGTTTCCGGATCACGGGCACGCTCTTTGTGGTGCAGAGCCTCTTTGGTGCGGCCATGATCGCCACCTTCACTGTGACCACAATTGTGGCGGCTCGCCTCAGTGGTTTCGAGAGCCTGGCCGGGTTACCGGGCACCCTTTTGCTGGGTGGCCGTGCGCTTATCGGCTATCCAATCGGCTGGATTATGGACAAACATGGCCGGCGCCCGGCCTTCGTGCTGGGTTATCTACTGGCCACGGTGGGCGCCATCTGGAGCGCGTGGGCGATCCTGCAATTTTCATTCTGGCAGTTTTGTCTTGGCACCATGCTGCTGGGCATGGGCCGGGGCATCAGCGAACAGACCCGCTATGCCGCCGCCGAAATCTATGCGCCGGCGCAACGGGCGCGTGTCATTGGCCTGCTTGTGTGGGCCGGCACCCTTGGCTCGGTCGGCGGTCCGCTCCTGGTGGGGCCAAGCAGCCGGCTCGCAACAATGTATGGCCTTCAGGCCGAGATCGGTCCCTTTTGGGTATCGACCCTGATTGCCGCCACTGCCATGGTGCTGACTTTTCTCTTTCTCCGGCCCGACCCGCTGGTTGCCAGCCGGCAGTTGGGTTTTGACCCTAAACCGGCGCGCGACGACACCCGGGCGCGGCCTATAGGTGAGATCTTTCGCAAGCCTACCTTGCGTCTGGCGCTCGCCTCACTTGTGATCGGCCAACTGGTGATGACGATGATCATGGTCATCACCCCGCTGCACATGACCCACCACGCCCACGGGCTGGAAGATGTTTCTTGGGTGCTCATGGGCCATACATTGGGGATGTTTGGGCTGGCGCCGCTAACCGGCTGGCTGATCGACCGGCTGGGCCGCTTTACCATGATCATGGCCGGCGGGCTGGTGCTGGTCGTCGCCAGCCTGATGACGCCCCTCTCCAGTGGGGTGCTCTATCTGATGGTGGCGCTCTTTTTGTTGGGGCTGGGCTGGAACTTTACCTTTATTGCCGGTTCGTCGCTCATGTCCGAGTCGCTGGCCGCCAACGAGCGTGGGCGCGCCCAAGGCTTTAGCGAATCGTTGGTAGCTTTAGCGTCGGGCGCCGGCAGCCTGGGTACGGGAGCAGCGTTTGCCTTTGGCGGCATCGTGTTGGTGGCGGCGATTGGGCTGGCCTGCTCGCTGGCCTTTATGGCAGGGGCGCTCTGGGCTGCACAACGGCTGGAATTGGCGGCTACTTGAACTGGCTCAACGTTCCACCGGCAGACGCACTGTAAAGGTGCTCCCCTGACCCATCCCACCGCTCGCTGCTTCAATAGTCCCCCCGTGCGCCAGGACAATCGCACGTGCGATCGCCAATCCCAGACCGACGCCGCCGGTGTCACGTGCTCGTGAACGGTCGGTGCGATAGAAACGGTCGAAGACGTAGGGTAGATGTTCGGGGGCGATCCCGTCGCCGCTGTCTTGGACGGCCAATAGCACCTCGCCGCCGGCCGCAGCAGCACGTACCGTGACAGCCCCACCAGCCGGTGTGTGGCGCAAGGCGTTGGCAATCAGATTGTGCAACACCTGTGTGATCCGCCCTTCGTCTGCCGGCAAGCCGGGCAAGTCTGGGCCAATATCTGCCTGCAAGGTGATGCCGGACGCTTCGGCCACTGGCTGGTGGCTCTCCACGGTTTCGCTCACCAATTGCGCCAGGTCGATAGTTTGGTAGCTGAGCGACAGTTGACCGGCCTCAGCCTGGGCCAGGTCGTGCAGGTCGTTGACTAGCCGGCTCAGCAGTCGGGTCTGCGTGTAAAGCCGGCTGATCTCCGCCTTATCGAGCGAGTAGACATCATCCAACAGCGCCCGCAAGTTGCCCTGGAGGACGCTGAGCGGGGTGCGTAATTCGTGCGCCACATCAGCCACCAGGTTGCGGCGCAGCATTTCGGCCTGCTCCAGGCGGTCGGCCATTTCGTTGAAGGCTTGAGCAACCTCGCGCACTTCGTCGGTCCCGGCCAGTTCGACCCGCCGGCTGAAATTACGGGCGCCGATGTCGTGCGCCGCAGCGGCCAGCCGGCTGAGCGGTGCGGTCAGGTTACGGCTGGCAAGGATGCTGAGGGTGATGCCTACCACTCCACCCCCCAAGGCCAGCAACAGGAGCAGCCGGCTCAACTGCTCGGGCAGATCAGCGTTGGGGCGGCTGTGCGATGGTCCCATGCCCATGCGCACCTGCAATTCGCCTACGGTTTCCCCATCCAACTCGATCGGTATACGCGCATATGGTCGCTCGGCCCACATCGGGCCAGCCATGCCACCGCCTGGCCCGGTGCGATAGACTGGCCGGCCAGTGCTGTCCACCAGCGTCACGTTCAGCCGGCTCGACCAGAGAGGGGTTGCTGCCTGGACGCCGCGCAGCAACCCCTCGGCGCCGGCCCAACTGCCGTGGTCGCGATAGTAGTCGGCCAGCGTATCCACCACACCGCCTGTAGCCCGCAGTTGCGCCGGGACGACCAATGCGCTCACCCGGTCGCTGACGAGCGCTCGCGAGAGGCCAACGGTGACCAACACACCCGCCAGCACGAGCAACCCAAAATAGAGGCTGAGCCGCACCCAGAGCCGGTTCATCTCGCCCCATCCCCTTCGAGCCGGTAGCCCACGCCGTAGACGGTCTGGATATAGCGCGGCTGTTTTGGATCCGGCTCGATCTTTTTGCGCAGGTTTTTGATATGGCTGTCGAGTGTACGCTCCATTCCTTCGTAATTGTAGCCAAGCGCCTGTTCGATGAGGTCGATACGGGCAAAGACGTACCCTGGATTTTCCATCAGGAGCTGGAGCAGCTTGAACTCGGTCTGTGTCAGTTCGACCGGTGCGCCATTGAGCAAAAGCTCGTGGCGCCCTATATCCAAGAGCAAGTCACCCACCTGGAGGACCCGGTCGGCTGGTCCACTCTGGTTAAGTTGGCTGCGGCGCAAAAGTGAGCGCACGCGGGCAACGACCTCGCGCGGGTTGAAAGGCTTGGTGATATAATCGTCGGCCCCCAGTTCCAGCCCGACGATCTTGTCCGTATCGTCCACACGCGCAGTCAGCATGATGATAGGCAGCGCCGCCAGCCGTGCATCCCCCCGTATGGTCTGGGTGATCGACCAGCCATCGCGGTCGGGCAGCATCAAATCCAACACGACCAAATCGGGATGGTCATGGCGGATGGCATGGAGCGTCATCTCGCCATCAAAGGCGCTCAGTACCTGGTAACCTGCCTGCTCCAGATAGGCGCGCACGACTCGGACAATTTCGCGATCATCATCGACAACCAGGATTCGTTGTGTCATGGCCAGCCTCACACAAAACAACAGCCTACTGCTGACCCCATCGTGGATCTAGAGACCACAAACTCGTAGCGGCGGTATGGAAACCGCCGCTATAGATCAGACTGTGGATAAGTATACCAGGTTGTGTTGCGGTTTGCGTTCGTACGCACAATCTGCAACACAACCTTTGGCTGGACTACCCTCCGGCAAATCCTCTATCTCCGCCAGCCGCGTTGGAGGTAGCGCCCGCCGAATCCCTCACCGAAGAACGGCAGACCCTCCTCCAGGCGTTCCATCCATGCGTCGGCTTCGCCCTGGGTGATCTTGCCCTCTTCGACGGCACTTTCCAACCGCTGTTCGATGACACCCTTGATCGCCGTTTCCAACTCTTCGACGGTCATATCCGCAGCCTCGGCCACAAGCTCTTTCGGGTCGCCGATAATACCGGCAAGGACCTGCCCACCCATTCCTGGCCTACGCATACCAAAACCGTCCAAACCAAAGCCTCGTCCAAAGAAGGGGATTTCACGCGCCAGGTTTGCCTTGATCGCATCGGCCTGGGCTTGGGTGAGATCACCGTCGGCAACAGCCTGGTCGAGCCGTTCACCTAGGGCCGCCTCGAATGCCGCTTGCAGCTCGGTCTCATCGAGCCCCTGCGCCTCGGCAATTGCCAGGAGCGTCTTGCCGCTATTCAGCTCCGCCTGAAGCTCCTCGGTTGTCATGTCCAGGACCTCAGCCAGAATGTCGAGACGGTCGGCGAGAACAGGGGCGCCCATGAAGCCAAAGGGTTGGCCCATCATGCTGCGACCACCAAAGCGCCCGCCGGGCATCATGCCGCGACCACCAAAGTGATCACCGCGCATCATACCGCGGCCGCCAAACCGCTCCATAAACCAACCTCTCACCGTAGCGCCAGGGGTTTGGGCGTCGTTCTGGCTGTCGGGCGTTGGCGTGGGTGTCTGCGCATACGCCGTGCCGGCATAGAGCGCACCGCCAACCAGGGCAACAGTGGCAATGACCAGCGCCAGTTTTTGCCAAATGTTCATTGTACCTCTCCTTTTGTCACTCGATTTACAGTATCGCGAACCCGACCGGCGGGCATCGCTCACAATTAGTGTAGCACCCAATTATGGAGAAATTTTGGAGGAATTCTGTGGAGATGATGTAGCCCTGTTCCGTTCAAACAGAAGCAAATCTAAAAAAGAACGGGGAAAACTCCGGGGATAACTTACGTTCGTGGGGATGAATGGGTCTATTCGCCGCCAGCGGGTGCAATCAACCGGGTGTAAACCGGCAACAGATGGCGGGTTGGGCGGAAGCCATACGCTCGATAGAGTTGTTGCGAACGGGTATTGCTAACCTGCGTATTGAGGGTGACGGCGCGGGCACCATCACGATAGGCGTACTCGATAGCGTCGGCCAGCAGCAGCCGCCCAATCTGCTGGCCCTGTACCTCAGGATGGACGGCAATGCGTGTCAGGTGTGCCTCGTCACCGTGTCGCGTGATAGCGGTATAGCCAACGATGCGATCATCCAGGAGCGCCACCTGAACCCGACTGGTGAAAAGCAATTCCCCCAGTGCATTGGCGCCATAATGCCAGAGCGGGTCAAACGCTGCGGCATCAAGCTGAGCCACCGCATCAAAGTCAGTAAGGGACAGAGGACGCAACGAGACAGGCGCAACCGCTGGACGCTCACGTCCGACAGGGGCCGAGAGCAGTTCGAGGCGGAAGGTTTGTACTTGTTCCGCGAGTGTAAAGCCGGCGGCCGCCAGAGGGTTCTCCAGCCATGGCTCGGGAGCGTGGGCGATGAGCAACCGGGGCCAGCGGTGGCCGCTCACGAGTTGGATGGCCGTCGCCAGCAACTGGCGGCCAGCAACCGCCGGTTCGTACCCTGCTGCCAGCGCCAACATGCGCAGATAGGCGCGGTCAGGAGCGGCTGGGGGCAGCGTGGGGGGGCGTTTTTCCAGCGCCAGCGCACAAAATCCCCAGAGCTGGCTTGCTTCCTCGCCCACCACTGCTACTTGACGTTCGACCAGCCCGGGTAAGTCTTCGTCGCCGGTGGCGCGATAGAGGCGACGCCCGTGAGCTAACAGGCGCCGTATCTCGCCCAGATCGCCTGCCGTCGCTGCTCGCACCGCTACCATAGATGTTTGTGGCCTGAACCATCCAGAGGCCCAGGTGCATCGCACGCTGCGCGTGCGATGCACCGACGCAGCCATCCATTTTTCAAGGGGCTTCCTAGTACTACTACCGCACTTCTACGCCGTCCTCCGCGCCCAGTGGGCACCCGTAGCCGCAGAAGCCTTTGAATGACCCGAATCTCGCTGGCCACGGGTGCCCACTGGTATCGTAGAAGTGGCAAGGGAAGACCCTGTGGTGCCCCTGGAGTGGGAAACTCGTCGCCCAGATAGGGGTTCCCTTGCCAGCCTCAAGCCACTGG
>QEUW01000762.1 GCA_003577005.1 Chloroflexota bacterium | reverse complement strand
CAGGGAAATCATCGATCAGATCGACGCCATTCAAGACTCTAAGTCTGTCGACATTCTTCTCCACAGCACGGGAGGTGATGCGCTCGCTGCGTGGAAATTGATGTCGGTGCTTCGTGAGCGATTCGAGTCTGTGGCTGTTCTAGTGCCCTTCATGGCTTTCAGTGCAGCAACACTATTCGCTCTTGGGGCTGACGAAATCGTAATGCATCCTCATGCCTCACTTGGTCCAATTGATCCGCAGATCACGATCAAGCTTCCGGATGGGAGCCTGCGTGAATTCTCATTTGAGGATGTAGGTGCATTCTTGCGTTTCTTAACCGATGAAGTACGAATCAGTGAGCAAGAATATGTTTCTGGCATTATTGAGAGGTTGTTTACAATAGTAGACCCTGTGCATGTGGGTGGCGCTAAACGCGCCAGTGAGTTATCGACAGATGTTGGCGAGCGATTGCTCCAAATGCACATGACCGATTCTGAACATCGTACGCAAGCGCGGCCGATCGCAGAAGGTCTTAACAAGAGCTTTTTTGCACATGGCGACGCGGTATCTCGAACTCGAGCACGTGCACTTCAGCTCAAGATTGCGAAGGATAATCCGGAACTTGAAGCATTGATATGGGAAGCTTTCTTGAGTATTGAAAGCCTCATGGATCTCAGATACCCCTTCAATCCATTGGAGTTCTATTTCGAGCATGCAGGCGAAGACGCACTAAAGCCACCGGCCCCATTGGTGTTGCCTCCCAACACGCCATCACAACTCGCCAATCAGATCTGGGGTCAAATCGCTCAGCAGGCTGTACAGGATCTGTCCCAGCAGGCTCCTGATATTGCCTACACCTTGATTCATGCCATCATCGAGAGTCCTCGCTTGGTAGCTCACTATCGAACATCAGGGACACTTTCGGCTGTTAGGCTTGTCAACGGTGAGATTCAGCTGTCGGCGACCGACAAGAAATCTGGATGGAAACATCTTCCGGTGTCAGGCACGCAATGAGAGGTACATCATGACCGAACTGCCCCGACTAGAAAGCATCAGTGTGTCTGGTGCGCACTTCGACTTTCACCGCAACACGCCCTATGAATATGACGAGACGGCCGAGCCAAACCAAGGTAGCATGGTGATGTCGTCCTCGATACGGATTAGCCCTGTGTTGGTAGTGGTAGGCCCTACCCTTGTACCTGCCTCTGGAATTGTGCCATTCGTACCGGGTCGGCTTGACGAGGCGGATTCTGAGACTGAAGAAATGCCGCTGGCACCAATAGACCCGGGTGATGGGCTGACCAAACCACTATGTCTGTGATGAACACGATGCAGTGGGAAAGATACCGCCTGTTTGTTCGTCATCACAACAGTGCTGGACAACTTGCCACCAAGTGGTTTGACGAAGTCAGTGATCACGAACGACGCCTTGGCATCGAAGGCTGGCAGCTTGTATCTGTAAACTCGTTCGTCGACGATGACGGTGGCCTCGTTGAGATCCTGTGGTTTCAGCGCCCGGTTTCCCCTGGTACACCACCTCTGCCGGAGAAAGCGCCCCTTGGCTTCTCATTCGATGTTGAGTTTCCGATGAGGAGCGCCGACTTCGACAGCGACGAGTGACGTTGCCTTTCTTTCCCATGCCCACCACCCCACCCCCCAACGCCCTCTACTACGGCGACAACCTCGACATCTTGCGCCGCTACATCCCATCTGCCAGCGTTGACCTGGTCTATCTCGACCCGCCCTTCAACAGCAACCGCTCTTACAACGTGCTGTTCCGGGACGAGTCGGGCAAGGAGGCCGAGGCGCAGATCACCGCCTTCGACGACACCTGGCACTGGAACAACGCGACCGAGCAGCTCTACACAGAGCTCGTCACCGACATCAACGGCGACGTCGGCGCGATGATCGGAGCGCTGCGCGGGGTGATCGGGACGAACCAGATGATGGCGTACCTGGTGATGATGGCGGCGCGGCTGGTGGAGCTGCACCGGGTGCTGAAGCCAACGGGGAGCCTGTACCTGCACTGCGATCCGACGGCCGGGCATTACCTGAAGGTGGTGCTAGACACGATCTTCGGGGCTCAG
>QEUW01000761.1 GCA_003577005.1 Chloroflexota bacterium | reverse complement strand
GTCAGATCCGTACCCGCCGGGCGGATCCAGATCACCTTTTCGCCGCCCGTTCGCCAGGAGCCAACCGGAGGTAGCCCAACCCAGATCGTACGGTCTGCATTGATATACCAGTCGCCAAAGCCAAAGGGGTCGGCGTTGGGATCGTCCGGCGGTTGCGCTTGAGTGGGCTGGGTGACAGCGCATGTTACCGTTGCCGGACCATCATCTTTGACCGTGGGAAGGAAGGAGGTAACGGGCAGACATGCGGCCAACAGTGCTGTGATGATACAGAGCAAGACAAACCGTTGCAACATGGTTCCCCCTTTGGTGTGTTGAGACCGGACAGTGCATTACCGCCATGTTATCGCAATGATTCCGCCACGCGCACAGCCTCTTCTAAAGGCAGATCGGTCTCCAGGCGATAGGTCAACGAATGTTCATTCCAGACCAACACATGGCCCTCGACCAGGCGACGAATCCCCCACTCCTGCCCCACCTGTGCGTGATAGGCCAGCAGATAAGGCCCGGTCGTCCAGGCGGCTGGCCGGCTGTTAACTGTGGTCGTCGCTACGGTGGTAGGTACGCCCTTCTCGACAAGCGCACCCTCGGCCAGAATGTGCAGACTCAGGCGAGCCTGCTCCGGCTGCTGCGGGTCGAGCCAGACTAGCACCACGACGGGTGCGCCGAGATCCTGGTAGAAGACGCCATCAGGCGCACCGAGGTCAGGTGGATAGGTCGGCAAGCGAACCCGGAAGCCGGCCTGCTGCTCAGCCTCAACGAGGGTCGTCGCACCGGCCAGATCAAACAGCGACGAGACAGGCGTCGCCGTAGGCGGGGGCGTCGCCGTGCCGGGCGCAACAGCCGGCGTCGGCGTCGGCTCGACCAGCCAGATGCGCACACCGCCGATCTGCAAGAACTCTGCAATCGCCGCGCGGACGGGCGGGACAGCAAGCAGACCGAGCAACAGGGCCAGCATCAAGAGCAGTGCCCAGCCAGGGTTGAGATGGGGCGCCGCCCGCTGTCGGGTAGGCAATCGCCCGGCCACCCTGCCGGCGATGTCCGGTGTGGGCGGATAAGGCAGCGCAGTGGCAACGCGCTGCACCTGGCGTTCCCATTGGGCGTTTGGTGGGCGGCTCATTCGGCCACCTCCTCGCGCAATTCGGGCCACTCGTGCTCGATCCGCTCGCGCAGTCGCTGCAAGGCTCGTGATAGGCGCGATTTGACCGTACCGGGCGCCACCTTCAACGCCGTTGCCGTCTCCTCTACCGAAAGCTCTAGAAAACAACGCAAGTAAATGACCTCTTGATCGGCTACCCGCAGCCGGCGCACCGCCTGCCAGAGCACAGTTGCCTGCCAGGCTTCTGCTAGCTGTGCGTCAGGGTCCACGGGGGCCGGCTCATCCGCTCCCCAGCGTCCCAGTGCGGCCAGATAGCGGCGCGCCGAACGTCGCCAGTTGAAACATTGGTTCCGTGTGATCTCCAGCAGCCAGGGGCGCAGCGGCCGGTCGGCGTCAAAACGGTCGAGCGCGCGCCAGGCCCGCACAAAGGCCTCTTGCGCCACGTCCTCGGCATCGTCGGCGTCGCCCAGCAGCAGGTAGGCGAGCCGGAAGACAGCCTCCTGATGTTGGCGCACCAACGCAACCCAGGCCGCATCATCACCTCGTTTGGCCTGTGCAATCTGTTCAGTTTCGCTCACGAACCTTCTCCACACTGTGCACGGTGTGTTCATATAGGATACACCACTCGGCGCAGGAAGGTTCCAATCGATGAGATAGGGAATAGGAAGATGGGGGCACAGGTGACAGTCACTTCCAAAAGTGACTGTCACCTGTGAAACCTAAAAACCTGTTTGAAAGTGGGGTGACAACCGGTGCGATGCATCCGCAGGGTGCGTTGCACCTTTCAACGGAGCCAGTCTCCCAGGTGCATCGCACGCTTTGCGTGCAACGCACCAAGGCGGCCACTTTTCAAACGCTTCTAACTTGTCGGGTCAAGCACACGCCCGGCGAACAATACAACGCCGCTCTCGCGGTCGCGGATCAGAAACAGAAACGGGCGGTCGATGGTGACTAACTGCGGCACAGAGGTGGCT
>QEUW01000165.1 GCA_003577005.1 Chloroflexota bacterium | reverse complement strand
TACGGCTATCTGGACTGGTGGCCGATTTCAATGTATGTCAACACGTCGCAGCCCCCCTATGACGACCCGAACGTGCGCTGGGCACTGAGCTACTTTATCGACCGTGAGCAAGTCGTAGAGATTGGCTGGTCCGGCGCCAACACGATCTCGCGCTTGCCCATGCCGCCCTATCCGCCGCTTATGCGTTATTTCAACAAAGTGGAGCCGCTGCTGCAACAGTACAACACCTCCGAGTTCAACCCGGAGAAGGGGAACGCGCTGTTGGAAGCATCGGGCTTTACCAAGAACGCTGACGGCAAGTGGCTCAAACCCGACGGCACACCCTTCGTTATCGATGCCATGTTCCCGCAGTTCTTGAGCGGGATGGCATTGGTGATCGTCGAGCAACTCAAGAACCAGGGCATCGAAGTGATCCCCAGCAGCCCGCCCGACTATCTGGACCGCTTTAGCAGCGGCAATTACGAGGTGCAGTTCTTTGGCCACGGCGGCAGCGTGCGCGACCCATACTACACCCTGCGCCTCTACCAGAGCGCCAGCAAGGCTGTGCCGGGGCACCACCAGGTTAACTTCTCCAAGTGGTCCAACCCGGAGTATGACGCCATTGTGGACCAGGTCTTTGTCACCCCGATGGATGATTACGAGACGCTGGAAAATCTCTTCTACGATGCGATGGAGATCTGGCTGCCCGAGCTGCCAGATATTCCCTTGACCGAGCTCTATCACCGCATTGGTCACAACAACACCTATTGGACCAATTGGCCCGAAGGCGATAATGCTTATGTCAACGGCGCCTCCTGGCACTTGACGCATCTGATGGTGCTGTGGAATTTGAAGGCGGTGGAGTAGCAGGATAAAGGTGCAACGCACCGGGCGTCCTGGTGCGTTGCACCTTTGATCGAAGCCATACAGGTGCATCGCACGCAAGGCGTGCAACGCACCGGGGAGACTCAAACCTTGCGTATTGACTATCTGATTCGCCGCATCATCTTCTTTTTTGTCATCGTCTGGCTGGCGGCCACGGTCAATTTCTTTTTACCCCGTCTTTCCGGCCAGGACCCCATCCGCGACAAGTTGATGTACGAGGCCACCATCGGCGGCAGCGTACAGGCGGGGCTGGAAGAGATCATCAAAGTCTATGAGGAAAAATTTGGTCTAAACCAGCCGCTCTATATTCAGTATTTTAACTATTTGAGAGACCTGGCGCGTTTTGATTTCAACTATTCAATTGCCCACTATCCCAACCGGGTCATCGACATGTTTATGGGTGCGCTGCCGTGGACCCTGGGCCTGTTGGGTGTGTCGTTCCTCATCTCGTTCTTTCTGGGAACGCTGCTGGGCGCGCTCTTCGGTTGGCCGCGCGCACCGCGCGTGATCCAGTGGCTCTTCCCGCCGCTGATCACGCTTCATGCCATTCCTTATTATCTACTGGGGCTGGTTTTGCTCTATCTGCTCTCTTTCTATGTGCGCTGGCTGCCTTCAGGCGGTGGCTACCCTCGCGGAGCTATCCCCGAGTACAGTTGGAAATTTGCCCTCGATGTGGTGCGCCACGCCATCCTGCCGGCGCTCTCCATCGTGCTGGCGCAGATCGGCGGGTGGGCGCTGGGGATGCGCGCCATGATGGTCACCACGCGCGGCGAGGATTACATGATCTTCGCCGAAGCCAAGGGGTTGAGCGAGCGGACGCTTTTTATGCGTTATGCGCTCCGCAATGCGATTTTGCCCCAGGTGACGGGGCTGGCGCTGGTGTTGGGCTATCTGATTTCGGGCGCTGTGCTGGTCGAAATCGTCTTTCAATACCCCGGCATCGGCACGCTGCTGTGGCGGGCCATCCGCGAGACCGACTACTTTTTGGTGCAAGGGATCGTTTTTTTCTCGATTGTCACCATTGGCCTTGCCACGTTGTTGCTGGATATCGTCTATCCTTTGCTGGATCCACGTATTTCGTATGACAAGAAAGGGTAGAATTGGATGAGTACGGTTCTGGAACAGCAACTCCGCCCAGGCGCCCGCTCCTATGAGAGCAACTGGCGTGAACGCAGCGCTGATCTGCGCCGCTTTTTGGCGCGCAACCCAAACCTGGTGTGGGGAGTGATTCTTCTGTTGGCGCTCTTGCTCTTTGCCGTAATCGGGGCACGGGTCACCGACAACAAAGATGCGTACCCGCTGGCGGCTCCACCTCTATTGCCCCCATCCGCCGACTACCCCTTTGGCACCGATCGCCTGGGGCGTGACCTCTTCGCCACCATCATCGCCGGGATTCCGCTCACCTTTACCGTGGGGTTGTTGGCCGGTCTGATCGGCCTTGTGATCGGCGCTTTTCTTGGCTTTGTCTCTGGCTATTACGGCGGCAAGCTCGACGCATTCATCAACAGTGTTGTTGACGTGGGTTTGACCATCCCCGGCCTGATGGTGCTGATCATCCTGGGCATCTCGTTTAGCGGGCGGCTGACGGTGGGGGGTATGGCGCTGATTGTAGGCGTCATTGCCTGGCTGCGCCCGGCGCGTATCATCCGGTCACAGGTGTTGACGCTGCGCAGCCGCCCGTATGTCGAAGTGGCGCGGCTCTCGGGCATGAGCGGCATGGAGATCATTTTTCTAGAACTGATGCCAAATTTGTTGCCCTTTCTGGCCGCCTCGTTGGTGGCTGCCGTCTCTCAGGCCGTGCTCGCCTCGATTGGTCTCGAGGCCCTAGGCCTGGGCCCGATCGAGGCGCCGACCCTGGGGATGACCATCTACTGGGCCATTCTCGACGGCGCCGTGATCAACCGCTGGTGGTGGTGGTGGCTGCCGCCCATCACGGTTATTTCTATCCTCTTTCTGGGCCTTTTCCTCCTCTCCATGGGGCTGGACGAGATCGCCAACCCACGGGTGAGAGAGCGAATATGAACGAACCCATCTTGCGCGTCAAGGATTTGCAGGTTCGCTATGACACGGCGCGTGGGCCGGTCAGCGCGGTCAATCATGTCAGTTTTGACCTCTATCGGGGCGAAATTTTGGGTCTAGTGGGCGAATCCGGCTCTGGCAAAACCACGCTGGGTATGGCGCTGGTCGGCCTGATCCAAAAACCGGGGCGGGTGACCGGCGGCGAGATCTGGCTCGGCGGTCGCGATTTAGCCAAGCTCTCCCCTCAGGAATATAAAGCGGTGCGGCTGGCCGAAATTGCGCTCATGCCACAGGGCGCCATGAATTCGCTCAACCCGGTGACGCGTATCCGTGAGCAAATTCTCGACGGTATCCGCGACCACGGCGTGCTGTTGAGCAAAAACGAAGCGGATATCCACGTTGCCCATTTATTGGAGCGGGTAGGGCTGAGACCCGAAGTCGCCGATATGCACGCCCACGAGTTGAGCGGCGGCATGAAACAGCGCGTGGCCATGGCGATCGCTATCAGTCTACAACCCAAAGTGATCATCGCCGACGAGCCGACCAGCGCTCTCGATGTGGTCGTGCAGAAACGAGTGATGGAGACGCTAAAAGATGTCCAGGAGGAGCTAGGCGCTTCGATCATTCTCATCGGTCACGATATGGGATTGATGGCGCAGACAGTTGACCGGCTGGGGGTGATGTACGCCGGGCGGCTGGTGGAGCTTTCGCCCATCCAAGAGGCGCTGGTCAGCCCGCAACACCCGTATACCCGTCTGCTGATCGAATCGCTGCCGACGACCAAGGGCAAAAAGCGGCTACGCGGCATTCCAGGTCTGGCTCCCCAACTGCTCAATCTGCCGGCGGGGTGCGCCTTTCATCCCCGCTGTCCCCATGTTTTTGAACCCTGCTCGATCCAAAATCCGCCACTCATCGAAGTGAGTGCGCGCCGTTGGGCCGCCTGTCATCTCCTGGAGGAACGATCATGAGTGCGCCGCTCATCGAGTTTCGCAACGTCAGCAAGGTCTTTGGCGGCGGCTTTTTTGACAAAAACCGGACGGTAGCGCTAGAAAAGTTTTCCATGACGCTGGACGACCAGCCGCCGCTGATCACGGCCATCGTCGGCGAGAGCGGCAGTGGGAAGACCACGCTGGCGCGCCTGCTGCTGGGGCTGGAGACGCCGACGGAGGGTCAGGTGCTCTTCCGGGGCAAAGATATCCACCGCATGAACAAGGCTGAACACCGCGAATTTCTCCACAATGTCCAGTTTATCTTTCAGGACCCGTTTGGCGTCTACAACCCTTTTTACCGGGTGGACCATATTCTGCTCAAACCGCTGCAAAAGTTCAATCTGGCCCGCTCCCGGCGCGATGCCTACCGGATGATCGAAGAGGCGCTGGAGACCGTGGGTCTGCGACCCGAGGAGACCCTGGGCCGCTACCCCCACCAGATCAGCGGTGGTCAGCGCCAACGCATTATGGTGGCGCGTTCGTTGTTGCTCAAACCCAAACTGATTGTGGCCGATGAGCCGGTCTCCATGGTCGATGCTTCGCTGCGGGCCACGATCCTCGGCAATATCCAGCGGCTCAATGAAGAGTTTGGCATCTCGATTATCTACATCACTCACGACCTGGCCACCGGCTACCAGATCAGCCACAACATGTTGGTGCTCTATCACGGCGCCGTCTCGGAAGTGGGTGATGTGGATCTGGTCGTCAACGAGCCGCTCCACCCCTATACCCAGTTGCTCATGAACTCGATCCCCCAGGCAGTGCCAGAACGGATGTGGCATCGCGATGATGCTGCCCCAACACCTACACGTCCCGCCGCCGATTTTCAGGGCTGCAAGTTTGCCAACCGCTGCCCCCATGTGATGGAACACTGTCGGACCAAGCACCCACCCCTCTACCAGACGGATAAACACCGGGCCGTCGCCTGCTATCTCTATGAGAAGAGTGGGCCGACACTGGCTACCGATGGCCTGGAAAAGGTGTTTATCAAGTAGCTGGCGATGAAACAATGGGATTGGGGCTTGACAACAGAACATTTGTTCTATAAAATGGAGGCATACCAGGCTCGTATGAGCCGTTAAGAGTGCTGCGAGCCGGTGTTGATCAGCCTGGTAACAACCGTCGTGCCTGTACCCCACGATGTGTCTGTTATCAGGCTATTTTTATTCTGCAACCATAAGGTTTGGTAACGCATGGCCGTCAATAAGCAGGTGCTCGACGCACAGGCGGATAAGATCGAGCAGGTGCTTATTCGTCAAAAGGTCAATGCTGCCGTTGTCGGCGCAGTGGTGACCCCACGTTTTGTCCAGTTTCACCTGGCAACGGGCCTGAGCACCAAGGTGAGCAAGGTCGCGGGGCTGGCCGAGGAGATCGCGCTGGCCCTGGGTTCCAGCGGCGTGCGTGTCTATCGCCAGCAGGGTGCGATCCATGTCGAGGTGCCGCGTGCAAATCCGGCGCCGGTGCGGCTTTTGCCGCTCTGCCACACACTGGGCCAGGCTCCGCCGGCAACGGCCGTGCTCGGCATCGAGGAGACGGGGACGCCCTTGCTGCTGCGGCTGAGTTCGCCCGATGTTGTCCATGTCCTGCTGGCGGGCACCACGGGCAGCGGCAAGACGGCGCTGGCGCGCACGGTGCTGGCGTCGCTGGCGCTCTTCAATGCACCCGTTATGTTGCGGTTTTTGTTGATCGACCCAAAACAGCGAGGCTTTTCTCCCCTGCGTGCTCTGCCTCACGTTGAAGGTGGCATTGTGCATCCGGCCGAGAGTGCAACGGCACAATTGCGCAGCGTAGTGGCGGAGATGGAACGCCGCGATAAAGCCGGTCTAAACAGCCCGACCCTCGTCGTAGCGATAGACGAGCTAGCCGACCTGTTGCAGACCGGTGGCAAGACGGTGGAGACGCTCCTGACGCGGCTGACGCAGCGCGGGCGCGAGGCCGGCATTCATTTGCTGGCCTGTACCCAAAAGCCAACCGCCGCCCTTATCGGTGGCGCCATGAAAGCCAATTTTCCGGTCCGCTTGGTGGGGGCAGTGGCTAGCCGCGATGAGGCGCGCTACGCCACGGGGATCAAAGAGAGCGGCGCTGAGAAACTGGCCGGTAAAGGAGACTTTCTGTTGATCGCTCGTGGCGAGCCGGTGCGGTTTCAGGCGGCATGGCTGGCGCCCGCAGAAATCAAGCAGGTTCTGCAACAGGTGCAATCTAGCACAAGCTCGAAAGAGCAAGGAAAGGAATAAGGAGGATAAACAATGCGACGGTTGATCGGGCTGATGGCCCTGGTCTTTATCGGTCTGGTGGGATGGCGGATCGTTGACGGCATGAGCAGCGACGCCATTGGGATGGCAATCGGTGTGCTCTTTGGTGTGCTGGCAGGCGTCCCCATGGCGCTGCTGGTTCTGGTTGCCGACCGTCGCCGCGATGAGCGCCGCCAGCCACGCACCGCAGAGTACGGGTTGGCCTATCCGCCCTACCCGCAGCAGCCGCCAGTGATCGTCGTGACGGGCGCCGGCAGTATGGCGCCGGGCCAGCAATGGGGAACGGCGCAAGCAAACTTCGCCCCGCCGTCCACCTGGGAGGGGCCGCGCCCCGAACGCCGTTACCGCATCGTCGGCGAACAAGAGGAGTGGATCGATGCGTAAGCGCATTCACAATTGTCAATTGTGAACTGTCAATTGACAATTGTGAATGTTTAGGGCTCGCTGACCAGTTCTGTCATCGTGCCGTTGCGGAGATCGGTGAGATAGAGTTCGCCTGCTTCATCCTCACCAAATGAGCTGACTGCCCCAGCATTTTCAAGAACTTGCACTGTATTCCACTGGCCCTGGCTATCTTGCCAGGTAGCCCAGACTACTCCACTACAATAGTCGCCAAAGAAATAGACGCCGTGCAGATGGGGAAAACGCACCCCACGGTAGACATAGCCTCCCGTCACCGAGCAGTTGCCGGCGCCGTTCACATACTCGACCAGCGGAAGATGGAGACCCTCCTGGTCGCACGGCTCGCTGACACAGTGCATTCCTTCCATGATGGGCCAGCCAAAGTTGAGCCCGCCGCTGCTGCCGGCCGGCACCAGGTTCACTTCCTCGAAGCGATTCTGTCCCACATCGGCGATCCAGAGGTCACCGGTCTGGCGGTCGAAGCTGTAGCGCCAGGGGTTGCGCAGACCGACGGCCCAAATCTCGTCCTCCACTTCGGCGCCGTTCCAGGTTTCGGCGACCCACGGGTTGTCAGGCGGGATCAGATAGGGCTGGGTTGGGTCGCTGGTGACGTCGAGGCGGAGCATCTTGCCCAGTAGCGTCTGGGGGTTCTGCCCGTTGCCAAAGCGGTCCATGGCCGCACCGCCATCGCCTGTGCCGATCCAGAGATACCCATCAGGACCAAAGAGAAGCATGCCGCCGTTGTGATTGGGCGCCGGCTGGGCCATGCTGAGGACGAGAAACTCACTGGCCGGGTCGGCCTGATTGGGGTTGGCGGCGTTCACTTGGAAGCGGCTGATCGCGGTGTCGCCAGCACTGTCCGTATAATTGACAAAGAAGTACCCGCTTTCGGTGTAATTGGGCGGGAAAGCAACACCGAGCAACCCTCGTTCGTTGGCGACGCTGTTGACACGGTCAGTAATGTCCAAGAAGGGTTCGGGCAACAAGGCGCCATCCACATAAATCCGAATCACGCCACCCTTTTCGACAATAAAGAGGCGCCCGCTCCCATCTCCAGCATGGGTGACAAAGAGCGGGCTGGCAAGCCCATCGACCACGGTACGGAGTTGGAAGGTTGCCTGATCGGGAGCTTGGCCGGGCGATCCTGGTTCTTGTGTCACAGTCGGCAGAAGCACAGCGCCGTTGTCGTTGCTCTGCGCATCCGGCGTAGCTGCTGTAGCGGTGGTTTGCGGCGCAGCGCCAGGCCCTACAGGGGTGCAGGCGACCAAAAGCAGCACCCCCAACAGTACAAACACAGATAACTGTTTGGGATAGTGGATGGTGTGGGATCGGTTCATTGGTTCTCTTCGTAGGTAGATGGGTGGGTTGTATTATAGACCGCATGTTGAACAAAGTAGGGCAAATCGGATGCGGCCTGCTGGCAACATGGTAAAGACCACTGTACATAATTCCTGTCGGGAGGGATACAATTTAGACACTGTCAGAGGCCAGTCAAAACCGTGCGAGCGTTGCGATGGGTGGTCCTTATATCCTCTAGCGCGCCGCATAAGCAAATATAACAAACATAAATAGACGCTTCCCCCCTAAATAAGCTACAACTGCCATGCGGTTTGTCGTCGCCAGCGTGAGTTGGATTCTTGCTATTTTGTGCGTATTCCTTTCGTCCTGTGGTCGTCACCAATCAAGATGGATGCGCTGGTATAATCAATCATAACAGGTAATGACTATGGCTGCCAAGCCCACCCGTGATTGCGCTGGTTGCTTACGCAACAAGGCAATGCTCCTCGCTTGAGGCTTCCCCTGTGCGCCGAACAGGGTCACCGGAGACAACAATGCAGCTAGAAGAGAGCAACATCATTGGCATTGACGAGACGTCGGCGCGGGCGACCGCACAGGTCTGGAGCCGCTATCTACGCATCCTCGGCTCGATTCTCCTGCTGATAACAGTCTGGTATCTCCTCTTTATCTGGGGGTTGATTGTAACCCAACAGTGGCTGGCGTGGTGGACGGTGCGGACGGTCACGACACCAGATGCCTGGCAGGCGGCGCTGGCCGGTTTATTACAGACCGGCAGCGGTCTCTACCTGCCCGCATGTGTACTCGTCTTGATCAGCCTGGCGCTCTTCTTTTACCGCGTGCCGCGGGTGAGCAGCCGGCTGACTGTGCCGCTCGAATTTGGCCTGATTACCTTGAGTGTGCTCGCCCTCAATGCCCTCGCCTTGCATCTGTTACAGCAGGTGACCCACTCAATCATAACGGCCACCGCTGAAACCGATTCAGATATGGCTTCTGCCTCTGCGTTTGATCCTTCCACCCTGTCCACCGAATTAGGCCTGGCCGTAACAGTGGTGCTGCTAGCCATCCTCTTCTGGCTGCAAGCGACCGGGTTACTCCGCTCTACCTGGTTCCGCTGGCGGCGACGGTCGTAAACGGCGCCTGACCCTACGAGATCCTTTGTTGTTCCTCTGCTGTGCCCGCTGGCCTACCCTTGGGTTGTATCACGACTTATTGACCCTGCTCAGGATTTTAGTACGGTAGAAGATAAAGTTGCTACCGCAACCCCAAGAACAGCCAGCAGACAGGTCACAAAGGATAGAGCAGTGGAGCATTTATCCCAGCCAACAGAGCAGCCACCCCAGCCACCACAGTTGAAACGACAATTGACGTTTGGTCGCCGGCAACTGATCGGCGTACCGCTGCTCGCGCTGTTGCCTCTCCTGGCCCTGCTGGGCGTCTTTGGTGAGAGCGTTGCACACGTCGAGGCAGCCAGCGAGGATTTCGCCCTACAAGTTGAATATCCCACCCGGTTTCGCTATAAGATGAGCAACCCACTCGTGGTTTCTGTCCACAATCTCTCAGCACAGATGATGCCGACGGTGACGATCAGCCTCTCCGCAGAATATATTCAGCAATTCTCACAAGTGGTCTTTGCGCCCGATATCAAGCAGATCACCGAGCAACACTACGAAGTCGAGTTAACCGATCTACAGCCAGATGAGATACGCAAGGTGGTTGTGGAGCTACAAGGGGAACAGTATGGGCGACAGCGCGGCACGGTAACGGTGTCGGCGCTGGCGCATGCACCGGCGCAAGTGATGGTTACAACCTGGATTTTTCCGTAACGAGAAGTAGTGGCTTGTGCTGGGAGCTAATGGCAGAAAGGATCGATATGGAGACTGTGCTGCGCGTTGTAGTTGTATATTTGTTTGTACTAGCCGGTTTGCGTGTTCTTGGCAAACGAGAGTTCGGCCAGCTAGCGCCGATGGAACTGGTCGTATTGTTGCTTGTCCCTGAACTGGTGTCCCAGGCGTTAGTCCGTGAGGATTTTTCTCTCACCAATGCACTCGTAGCCGTGGCAACGCTCTTCGTCCTGGTATATGTTGTTTCGCTACTGACTTTTGCAAATGACAAGCTAGAACAACTAATCGAGGGCACGCCCGCTGTTCTTGTCCAACATGGTCGCCTGGTTACTGCCAACTTGAACAAAGAGCGCGTAACCCCTTCTGAAATCTTTAGCGAAATGCGCAAGGCGGGGCTGGAAGAACTTTCACAGGTCAAATGGGCCGTGCTCGAAGATGATGGCAAAATCTCCATCGTGGCGGAAGATAGCGAGCAACAGGCAAGGCAGATCCAGGTGAAGGAAGCAACTGTGGGGTAAGTATCTAGAATCTGTGTTCCGCCACATAGCGACAGAGCAGCGACGGATCGTCAGGAATACGCTGGTTGCCCAGCAGCCATGCTCCAAAACGTGCCGCCCAATTCGACCGCAAGAAGTCTGGCGGAGCCATCAGGGGAAAAGATCACAACGACCGGCAGATCGGTAAGCGCAGTACCTACGGCAGTCCAGTTCGCCCCACTATCAGATGAGTGATAGACACCCCGATTGGTGGCGACCCAGAGTCTGCGATCGGCGGCATAGGCTGGTGAAGCAGCGATGGTAGTAATATTGACCCCATCTGCCAAAAAATGCTGTGTTGAGGCTAATCCTGCATTCCCACCAGGCCGGAAGAACCGGATCACACGATTCTGCGTCGCCAGGAAGAGCGACTGCTCCACTGGGTCAACGGGCCAGCAGAGCGCTACCGCCGGCACCGCAGTTTCCAGACCGGCCAGGTAGCCCCACTGCACTCCAGCGTCAAACGACTCCCAAACCTGCACACGGTAATTGCCCTGACTGTTTTGCTGGGCGCTGACCGCCACCAACCGGGGATCGGCAGCAAAGTCTGGCGCGGGAGCCAGTTGCAGCAGCGCCTCACCTTGCCACGGTGGCGTTGCCGCCATCGGTTCCGGCGCAATCCGGCCATCCCAACGGTAGAGTTGTCCATTGGCGGCGACCAGTAACAGGCGGTGAGGATGCGCACCCGGTAGAACTGTGATCTGGTGGAAATGATGATCCACTGGCGCTGGCGTATGAATCCAGCCCCATTCATCTATCCTTGCACCGACAGATACGGCAGATAGGCGGCCATCCAGCATGGCAAGATAGAGGACCGTCTGGCCCTCCTCCTCACTGGTGGCCAATGCCGTAACTGGCGCCAACTCATGCACAGCGGTCACAGACTGCCAGTGGGCGCCTCCATCCACTGACATCCCTACCGCGCCAAAGCGGTCCAGGGCAAAGAGTGTACCGCCGGGCGAACGTTGGACTATAGGCGGGGCATGTGCTACTAGACCTTGGGTAACACGCTGCCATCGCTGTCCGCTATCTTCCGAGCGATAGACCCCCTCTTCGGCCCCGGCCAGAACGACCTCATCCTTGCTTACTGCCAGCGAAGTCGCCACGCCATCCACGCCTGTGGCAGCCAGCCAGCTATGTCCACCGTCGCCGGAGTGGTAGAGACCTGCGCTCGTGCCAAGCAAAAGTCGTGTACCTGTCGCGGCCAGACAGAGGACACCCTCTGCGGCCAGTTCGGTGAAGAGGGGCGCCCAGGTAGCGCCGCCATCGGTGGAACGATAAAGGCCTGACCCTTCGGTGCCCGCGTACAATATCTGGTCAATGGCATACGTGGGTGAAACCACCAAAGCGGTGACAGCATCGTCGGGCAGACCCAAACCGGAGTCACGCCAGGAACGGGCGCCGTTGCGCGAGCGATAGAACCCACCATTGGCTGTGCCCGCCCACAACACTTCGCTGGTGGCATAATCTGGCGCACAGGCAATGCAAAGCACATCGAGGTCGTGCAACCCAAAGATGGAGCTTTCCCAACTCTGCCCGCCGTCTTGGGAGCGAAAGATCCCCTCCGCCGTGCCGACAAAGAGCGTCTGATCGGCAGCAAAATTGGGTGACAGCGCCAGCACGGTCGCCTGCCCCAGCCCAGCCCAGGCAGCACATTCGTCCCACTCCTCGCCGCCGTCAGCGGACGTGTAGAGCCGTCCCCCTTCGCTGGCGGCATAAACACTGTGTGTACCGGGCCGGTTCTGGGGTGCAAAAGCGACGGCTACGATGCTGCGGTCGGCCAATCCTGTGTTGCTCGGCTGCCACGTGATGCCGCCATCGATTGAGCGAAAGAGACCGGCAGCAGTGGCCGCCAGGGCTATACGGTTGGTCGCAAAATTGGGTGACAACGCCACTGCCGTCACCGTTCCGCCCGCCCAGGCGCCGATACGCTGCCAGTCATGAATTGTTCTATCGGTCATGTTGAAGATGAGGCTGGATGATTACCCACAGTTTATATGCGTCAAGAGTTACGACTCAGCCTCCTGCTCGTACTTGTTCTCGTCCTCCTCCTCGTCCTCGACAAAGACTTGGGAGAACGAGTATGAGTACGATGAGACTGAATCGTAACTATCAAGGCCGGAAATCGACCTCTTCGTCGCGATTGTGGCGGGGTTTGTGAACCAGCACCTCGGTGGTCATCCCCATAAGCGCCCCGCTGACGCCGATCTGGAGCGCGGTTTGCACCACTTTGAGCGGATCGACAATGTGCGCCGCAACCACATCCACCACTTCACCGCGCCTCACGTCAAAGCCGCAGCCATCGCCACACTGCTGGATACGGGCGATGACCGGTTCCGGGTCATAACCCGAATTGGTTAACAAGGCGCGCATGGGAGCTAGCAGCGCGCTGTGCATGATCTGTCGTGCTGGCGCCTCATCGTCCGATAGCTGAACGCACGCCAGCGCCGGCAGGCACTTGAGATAGGCCACACCTCCACCTGGTGTCACCCCCTCTTGCAACCCCAGCCGCACCACCTGGACGGCCTCGCGGGCGCGGTCCTTCAGATATTCTTGCTCGCTCTCGGTGGCGCCACCTACCTTTAAGAGCGCAACGCCGCCCAGTAGTTTACCCGCCCGCTCGACCAGCCGCTCGCGCTCGCGGCCCGGTTCGGCGGCTGGCAGCCTGCTGCGGAGCTCCTGGTAACGCTGGCGGATCGCCGCCGGACGCCCCTTGCCGCCGATGAGGGTAAAGCCCGAACGGATCGCCTGCACCTCGTCCGCCTGGCCCAGGTCGGCGAGCGTGACCTCTTCCAACCGGCCCTGCTCTTCGGCCAGAAAGACCCTCCCCCCGCACAGAGTCGCCAGGTCTTGCAGGATTTCGTTTTTCTCCAGACCTAGACCAGGTGTCTTGATCGCCAGTGTGGGCAACGCGCCGCGCACTTTGTTGGTGACAAGGATGTTGAGCGCATCCTTCTCGACTCCGTTGGCAATGACAACCAGCCCGCGACCGCTCCCCACCTCGCGCACCCGACCCATGACCGCCGCCAGCTCGGCGGCGCTTTGCAGATGGCGGTTCGTGAGCAGAATGTACGGCTCCTTGAGGATGGCTGTCCCCCCTTCGGTCGCAAAATAGGAGGAGACCCAGCCCTGATTCCACAACGCACCGTGGATGTATTGGCGGTCGTGGCCGCGGCCATAGTTGGTGCGGACATCCACTGCACCATAGGGGCCGACGGTGTCGAAGATCTCTTCGATAAAGTTGCCCAGGGTCTTATCACCGGTGATGGCCGTAGCCAGCGCAACGATCTGGTCGGCTGTTGCCAACGGCTGCGCCAGCGTCTTCAATTCCTCCAACAACACAGGGAGCAGACGCTCGACCCCACGGCGGATGCGCATGGGGTTGTAGCCAGCGGCGGCTAAGCGATCCATCTCGTTGAGCACCTGGCGAGCGATGACCACGGCAGTGGTGGCGCCGTCGCCCACCGCCTCTTCCACCCGCCAGGCGATATGGCGGGCCAGAAAGGTGCCCATGCTCTCCCAACGGCTGGGCAGGCCGAGAAAGCGTCGGGCAATCGTAGCCCCGTCGTCAAGCAGCTCGGGCGGGCGCCTGGGATTTTCACGCGCGACCGCCACCAGCCGGCCGCGGGGGCCCAAGGCTACGGCCATCATATCGGCGAGGGTGTTAAAGCCCCGGCGCAACGCCTGACGCGCTTCAGGTTCAAAAGCTAAACGAGGATGCTTCATGAGGGGCCATTATACCATGCGTGGCGCAGGTTGGCATCTTGCGCTATACGCCAGACGAGTGCAGGATGGACAGCGGGCGCACAAACCACTATAATAGGCACATCATCACGACTGCCGGTTATCGGCATCTCATTCAAGCACGCAGGAACATAAGGAGAAAGCCAGCCATGTCTTACGAAGCCAAAGTGCGCGAACTGGGTTACGACCTGCCCGCCATCGACCTCAACGCCGGACGGCTCATGCACGCTGTGCGCACGGGCAACCTCGTCTACACGTCGGGGCAGGTCTCCCGTTTTGGCGGCAAAGAGGTCATCGGCAAAGTCGGCGCCGATGTGACGGTAGAGCAGGGTTATGAAGGCGCCAAACTCTCGGCCTTATGCTGTCTGCAGGCAGTCAAAACGCTGGTCGGCAGCCTGGACAATGTGGTGCGCGTGGTCAAGGTGTTGGGGATGGTCAACGTGGCGCCCGGTTTCAACAATACACCCGCCGTCATCCACGGCGCCAGCGATCTCTTTTTGGAAGTCTTTGGCGAAGCCGGCCGCCACGCCCGCAGCGCCGTCGGCATGCAGATCCCATCCGATTATGCCGTGGAGGTCGAGGTAATTTTTGAGGTGAAGTAGGTGAGGGTTTGGGCAAAGAGTAAAAGCTGTTCACAGAGAACACAGAGGTTGTTCTCCGCGTTCTCTGTGTCTTCTCTGTGCTCTCTGTGAACTACTTTTTGTAGGAATACGGTCGTGAAGATTGTACGGGCCGCTCCGGCAGATGCAGACGAGCTAAAGGCGATCTGTATAGCCGGTACGGCGTACTGGGGTTATCCAGCCGAATGGATGGCGCGCTGGACTGAGCGACTGCGCATCACACCTGAGTATGTGGAGCGGAGCGTGACGTACAAAGCTGTGGACGACGGCACCATCATCGCCTGGTATGCGCTGGTGCATGGGTGGAGGAAGAGCCTGCTCGACCATCTCTGGGTCACGCCACCACGGATCGGGACAGGTGTGGGGCGGGCACTCTTTCACCATGCGCTCGACCAGGCGCGGCGGGCCGGCTCCAGCTACCTGGAACTTGAAGCGGACCCCCATGCGGTAGGCTTCTATGAGCACATGGGGGCGCGCCAGGTGAAAACGGTGATGGGTGCGATGCATCGCGAGATCCCGGTCATGGTCATCGATCTGGAGGAGGCGTCATGAGCAACGAAATGGGGCGGAGCCGTGACTTTACACCTGTAAACAGCTTTACCGATGGTGTCGAAGGGCCGGGGGTCGACCGAACAGGCAATCTCTACGCGGTCAATTTTGCCCGCCAACAGACCATCGGCAAAGTGACACCGGAGGGGGAAGCGTCGCTCTTTCTAGAATTACCGGACGGCAGTTGCGGCAACGGCATCCGTTTCAACCGCGCCGGCGACATGTTTGTCGCCGACTACACGAATCATAACG
>QEUW01000164.1 GCA_003577005.1 Chloroflexota bacterium | reverse complement strand
GGTGGGCAGCTACCCGGATGGCGCCAGTCCCTATGGTCTGCTGGATATGAGTGGCAATGTCTGGGAGTGGACCAGCAGCCTGGAGCACTCTTATCCTTACGCTGCCGACGACGGTCGTGAGGAGGTGGAGGCTGATGGCAAACGCATCGCCCGCGGTGGCTCCTACTACTACACCCAGTATCAGCTCCGTTGTGTCACCCGCAGCGGCTTTGCCCCCACCACCGCCAACCGCCAGTTTGGCTTCCGGGTTGCATTATCTCTTCAATCTGGATCGGAGGATTGACCGGCAGTTGGATCACTCAGGTACAGAAAGCATTCGCTACGAGTGGGCGGCTCTTTTTGAACAGAAATCGCTCTGCAGATTGTGCCGATGAGTCGTTCAACAGTAAACCGTAGCGTGCGTCGCACGGGCCGCAAACCAGTTGGTCATACAAGAGATCGACCGACCCGTGCGACGCACGCTACGGCCGGACCACGGCTAAGCGCAGCGCTATCTACCGATGTACAGGGGTAGAATCTGTATAATCTGTACAATCTGCGAATGAAAACCTCGACAGATCGTAGAGAGCCGGTGAGTTAACGCCAACGTCCCCGGCACACCCACCCGTGCCGGGGACGTTAGGAGGAGACGGCTCTTTTGAATCCGATCAGGACCCGCCTAACCCGTTCTCCAATTGTTGGTCGACATACGAGGCCACGCTGCCCAGCACCTTGTCGCCGGGTTGCAGTTCGGGCGCTTGCACCAAGGTCCACTCTCCTTGGGCTTCGCCGCGCATCACCGCCACCGGGGCAAAGCTCTCGCCACGTTGGACCATGACAAAGGTTTGACCGTTCTCATGCGGGCGGAGCGCATTGGTGGGCACCAGCCATCGCTCTTCGACTGCTGTTCTGTTGTTGAGCGTGGCGACAGCGTTCATGCCGGGGCGCACGCCGTTCAGGTCTGTATCGGTGAGGCGGATGGTGACGGGATAACTGACGACGTCGCGATCCGCCTGGTTGATGGGCGCAATGTCTGTGACAATGCCCGTGTAAGTGCGGCCACGGATAGCGTCGATGGTGATCTCCGCTTCCTGGCCGACCGTAATGTTGGGGATATCGACCTCGGCAACCTTTACGGTGAGCTTGAGCTGGCGTGTATCGGCCAGCGTGGCGACCACTTTCCCCACCGTGCCCCGTTCACCGGCGGCGATCTGGAGTTCGAGCACCGTGCCGTCGATCGGTGCGCGGATAGCGGCATATTGCAATCGGCTGCGCGCCTCCTCAACGTCAAGCTGCGCCCGCTTTACCTTGGCCTCGGCTGCTTCCAGTTGCGCCCCGGAAGGGCCTGTCTTTAGCTTCGCCAGCCGCTGCTCGGCGTCCGCCACTTTGGCCTGGGCTTCGGCCAGATCGGCGGCCGTGGGTTTTTGTCGCAGTTGTTCCAACTCGCTCACCGCCTTCTGGATTTCGCTCGCTGCCCCCTGGAGGCTCGATTGCGAGGAACCCTGATTGATCCGGTTGAATTTGGCCTGCACGCGTTCGTACTCGACTGTGGCTTTGTGAAGTGCGGCAGCCTCCGGAGTCATCCCGATATCGTTGCGCCACTTGACCTTGTCATATTCGCGCTGGGCGTTGCGGCGGTCGATTTCCGCCTTTTCTAGCTCGGCCTTGACCTCATCGATTTCAGCGCCCGAGGGGGGCGCTTGCAACTCGTTGTACTTGGCCCTGGCTGCTGCGAGCTTGCTCTGTGCGGCGGCCAGTTCCTCAGCAGTGGCGCCCGCCTGAACCCGGGCAAGATTTTGCTGTGCCGCCAACAGGCTGGCCTCAGCCGCCGCGATCTCACTGGGTGAACTGCCTTCGTACAGCTTATCCAGGTCTGCCTGCGCCGTTTCCAGGTCGAGTTCGGCCCGGCTGAGCGCACGCTCCAAGTCGGTTGGGTTCAGCGCGATCAACAGGTCGCCAGCGGCGACGGTATCGCCGACCTTGACTGCGACCTGGCTCACGATCCCGTCCACCGCCAGCACAACTTGCTGTTTGCTGATCAGCTCGATTGCACCCGCGGCGGTCAACGCATCGACGATGGCGCCCGCGGGACGAATCTCAACCAGGTTGGGCTGGATGGCGGGCGGGTTGTCCGGCTCCAACTTGACCGTAGGCTCGACTTGAACCACAGCGGCACCAGGCGTATACGCCACTGTCGCCGCCCCGCCGATCCACAGCAGGCCAATATCGATCCCGCTCAGGATCGTGATCAGGATGACGATCAGTCTGGTCTTGCTCATAGTGTACCTCCTGCTCAACAGGGCAACTATACTTGGACAGTGGATAAAATGATTCAACTTCCTCAGGAGGATAACACGGTCGCAGGCACAAGTTTAGGCCGGTGATCTATCAATTTTGTGCTCTTTTCTATCAGTTTAGGTTCTTCCGGTCTAAAGAGAACTTGCGGCGTTCGCACGCCCACGTGCGAACGCCGCTGTCCGAGTCAACGGAGCCCCCTTATTCGTAGCGCAGCGCTTCGATAGGGTCGAGGCGGGTGGCGCGGATGGCCGGGTAGAGGCCAAAGACAAAGCCGCTGAGCAGCCCAACCGCCAGCGCCAGCCCCAGCGCGCCCGCTTCGATCAGGATGTCGAAGGGGAATTCTGGAATCTGGTTGAGCACATAGCTGATGCTGTAGCTCAGCCCGATCCCGATCAGGCTGCCGATGCCGCACAGCACCAGGGCTTCGATCAGAAACTGCAACAGAATATCCCGATCCTGAGCGCCGAGCGCCTTGCGCAGACCGATTTCACTGGTGCGTTCTGTGACCGAGACGAGCATGATGTTCATGATGCCGATGCCACCGACCAACAGGCTAACGGTGCCGATGCTGCCGAGCAGGGCGGTCATCATGCTCGACACGTTGCCGGCTATCTCCAGCAGACGGGCCTGGTTGAGGATGTAGAAGTCATTCTTGGCATTGGCGTCCAAATCGTGGCGCATGCGGAGGGTCTGCTCGACGCGCTGTTCGGCATATTTGAGTAATTCCCGGCTGGCAATCTGGACGGTGATCTCCGAGACTGTGTAATCGCCCCGGTAGCGCGGCGCCTTGATCAGGTGGCTCTGCGCCACGCTGATTGGCACGTACACCGGTCGAAAGTAGGATTCGCTGTCGTCGCTGCTGCTCTGTTTGAGCACGCCGATCACCTGGAATGGTTCGTTTTTGATGCGAATCATCTGGCCGACCGGATCGCCGTTTTTGAAGAGGCTGCGGGCGGCGATGGCCGACAA
The DNA here is from genome assembly GCA_003577005.1 of Chloroflexota bacterium. The sequence goes on along the minus strand of QEUW01000164.1, from coordinate 15,241 downwards.
GACGGCCACCCGCTGCTGGTTGAGCTCTTCTTCCTCGCTAAAAAAGCGACCCTGTGCGACCTTGATATTGCGCACCGAGGCGTAGGCGGCGGTGGCGCCAGTCACCTGGCTCTCGATGCTCGTGTTGCCGTTGACCACACGGGCAAACGCCGAATTGATCGGCGCAACGGCGACAATCTCCGGGTGTAAGGTGCGGTCGGCCAGAGCGCGGGCGTCGCCCGAGGTGAGCGTGCTGTTATCGGTGATATTGTCGGTTTTGGGGCTGAGGGTCAAGGTGTTGATGCCCTGCCCCTCAATCTCTTTGGTCACGCCCAGCGCTGCACCCCGCCCAATCCCAATGGTCGTCAGCACAGAAGCGACGCCGATGATCAGCCCCAACATAGTCAGGATCGAGCGCAGCTTATTGCTCATGATGCTTTCAAAGGCGACACCGGAATAGCGTAACAGTTTCATGGGGCACCTCGTTTTGATATCGTAATCCGTAATGCGTGACGCGTAATGCGTAACAAACGAATTACGTATTACGCATCACGCATTACGCTTGCACTTCGTCTCTCACAATCAAGCCGTCGCTCAACGTAATGATGCGTTCGGCGCGTTTGGCGACATTCATGTCGTGGGTGACGAGAACCAGCGTCAGGCCCTGCTTGTGCAGCCGGTTGAAGATCTGCATGACATCGTTGCCGGTCTTGGAGTCGAGGGCGCCGGTCGGCTCGTCGGCCAGGAGCAGGCTGGGCCGGTTGACCAACGCCCGGGCAATGGCAACGCGCTGTTGTTGACCGCCCGAAAGCTCTTCGGGGCGATGATGGACCCGCTCACCTAGCCCCACCTGTTCTAATGTCTGCCGGGCAATCTGGGCTGCCTGGCGGGCGGGAACACCGGCGTAGAAGAGTGGTAGCTCTACCTGGCGCTGGGCGCTGGTGCGCGCCAGCAGGTGGAAGCGTTGGAAGATGAAGCCGATCTCGCGATTGCGCAGCGTAGCCAGTTCGGCTTTGCTCATCTGGCTGACTTCGGTGCCGCGCAGCCGGTAGCTGCCGCTGGTCGGTTGGTCCAGCAGGCCGATCATGTTCATCAGGGTGCTTTTCCCTGACCCACTGGCGCCGACGATGGCTACGTATTCACCAGCCCGAATGGTCAACGATGTACCCCGCAGCGCATGAACCTCTGTCTCGCCCATCTGATAGCATTTTGTCAACTGCTCGATCTCGATCACAGGTTCGCGGCGGTGTTTTGGTAGGTGCGACATCTTGTTCATCCTCCGTGGACAACAACGGATCTGTGACGGTTCGTCCGGTTACTGGCAGGTTGTGTTCACATTGCAGGTTTTGAGCCAGGCTGTGAGCTGGTTGTGTAGCTCGCCCGGTGCACCGGCGCCGATTACTTTGTCTTCGATGCGACCGGTCGGGTCGATAAAGTAGGTGAAAGGAACACCACGTACTTTGTACAGGGTCGTTATCTCTGCCTGCTCGTCCATAACCACCCGAAAAGTCAGTCCCTCCGCCCGCATAAAGTCACGGACAGCTTCGGCGGGTGGATAGCTGGCGACCGTGAGCAACTCTATCCCGGCGTTGGGGTCTGCGGCGATGGCTTGCAGCACCGGCAGTTCCTCGCGACAGGTGAAACATTCGGGCGACCAGAAGGTCAACATGACCGGCCGGCCGGCCAAATCGTTCAGGCGCACCGGGTTGCCGTGCAGGTCATAACCGCTGAAGTCAGGAGCTGGCGAGCCGGTCGCCAACCCTGTCCACCAGAGGTTTGCCACGAAGACGTAGGTGGCGGCCAGCAAGAGCAACAGGGCAAGCACACCACCACCCAGAAGTAGGAGCCGGCGCACGAGGCTCCTTTGGCGTCCATGTCCAGCCTGATCAGCAAGGGCGGCGTCGGTGAGTGACGGGTGCGCTGTGCTGAGAGTCAGTTCTGTTTTCATTTCTGCGGCTCCTTTTGTGATTTACGTCCATTTTGACAATATAACGGTTAGGACCAGAACGGCAGCAACGACCAGTTGCCCGTGCCCATCCAGAGGACCAGCGACAGGCCCAAGAGGATGGGCAGCGCCACAATACCGGCGCAAATAACAAGATACCGAAGCCATTTGTTGGCCTGAGCTGGGCGCTGTGTGGCCGGCAGCATTTGGGTTTTCATGGTTCATTCTCCTTTCTCTAGTATTACGATAGGTAAGCCGATGACTATGATAATAAGACGGTTTACCGGGTTAGTTTTACAGTTATTAAGGTGTACTCTTCTGCCTCCATTGTAGTCTGCCAGCTCAGACAAAACGAGAGTTGATTTCTAACAAAGTCGGGCCATTTTCTGTAAAGATGCCCCCGTCTCGATAGATTTCTAAGTTCCCGTTGCCAGAAAGAAAGGGTAAACGGTCGTAGGACTAGTCCTACGACCGTTTACCCTTTCGCACACATAACAGTGTCATAATTGTCATGAGTGCTGGAGATTGCGGCGTTCTTGCCGCGCCTTGCGCCAGCGGTCAAGCGTGATCTTGAGCAGGAACCCAATATTTACCAGCATCAGCGTCGGCAAAAAGAGCACCTGAAGTTGGGCGAAGAACAGTCCCAGATCTCTCAGACGGATGGCTTCGCCCAGGGCGGTAAATGCTGCCTGCCACAAGCCAGGGTAGAGGGAGATGACCTCGAACAGCAGAGGGATCATCGCCAAGACGACCACAGGCCAGAGCAGCATCGACAGCCCGCTGTAGCCAAAGATCACCCACCGCACACGCGGCGACCACTGGCCGAACGGAGAAGCGGGCGGTGGCTCGCTGCGCCGGCCCAGACGCCAGAGCAGCCACAACCAGGCCCGTTTGACCTCTTCACCGGTGCGGGTGTGGAGATTGGGTACGCCGGTCAGATCCGATAGCAGCCAGTAGCCATCCAATTTCAAGAACGGTTCCAGGTTGCTCACGATCATCAGGTCGAGTGAGACGATCGCCATCAGATAGGTCGGGTCGCCAGTCCATTGAAAGAGCAGCCAGAAGATCGGTACGCAGAGCAGTTGCAGATAGATGCCCCCGGCATCGACCACGGCCCGCTGCCAGCGTGACAGCCGCCATGCCGCTGTCACATCCACGTAGAAGACTGGATTGAAGAAGTAGAGCCCAACGCCTAACGGGCCATGCGAACAACCCCAGCGCCGGCAGGCGGCCAGATGCCCAAGCTCGTGGAGACCGATGCTGGCAAAGATAATGAGATAGAAGAGCGGCCAGGAGATGCGCTCCATCTCCAATTGCGGCGGGAAGCCCACCTGGCCGTAGGCCAGAAGATGGGTGCCGGCGATCACCAGGGCCAGCGCGATGGCCAGTGGGCGTCTGAAGAAAAACTGCAAGAGACGAGCCAGCGGTGCGATAGCTGCGGCGGAGATCAGGTCGCGCCGGTAGTGCAAGCCCAGGTAGGAGCTAGCTTGCGGCTCTGGCCGGGAGCTTTGCGTAGCCTGGCCGGCCTGGACGATGATACCTTGGGCAGTCAACCGGTCGCTGAGTTGTTGCAGTTGGTCGGGAGGTACAGTTTGTCCAGTGCGCCGCTGAAATTCGGCGGCCAGCTTTGGCAGCGACATGGGAACGCGCAGGCAGTCCAGCAGGTAGTAGAGCTTTTCGTTTACCTGGAAGTGTTTGCCGGTGTTTATTTCGACGCGGTACGTCTTATCGCGGGTGCTGCTGTCAAACTCAAAGATCTGCGTACCAGGGTATAGCTCGAATTGGGCGGTAGTATTGGTTGTCATGGTCGATCCTCTCCATTCGGTAGTGCGGGTCGGCTTGTTGCTTTGTGATCTTAGAAGGTTGTCAGCGTCAAATCCAGTTCATGTTCTGAGAGTTTTTGTGGAATCACTATGAATTTCGCAAAGCGCTTGATAGATAGCGAGGCAGGGGGAGCACTTCTGTATGATCCACCTGTTGCTGGCCTGTGCGTCGCACGCCACGGCGTCTTGCGGTGGGAGGGGATTGTTGCCAACAAAAAAGGAACCCGCCTGAGTAGGCGAGTTCCTTGAGATGGGCAGCTTGGCGTAGGTCGCTTTTGAGGCTATCTTGTAAGCAACTGGATAGGTTGATTCTAGAAGCAGAGGGTGTAGTACTTGACGCAAGGGTACGGGATGGTGACGAACCAGACCCGCTTGTAGCAGGTGCCGATGTACGGGACGGTGATACAGAATAGCTCCAGACGGGCTTCGAGTTCCTCGCTGGCAAAGTCGTGATGGTTCAACATGATGGTTCTTCTTTCGTAGTAGTAATAGAGTTAGTAGGAAACTAGTAGCTGCGCTTGAACGCTTAGAAGCAGAGGGTGTAGTACTTGACACAGGGATACGGGATGCGAACAAACCACACGGTCTTGTAGCAGGTGCCGATGTAGGGGACGCTGATGCAGAACATTTCCAGACGGGATTCGAGCTGTTCGACGGCGAAATCGCGGTTGGTCAACATGATAGTTCTCCTTTGTGAAAGTGTGTTGGGTCGTGTAGCTTGGATAGCGTGCTTACGTTCTCACGTACAAGATAGCGTCTAGGCTTGAGTTCTTGCTCTGTGGTTGTTAAGCTGCTCTGTTGGTCTTATTGTAGCGTCTGATCGACGCCGGATATACGGCGGAGTTCTAGCAAATTGAGCAGTTTTGCTATAAGTTTGTGGAGTGCGTTGATAGATTTCTGGCGGGTCATCAAACGACGATGGGGATCCCAAGAGGTTGCGGAGTTCGCGCCCATAAGGCACCCCCCATGTGCGAATGTTCGCAAAACTATGAATGCACGAATTGGAAAGGGAAGAGTCTGGACGATCAAGGCTCGGACGCTTTGTTGCCGTCGCCAAAGCCGGCGCGTGTGAGAGGGTTGTGCGCTTAGAAACTGTTTGAAAAGTGGCTGCCAGGCTGGTGCGTTGCACTCGGAGAGTGCGACGCACCTGGGGCGCCGGGCAACCCGAAAAGGTGCATCGCACGCTTGCGTGCAACGCACCAAACCTTTTCAAACAGCTTCTTAGCGGAGCGGCCAGTTCGACAGCAGAAAGATCAACAGCAACAGGACGGCCAGCACAGGCAAAATCAGTTGCCAGCGCCAGCGGGTTCCGGCTTTGGGGGGTGGTGTTGGCGGGGCAGGGGTGACGAGTGTGCGAGTGGGTTCCTTGCGCCCCGGCGGGACTTCCATGAGCACGGCTGTAATATCATCACGCTCCCCTTTGGCAACGGCAGCAGCGACCAACTCATCCACTGCGTCCTGCGGATAACCCACGTGTTCGAGGAGAATCTGTCTGATCTCCGCATCGGTTACCCGGCTGTGGACGCCGTCTGTGCAGAGGAGAATGGTGTCGCCCGGTTGTGTGGTCAGATACTCTTCGCGGCGGTTTGTGCCTGGCGCAATGATGCCACGGTCCACACCAATGGTCTTGCGGCTGCCAAGAAAGCGCAGGAGCTGGTTGCGGCCAGGATGGCGCAGCGCCTCCTCGGCGGTGAGGCTGCCGGCATTGATGGCTTCCTGCGTCCATGTGTGGTCGGCGACAAGCTGGTACATCTCTTGCCCACGGACCAGATAGGCGCGGCTGTCACCCAAGTGCATGGCATAGAGCTTTTCCCCGGCTACGGCCGCAAGCACAATCGTTGTGCTCATACCCTGCCATTGTGGGTTTTGTTTGGCCGTAAAGAGGATCTCTTCATTGGCGCGCACGATGGCAAATTCCAGCCACTCGGACAGGGTTTCTTGCTTGCTGGGCGCCTCTTGCAGAGTGGCTTTGACCGTTTCCACGGCAATCCGGCTGGCCTGGGCGCCGCCGGTGGTGCCGGTGACGCCATCGGCGACAACCGCAACATAGACCTTTTCGGCGCGATCGACGCGCTCGACGGCAAAAAAATCGTACGCGTCATCGTTGGTCTCCCCACGGGTGCCTGTACGGCTGGTGGCCCCAACGTTGGGCGCAGTGGCGGGTTGCGGCTTCCCCATCATCTTTATTCACCTTCATAGGTATAGGCCCGTGCTTCTGCCACATCGCGGATGATCTGTTGTGGCGACGCACAGGAAACCAGCCGGACACCCCAGTGGAATGGACGTTTGGATTGCGCAAGGTTGCTCAACAGCGGGTCGCTGCTATTGGCCAGAACGGCAAAATTTACACTGGCGCGGGTCGATTTACCGGCGCCGACCGGTGACCGCTTATCAGCACTTTTTTGAGGATCCCAAAAGACAAGCTCAAAACAGTGGTCAGCCGCCAACGCCTGGCCGCTGATCTGCCAGGAAAACTCGACGCGCGGTTGACTTGAGCTTGTTTCTGTAGCGGGCAACAACAATTGGACGTTGCCCAACGGCCCTGTGACAGAGAGGGCGGCTGTTGCCGACGGCCGGGCGGTTGCGGTCGGTCTTGGCGTTCTTGTTGGCGGAGATGGCGTCGGTGTGGGTGTCAACGGCGCCAGGGTAGGGGCTGGCTCGTCTATGGCAAAGGTCAGCGCCGCCAGCGTCGGCGGTTCGCCTGTCGTTCGCATGGAGCGCGCCAATGTGGGCGTGTCTTCGCTCGCCGTCTGTGACCACGGCGCCAGGGTAGGCGGGGGTTGAGTCGCCGCCGGTGTGCTGGCTGCTGGCGGTAAGGATGTGACGGTTAGACTTGCACCCTGGTCGTCTGCTGTCGCTGGCGGCGTGCTTGTGGTAGTTGGGGGCGGGCTATCGACAACGTCCACAACAGCAGGAAGCGTCTGCTGGGCGGCGACGGCGTACACCGTTTGTGGTTCACGTGCTGCGACCGTCCAACTGGCCGGCAGCGCTCTACGCAGCGCAGGGAAGAATAACACCAGCAGCAAGAGCAGAGCGACACACGCCGCACCTACGAGTTTAGGCTGATGGCGACTGAGCGTTGGCAGCAGGTCGCTCTGTTCGAGATGCATCCGCAGCAGCTCGCGCCGTGGCAATGGGGTACCCATGTCCGCCAGCAGCGTTGCCGTTTCGGCGGCAAATTCCTGAGCCGTGGGCCGGTTCTCTGGTCTTTGATCCAATGCACGGGTAATCAACTCTTGTAGGTGCGTTCTTGCCGCCCGCGCGGTCGGAGTTCCTTTATCGGCGTCTCTCTCCAACAGGGCGATTGTCTCTTCACGAAATAAATCGTAGCTCTGGTACTCGTAGTTCTTGCGGCGGGGCCGGCGACCGGTCAGCAGGTAACAGAGGATCAGACCCAAGGCGTAGACATCCCACGCCGGGTCCACCGGTAAGGGACGCAGCTCGTAGGCTTCCTGCAATTCGGGCGCCATCCAGAGGCGCGAGCCAGAGACAAATTTTTCTTCGCCGGCCCGCGCTGCAACGCCAAAGTCGATCAGAATAGGGATCGCTTTGGGGTTGTTTACCGAGTCAGGAAAAACGTGAAATAAAATGTTTTCCGGCTTGAGGTCGCGATGAACACAGCCGTGGCGATGGATATAAGCGAGTGTACGTGCAATATAATGAACGATCCAGAGCGCCAGGTTCACGCTCAGCCGTTTGTTGCCCACGAATTCGCTGAGAGAACCGCCTGAGATGTACTCCATCACCAGGCACTCCGGCGTGCCGGGCCACTGGTGCAACACCGTATAATACGCCGGCTGGCCGAACCAGGCGCGCAACGGTGACATCCCCTTCCTTTCAAGGGCGTGCATGGTGATCAGGCCGCGATAGGGTTGCAGAGCCTGTAACCAGTTCACCGTATTTTTGATGGCCTCCCGGTTGACATCGGCGCGCGCACGCTGATCGACCCGCGCGATCTTGAGAATCAGCGGGCGCTGGCGCCGATCGCTCACCAACAGGATATCCGACATTTTGCTGTCGGTTTCGAGAAACCGGTGCGCCTTGTAATTGAGGTCGCCCAGCGATGGGTGTTCTTGACTCTCGTGCAAAATCACAGATCCTCACCCGCAACAGTCGCCTCATCCTCACCGCGGGCGCGAAACTCGTAGACCACCTCGCCAAAGCTGATGAGGTCATTGTGGCGCAGCAGCAACTCCTCGCCGGCCTGGAGCCGGCGCCAGTTCAAGAAGGTGCCCGCCGTGCTGGCCTGGTCGCGCAGGTAGAGCCGCCCTTCCTTTTGGATGATGACGGCGTGCTCGCGCGAGATGCTCTTGTCGTTGATCACGACAGTGTTGTTCTTGCTGTGACGACCGATGTGGATCTGGCGTGCTTCCCCGCGCGTGGGGTTCAACCCATAGATAGGCAACTCGGCGGGCAGATTGGGGCTGCCAGAGACACGCACGAAGTAACCAACAATGGGTCGTTCCACCTCATCGGATAGCCGGTAGGTGGCGTCGTCATCCCCAAACGCGGGCGGAACTACCGTGACCTCGTCGTCCTCGTCATCGCGCGCCGCCGGTCGCGCCGGTGACTGCCAGGATTCAGCCTCACGGACTTGAAGCTCGTCATCCTCCTGCAATCTGAAATCTTTCAATTTATCTTTGGTTTTGGCCAAAGGTTGCAAAGGTTCGCTCGGTTCGGATAGGTCGTAGAAGCGGTTGGCTCCGGTGCTTGTCTTGCTGCTAGGCTGGCGCTTTTGCCTGGCGCTCGACCGGCGCTCGCGCAAGTCGCGGTAGACAAAAAAGACCAGGAACAAGATGAGGATAGGCAGAGCAAGCTGGAGCAGCCCCCTGGGCAACGCAATGCTCGTTCCCGGGATGGTAATGCTCTCGCTCGCTGCTGGGGCCTCCTGCGCCAGATCGAGGGCAAAAACCGGAGCTCCCGCAGCCACGGCATCGTTTGAGTCTGCCTCCGCCGCTGCTGTATCGCTCGACTCTGCCGCAGCAAGGATAACCGGCGTCGAGGTTGCCGCCTCCCCAGCGTCTGCGACTTTGCGAACGATGCGCAGCTGGGGGTTGGTGGCAATCCCTTGTAGACCAAAGAGATCGGTCGCCTCGATCTTCAGCGTGTAGATGCCCTCCTGCGGCGGGTCGATTTCGAAGGTGGCCTCATCAAGCGGGGGTTCGGTTCGTACGACTTCGGCGCGAAAGCCGTTGGGGCCGCTAAGCACATAGCTGACCTGGGCGAGGTCACGTTCGCGGTTGTCCGGCCAGGCAAACCCGGCTCGGATCGACAACCGTTCGGGCGGCAACGTGCTGAGGCCGGCATTTGGGGCTGCTTCCCATTCGACGATTTCCTCGGGCGCCGGCGCAACAATGGTCACCTGGACTGGTTGCAGGTCAGCCGTTGCAGCCGGTTTCTGTCTGGATTCGCTTTCCAACAAGGAACCATCTGGCAGCGCTGTGCTGACCTTGACGGTAGCATCGCTCGCGCTCGACTGGTAGGAGAGTATCCGCTGTGTGCGCAAGTCGCTCAAGAGACGCCAAAGCGGCTCGATCTCGCCAGCGGAGGTCAAGAACACATAGCGGCCACGCGTCCGTTGCGCCAACTGGCCCAGAGTGCCGGCAGGGTTGGCCTCCTGCCCCGCCCGTGCCAGTTCGACCGTGTGAATGCGGATGTTCAGCTCATTGGCTTTGGCGGCGGTACTTTCAACATCGAACGCACCACTCCCGGTCGAAAAGAGGAGGATCGAACGGGCAGAGCGGGCGGAAAGCTCGTTTCCTTCAAAATTCTCCATGACGGGGATCAGCAGGCTGGTCAGCGTCTCCTGGTCGCTGCTCTCCTCAATGCTGGCTTCTACCAGGCTGTTAAAGACCAGGTTGGGTTCACCCGTCCAATCTTGAATGGTCTGCAACGACCCGTCGGCCTGGAAAGAATAGGCTGCCAGCGTATCGAGATTGCGCAGCAACACCTCCTGTTCGACCAGATGGAGCGTAGCTCCGGTCACCTCGGCCTGATGGGTCTGGCCCGATTGACCCGCGTCCAGCAGGCCGCGCGGGTCGATCACGATGGCCAGTTGATAGGCGCCCAGCAAGGTCTGGTCGGCCAGGATGGTCTGCTCGACACCATCTTCAAACACCGTAATGGGTAAAGCGTCGATGTCGCCGGCCAGATTGCCACCGACCACCACCAGTTCGGTGACAGGAAAGTTTGTCACATCGATCTGAGCGATCTCCAAAAACGGCGCGCCGCGTTCCTGGGCGTAGGTCAGATTGCCAAAGCCCCAGAGCGTGGCGCAGACGATCAAACAGATGATCAAAATGGATAGGAACCGAACAATATAGGTCATGACGCGCCTTCCTATCTAGCTGTAACGGCAAGTCGGGGACGGCCAGCGGGCTGAGAAGTTGGAGCGCCCGCAGGTTGGCACCTCAAGGTGGTGCCGGCGCCTTACTGCTTGGTGAACTTGTAACCGCCCTCGCGCTCACCCCACTTGCGTACTGTCTCCACATATTCGTGGTCGGGGTCGATGACTTGCAGCCGTTCGCGCAATCGTTTGACGATGTTGAACAGCGCATCGCGCACCCGCTTGTCGTCATCAGCGTTATCAGGCTCCCATCCCCAGATGGTATAGGCCAGATCGCGATGCGATACCGGGTCTGGATAAGCTTCCATGAGCAATTTGAGAAACTGGTACTCGCTGTTGGAGAGACGTAGCTCTTCGCCCGCTTCTGCACCTTGAAGCCAGACCCGACGGTCGGCGTGCGAAAGCGTGATGCCATAGATGGTTGTTGTTTCGGGTGTCACATCGGTTGCGCCCGAGTCGGTAAACTTGAGGTGAAACAGACCGGCTAGTTGGATTTCGCCGCTGTTGCGCAATTTGCATTCCTGGAATTTCTCTAACTTTTGCCCGCTCAGGCTGGTCCCGTTGGCGCTGCCCAACTCGTGGATCTCATACGAGCCATCCGGGCAGGCGACAATTTTTGCATGGCTGCGAGAGATTTTGGGGCTGTCGACAAAGAGATCGTTGGTGATGCTGCGCCCGATGCCAAACTCTGGCTTATTGATCGAGAAGCAGACACCAGGTTCAAGGCTGATGTGCCCTTCAACTGAAACTATCTCTCCCGTGCCTGCGCTGCGGTCCAGAAATTGAACGCTGGCCGGTTTGACACCCAGGCTCACACCTCGGGCAACATAGGTGACGCAGAGTTCGAGTCGATCAGTTTCGGTTGACATGGGCTCTCTCCCTTGTATGGACGAACAGTGGAGCGTATGTATATGTGCTCTGCAGCGCTATAAGCTCTCGGCGGTCGGCCACTGGTCAATACGATTGAGGCATGTTGGCCTGATTTTAGCACAAGGCGAGGAAGGAAGTTTCTGGCCAATCTGGCAAGATGGCTCGAATTTCTATCAATTTTGTATGGTCTTGATAGATTTTCCAATCCGGCCTGGCGCCTGGACCACCCGGTGGGGAGCACTCCGCTCGCCGCATTGCGCAAAACAAACGACGGATCAGGATAGGTACATTATACGAGCAACGGGACAAGAAATCAATCAGGTTTACCCTGAATGGGTGCCTCCAGCAAAAGGGCCGAGGTTGCACGACCCCCTTCCAGGAAGGGGGCAAAGACGGTTGCTCGACCAGACGGTTCCCGCCCCCTTCCTGGAAGGTCGGCGGCCTGCCCCAAATTTCGGACACACCCACCCTGAATTTCCTGCTTGACATTTTCTCTGCAACCTGATACTATTTGTGAACGAACGTTCATTCATTTTCTGGGATAGCCAATGGACGAACCAAAGAGCAGCAAGGGGCAGCAGACCCGCGAACTATTGATCGAAGCAGCCTACCGCCAGTTTACGGCGTATGGTTTTCACGGCGCATCCATGCGGCAGATCGCCCAGGAGGCGGGGCTGGCAGTGGGCGGCATCTACAACCATTTCGCCAACAAGGATGATCTGCTCAAGGCTGTGATCGTCAAGTATCATCCAATAAATGCGGTGACTGCGGAACTGGCTGCCGCCCAAGGCGCAACGCTCGAAGCGCTCTTGCGCGAGGTGGCCCAAGGTTTTGTCGACGCAGTTCAGGCAGAGCCCCACTTCCTCAAGCTGCTCTTTATCGAAATGGTAGAATGCCAGGGCCGCCACCTGCCAGAGTTGCTCCAGACGTTATACCCTCAGGTGCTGGCCTTTACGCACGAATTGAACAAGGTGGAGGGCCAACCCAGCACAAAACCGCCGCTGGTCACCTTCCGCATCTTGTTGAGTACGCTGGTGGGTTACTTTGTTTCAGAGACGTTGCTTGCCCACAATCCCTTTGTGAAGCAACAGACTGGCACGATCGATGACTTTGTCGATGTGCTGCTGTACGGTCTTGCGGGTGAGCCTGGGAGCGCTGCGCCCGAACCGTGTCATCGTTAAACTGAATCTTCAAAGAGGAAGCGAACATGCTCAATCCGGTCATCGAACCAACAAAGATGTTGTTATCCCTGGATGCGCCAGAGACAACGCTGGCCCTAGTGGGCGGCAAAGGCACCAATCTGGCAAAGCTGGCCCAGGCCGGCTTCCCGGTTCCACGGGCCTTTCTGGTCACCACTGCGGCCTATCGCTGCTTTGTGGCGGCCAATGATCTGGAGACATGGCTTCTGGAGCAGGTATGCCAGACCCAGACCGACGATCCAACTGCGCTAGAAGCCGTCTCGGAACAGATCCGGCCCCGTTTTGCCGCCGGTGTGCTGCCGCCAACCCTGGCGCAGGAGGTGGCCGCCGCCTATGCCGGCATGGGGTCGCCGCCGGTCGCGGTGCGCTCCTCCGCCACGGCGGAAGATTTGCCCAACTTCTCGTTTGCCGGGCAGCAGGACACCTATCTGAATGTGGTCGGTGAAGCGGCGCTGCTTGAGGCCGTGGTTCGCTGTTGGAGCAGCCTGTGGACTGCGCGTGCCATCGGCTACCGCAGCCGCAACCAGATTCCCCACGACCAGGTGGCGCTCGCCGTGGTGGTGCAGGAGATGGTTCAGAGTGAAGCGGCCGGTGTACTCTTCACCGTCAACCCTCTTAGCGGGAAACGCACCGAGACGGTGATCGAAGCGACGCTGGGGTTGGGCGAGGCGCTGGTTTCCGGCCAGGTGGAGCCCGACCAGTATGTGGTAGAGACGGCGAGTGGCCGCATCCTATCCAAAACCTTGGGCGCAAAAGCGGTAGCGATCCACAGCCGGGCCGGTGGCGGCGTTGTCACCACAACGGCTGAGGCAGCCCAGCGCCAGGCGTTGCCCGACGCCGAGATCCGCGAGTTGGCGACGTTGGGCCGCCGCGTCGCCGACCTCTACCAGGCGCCGCAGGATATCGAATGGGCCTGGGCAGACGGGCAGCTCTATCTGCTCCAGACGCGGCCCATCACATCGCTCTACCCTACCCCGCCGGGAGTCGAGGCCGAACCGTTGGAGGTCTTTTTCTCGCTGGGCGCTGTTCAGGGGATGCTCGACCCAATCACGCCATTGGGGCGAGACCTGTTGACCATCGTTGGCGCATGTGGCTTTGGAGGAGCCTTTGGTTTCAACAACACACTTGCGACACAGACCGTGCTCTATACCGCCGGTGAGCGGCTGTGGGCCCGAGTGACGCCTCTGTTACGCAACCGTATCGGACGCCGGCTGCTCCATACCTTTGCCGGCGTGGCCGACGCCGGGATCGGCCAGGCGCTGGCGCAGGTGGAGGCCGGCCCAGATTGGAGTGCCGCGGGCTGGCCGCGCCGGTCGAGCCTGGGCCATGTGACTCTCTTTCTGCGGCGCGTATTGCCGGTCATGGCGTTCAGTTTGCTCCGGCCAGAGCGGAGCCGTCAAGTCTTCCAGCGCCAACTCAACAGAATTGTGGAGCAATTCGCTGCACAGGCCGCCACCGCAACTACCCTCTCGGCCCGGCTGGCGCTGATCGAGCAAGCATTGGTCCCCCTGCTCACCTTTCTCTTTCCACAGGCAGTGGGCCGGCTGGCCCCAGGCATCCTCATGCTCAACCGGATGAACGTGCTGGCCCATCTCGCTTGGCGTGAAGACGACGTGCAGCGGCGGCGTATCTTGGAAATTGCCCGCGGCTTGCCGCACAACGTGACTACTGAAATGGACCTGGCGCTGTGGGCGACGGCCCAACAGATCCGCAGCGATCCCGTTGCACTGGCGCATGTTCAGCAGCACGATGCCGCCGAGCTGGCCCTCCAGACCTCGGCGGGTGAATTGCCATCCACTGCGCAAGCGGCATTGGACGCCTTCCTACATCGTTACGGCATGCGCGGTGTAGCCGAGATCGACCTGGGGCGGGCGCGCTGGCGCGAAGATCCTACCCAGGTGATGCAGACCGTGCAGAGCTACCTGCAGATCGACGACCCAACCCAGGCGCCCGATGCCGTCTTTCGCCGTGGAGAGACGGTAGCACAGCAGCTCATCGCCGACTTGCAGGCTGGGCTGCGCCGCCAGCCACGCGGCGTTCTTATGGCGTACCTGGCTGGATGGGTGGCGCAGCGTTTCCGGGCGCTGGCCGGCCTGCGTGAAAGCCCTAAGTTTTTCATCATCCAATTGCTGGGCATTGTCCGCCAGGGGCTATTGGAGAGCGGAGCAGAGTTGGCGCGCCAGAACGTGATCGAGCGACCAGACGACCTCTTCTTTCTCCATCTGAACGAATTGAAGGGTCTGGCAGCCGGCTATGCCATCGATTGGAAGGCCCTGGTCGTCGAAAGACGCACGCTCTATGAACGTGAAAAGCTGCGCCGCCAGCTACCGCGCCTGCTCCTGAGCGATGGCCGCGCCTTTTACGACGGTGTCCGCGCCACGGCGCCGCTGCGTGAGGGTGTACTGGTCGGGACGCCCGTCTCACCTGGCGTGGTGGAGGGCACCGTCCGGGTCGTCTTCGACCCCCACGCCGCCCAACTGGCGCCCGGCGAGATCCTCGTCTGCCCCGGCACGGACCCCGCCTGGACGCCGCTCTTTCTGGCTGCCGGCGGGCTGGTTATGGAGGTGGGGGGCCTGATGACACACGGCTCGGTCGTGGCGCGCGAGTACGGCATCCCCGCTGTGGTGGGCGTTCACGAAGCCACGAGCCGTTTGCAGAGCGGGCAACGCATCCGGGTCGATGGCTCAAGTGGGGAGATTGTGTTGTTGGATAGCAATGGGGCAAGCGCAGCGTAGCGCCTTCCCACACCCGCGGAGTGCGCACGCCCACGTGCGCACTCCGCGGTGAGCTGTGCGGCCGAGTACGAGAGGGTTCAACTGTCAGCGCTGCGTTGCTGCTTCCACTGTTGCACCAGCCGTGGGTACGCCTCTTCCAGCAGCAGATAGACATCGTGCATGGTCTGCAAGCGTTGGCGCCGCTCGGGCGGTTCATCGTCGAGCAGCGCCAGACCGCGCGCCGCCATCTTGCGGAACTCGGCGATCTTGTTGACCGAGTCCTCCAGCCAGCGTTCCCAAAAATCGGGCGGCACCCGATAGTAGTCACGCCGCTCGCCGGGCAGGCTGACCCGTTCGACCATCCG
>QEUW01000760.1 GCA_003577005.1 Chloroflexota bacterium | reverse complement strand
GGCGGCAGGGGCGGGTCAACTGGCTGGTGATTGGCAGCGCAGCGCTGATCTATCTGGCGCTGGCCTATCTCTTTTATCTGCCCTTTTTCAAACACTATGTGGGTGTGGGCGCCAGCGGTGTTGGGTTGGTCAGGGAAGGAGATGACCTGGGCCGCTGGTTGCTGATCTGGGGGCTTTTTCTCTTTGTGCTGCTCACGTGGCTGCTCTATACAGCGTCGCGGCCACTCAGGCGCGACCTCGCGCCGCCGGAAGAGCCAGGTGCTCCGGCACCCCGACCGTTTCTCAGCCCCATGCCACTGGGGATTGTCTACCCACCTGGTGGAATCGCTGCTGAGGCGAGCAAGGTCGAGGTCGCTGCTGCGGCAGAGATCGACCACATGTCCGCCACAGGCAATGAACGGAGAGTGCTCTCCCAACCGCTTGCCGGCGAACGGTGGGTGAGCCAGGCGTTGCGTTTCTTCGATCGGCTGCCGCGCCTGATCTATCTCCAGCGACTGCTGGTGCAACAGCCATCTTTTGGCTACTTCCTGGCGCCGGCTGCTATCGTCACTGGGCTTGTTGTTGCGCTGGCGGCGTGGTGGCTGGGGTGGTCCGTACTGGCGCTGTGTCTGGCGCCGCTGGGTCTGGCGGTGGTACTGCTGTGGCGGCGCAGCCGGGAGGCAACCCCATCTACGCTCTTTGTCAGCCTCCTATTGGCGACGGGGCTGGCGATCCTGGCTGGCACGCAGGTGATCTACCTGAAAGATTGGTTGGCTGGCGGCGGTGCGTACCGTATGAACACGGTCTTCAAGTTCTTCAGCCAGGTGTGGGTGCTGTGGGGCGTGGCCGCTGCGATTGGGGTCAGCCAGCTTTGGCGCGGCTGGCTGGCGCCTGCCCAGCCTGCTCAGCGTCGCGGCTGGCTGTCATTGGTGTGGCCGCCGCTCTTCATCCTCCTGGTGGTGGCCAGCCTGACCTATCCCCTCTATGGCACACCAGACCGGCTCGACATGCGGATGGTCGGGTGGCGCCCGCCCTTTGGCACGCTCAACGGGCTGGATTACATGCGCGAGGGGTCATACACCTGGGGCGGGCGAGACCAGTTTAACCAGGATCTGCCAGAAACGCTCATCGAATTGCACTATGATTGGCTGGCGATCCAGTGGTTGCTGGGTAACGTGCGGGGCAACCTGGTCATTGTCGAAAGCGCCGAAAGGGATTACTATCGCGCCGGCGGCACTCGCATTGCCTCGATGACCGGGTTGAGCGGTTTATTGGGGATGCACGCGGGTGAACAGCGCTATGGCGAAGCGGTCGGGCCGCGCGATGCGCTCCACCGTGAACTCTGGAACACACCGGATATCATGCGCACGCAGCAGATCATCGACGAGTTCGGTGTCGCGCTCGTCTACGTCGGCCAGCTCGAACGCCACCACCATCCTGAAGGCGTACAAAAGCTGGCGCAGATGGCCGAGTTGGGGATGTTGACTGTGCTCTACGAGAACGAACGCACAACGCTCTACGCCGTCCCTGGCCGGCTCACCCAGACGCCCGCCGGCACTTACGTACCTGTGGCGCCGGTGTATTAACAATTGTCCATTGACAATTCACTATTGACAATTCGTAATGGTCTGGCAATTCTTGAGTTGGTATCTTGTTATACAGTTGATTTCAGTGGCCGCACTGCCGCTGGCGTTGCGCCTGTTTGCCAATCTGGCGGACCACGGCTACGCCTTTAGCAAGAGCCTGGGCATCCTGCTCGTTGGGTTGGTGCTCTGGCTTGGCGCGAGCTATGGGCTATTGCGCAACGAAACGGGCGGCGTCTGGCTGGCGCTGGCGCTGGTGGCATTGTTTAGTTTTAGCCTGGGCAGACAGACGCTCCATTCATTGCGGCTTTCAAGTGGCCGGTTGCGTTTTGGAACAGGCAACAACCATTCCGACCCGGATCACTCACAATTCACAATTCGCTACATTCTCGTTACCGAACTGCTCTTTCTGCTCGCTTTCGCCGCCTGGGCCTACGTCCGCGCCCACGACCCGGCGGCGAACCATACCGAAAAGCCCATGGACCTCATGTTCATGAACAGCATCTGGAGCAGCCCTACCTAT
>QEUW01000759.1 GCA_003577005.1 Chloroflexota bacterium | reverse complement strand
ATGAGAATACGCTGCTGCCGGTAGAGCCGCTCCACCAGCGCCCGGCAATCGTCGGCTGTCCAGCCGTGGACGGTAAAGCCGACCAGCCCGGTGGTGCGCACCGGGTCATCCGGCCCCAGCACCTGCACCAGGCGGAACTGGCGCAATCCGTCGCGCAGACGCTGCGTCACCTGGCGGGAATGGGTGGCCACCGTCTCCATCCCCACTGTCTCGATCTGCGCCAGGGCTGCACCCACACCGGCGCGCTGGGCCAGATTGGTAGTCCCCACTTCGCCCAATCGTGCAGCGGTCGGCGCAGCCCGGTCGGCATCTGGCAGCCAATGGGGGTTGAAACCGGTCAGCCGCTCGCTGCGCACATGAATGTAGCCCACGCCACCCGGTCCCAAGAGCCACTTGTGGCACGAGCCGATGTAGAAATCGGCCCCAATCGCACCCAGATCAACCGGGATCTGCCCCACGGCCTGCGCACCATCGATCAGGCTAACCCCGCCATACCGGCGCGTGAGCGCTACGGCGTCGGCCACCGGCAACAGGCGGCCATCGATGCACGAAACATGAGACAGGAGCACAATCTTCCGTCCCCGGCGCCCGGCGCGCAGCGACTGTTCCAGTCGTTCCAGAAAATCACCATCGTCGCCCGCCGTGCTGACTACCTCGACGGTGAGCCCCAGCGCATCGCACAGCCCGTTGTAGAGCGAACGGGTAGCCACATGCTCCTGGTCGCTGGTGATGAGACAGTCTGTCCCTGTAAGCCCCAGGCTTTGGATAACCGTACGCATGGCTGTCGATGTGTTGAGCGACCAGCAGACAGTATCCGGCGGTGCGTTGAGCAGGCGCGTCAGCGCGGTGCGAGCAGCGTCGGCGGTCTGCACCAGCGGTGTCAGCCCGTCGGGTGAGGCCGGGCCTTCCCGGGCGGCCAGCTCCTCCGCATCGTGGATGGCTTGCAGCGTAGGCCGGCTGAGCGGGCCAAGCGATCCCGTCTGCAAATAGATACACCGCTCCGTCACCGGCAGCGAACAGCGTAATTCCTTCAGGGGTTGGTGCATCGTTTACTCACTTCGCCTGTGGATTGAGGGCATCTTGTAGACCATCCCCCATGAGCGTAAAGGCATACATGGTCAGCGCGATCATGATGGCCGGGAAGGTGCTCAGATACCAGTTGGTCTGGATATAGGGCAGATACTCGCTCACCATCTTGCCCCAACTGGGGGTGGGCGGGTCGACGCCGATGCCCAGAAAACTCAACCCTGCCTCGCCCATGATCGCGGCGGGGATACCCAGCGTCAGGCTGACGATGACGGGCGCCAGGGCGTTGGGTGTCAGGTGGCGCAGCAGGATGCGCCAGGTAGGTGTGCCGGTGGCGCGCGCAGCCAGCACATAGTCCTGCTCGCGCAGGGAAAGAAACTGGCCGCGGATGAGCCGGGCAATCCCGATCCAACTGGTGATGGAGAGGGCCAGATAGATGTTGAACAGCCCACCCCCGATGGTCGAGAGCATGAGCAGCGCAAAGAGCAACGTCGGGAAGGCCGACATGAGGTCCACCAGCCGCATAAGCATGTAGTCGATCACGCCGCCATACCAGCCGGCCAGGGCGCCGATAGGCATCCCCACCACAAACGAGACGACATTGACCACCAGGGCCACCGAGAGCGAGATGCGCGCCCCGTAGATGATGCGGCTGAGCAGGTCACGGCCAAAGGGGTCGGTGCCCAGCGGGAACTGCGCCGATGGCCGCTGCCACGAGACGCTATAGTTCTGGTCATCGTAGTGGGTGGGCGCCAGCCACGGTGCAAAGAGCGCCATGATGATCAGCGCCAGCGCCAAAAAGAACGCGACCATCGAGAGCTTGTTGCGCGCAAAGCGGTGAACTGCATCCAGCCAGAGGGTGCGCTCCCGGCGCGGGAGCAATAGGGGCGCCGCGTGGGCGCCGGCCGCAGTGGTCATCGGCTGCCTCCTGTCAGGCGCACGCGTGGATCGACCAGCACATAGAGCAGGTCAGTGATGAGATAGGCAAAGGCGGAGCAGGTCAGTGATGAGATAGGCAAAGGCGATCACCGCCGACCAGAGGATCGAGAGCGCCATGATCACCGGATAATCGCGGTTGTAGATGCTCAGCGTAATCTGGTTGCCAATGCCGGGAATGCGAAAGATCGTTTCGATAAAGAACGAGCCGGTCACCATCCACGCCACCAGCGGCCCGACGACAGTCAGCAGCGGGATCAACGCGTTCCCCTTGGCGCGCGCCGTGCGGATGTAATCTGCCCGCAGCGCCTCCAGCATACTCGAACGGGTAAAGCGGGCGATGGTCGCTGCCGGTCCCAGCGCATAGGCGATCACCGGCATGATCATCTGTTGGGGCGTGCCCCAGCCGCCGGTGGGCAGCCAGCGCAGTTGCACCGAGAAGACCACGATCAGCAATACGGCCACGACAAAGGTTGGCGTAACCAGATTGGTGACCACTGCCAGCGAGGTCAGATAATCGACCCACGAGTTGGGCCAGAGCGCAGCCAACATGCCCATGGTGACGCCCACCACCAGCGCCACGGCCAGCGTCACCAACCCCAACTGGATCGTCACCGGCCAACTGCGGGCAATGAAAGCGGTCACCGGCTCGCCAAAGCGGAAGGAGATGCCCCAATCTCCACGCAGCGCATTGGCAACATAGCTCAGGTATTGCTGGTAGAGTGGCTTGTCCAGATTGTATTTGGCCATGAGCGCGGCGCGAATGTGCTCAGGCACGGGGATCTCCTGCCGCTGGGTGGCGTCAAATGGCCCGCCCGGCACCGCATGCATAAAGAGAAAGGTGATCAGCGACACGCCGATGAGCACGGCGGCAATGCCGATCAGGCGGCTGAGGATGTAGCGCAACATGGTGGTGTTCCTGCGTAAATCGTAAAATGTAAAACGTAATGCGTAATGGATCACGCGTGACTGTACGGATTACGCATTACGCATCACGCATCACGCATTACGCATCACGTTTTATCGCTTGATATACACATCCACCCACGTCAGATACGAGTTGCGGCGCACGCCATCCTTGGAGACGCGCAGCCCGCCCAGGCGATCCGACCAGAGGATGCCTTCCACCGGGTGGCCAATGAAAACACCACCCACATCTTCGATGAGGATGCGCTCGGCTTCCTGATACATCTGGCAACGCGTTTCCGGGTCGAGCTCGCCGCGAGCCTGATTGATCAACTCGATAAAACGCTCGTTTTGCCAGCTATGGCGCGAACCGGAGGCCCACCAGTCGAGGAAGTTGGTCGGGTCAGAATAATCCTGCACCCACTGGACAATGCCCACGGGGATCTCATAGGCGGCCAGCCTGTCCATAAAGAACGAGCGCTCCTGGTCCTTGGGGGTCACGTCAACGCCGAGCGTGTCCTTGAGCATGCGCTGGATCGCCTCAGCCTCGGTGACGACCTGCCCCTGGCGAGTCCACAGCTCAAAGCCGGGGAAGCCGGCGCCGTCTGCGTACCCTGCCTCGGCCATCAGCGCTTTGGCCCGTTCTGGATCATACGCCTGGATAGCACGAATCTCCGGGTCGTCGGCCTGGCTGCACGGAAAACCGCCAGGCAGCATCGTGTAGGCCGGCACTTCTAACCCTTGCATCACGGCGTTGGAGATGGCCTCGCGGTCGATGGCGTGGCTAAAGGCCTGGCGCACCCTTAGA
>QEUW01000163.1 GCA_003577005.1 Chloroflexota bacterium | reverse complement strand
GAACCGGCCAATCTTACCTGGTAGCACCATCGGCGTCTTTGGCAGCGGCCAGTTGGGGCGAATGCTCGCCCTGGCCGCCCGCCGCATGGGCTATCGAATCCACACCTATTCGCCCGACTCCAGTTCGCCCACCGGCCAGGTGGCGGATCTGGAGGTCAGCGCGCCGTACGATGATCTGGATGCCGTGCGCCAATTCGTGCGCAGGGTCGATGTCCTTACCTTCGAGTTCGAGAATGTCGCATCCATCGTAGCTAATATTGCCCAGGAAGAAGGTGTCCCGGTTCGCCCCGGCGGCTATGTGCTCCACACGACGCAGAACCGGCTGCGTGAAAAGAGCTTTTTGGCCGGGGCTGGCCTGCCGGTGACGCCCTTTGTCGCCGTCCACACGGAGGGCGATCTGGTCGCCGGGTTGGCACAAATTGGTGTTCCGGCCATCCTCAAGACCGCTGCCTTTGGCTACGACGGCAAAGGCCAGGTGCGCATCGATACGCCAGACGAAGCTGCAACAGCCTGGCAGTCCATCGGCGGGCAAGAGGCGGTCCTCGAAGCCTTCGTCCCGTTTGAGCGTGAGCTTTCCTTCGTGGCAGCGCGCGGAGTCGATGGCAGCTTTGTCCACTATGGCGCCATCGAGAACATCCATCGCAACCATATTTTGGATCTTTCCATCGCACCGGCGCGCGTCTCACCCCGGGTTGCAGCCGAGGCGGTGGCATTGGCGCGCACAGTGCTAGAAAAAGTGGAAGTGATCGGTGTTTTGTGTGTAGAATTATTTATGACCGGTGACGGGCGGTTGCTGGTCAACGAACTGGCCCCGCGGCCGCACAATTCGGGCCATCTGACCATCGACGCTGCAGTGACCGACCAGTTCGAGCAACAGCTGCGGGCGGTCTGCGGGCTGCCGTTGGGCGACCCAACCCTGCTCCGGCCGGCGGTCATGGCCAATCTGCTAGGCGACCTCTGGCAGGCGGGCGAGCCAGATTGGGCGGCGGCGCTGGCGCATCCTGCCGTCAAGCTGCATCTGTACGGCAAGGCCCAGGCCCGCCCCGGTCGCAAGATGGGTCACCTGACGGCGCTGGCGGAAGATAGCGCCGAGGCATTGCGCCTGGTGCAGGCCGCACGTGATGCGCTGGCGCGTACTTTGTAATTGGGTCCTGCCGCCTGATGTGGCAGAGGTATTGGCGACAGTGGCACCCGCCTCGTGCAAGCGGTTCGCACGAGGGCGTGCGAACTCCGCAGTTATTGGGGGCAGTCACAGTTGGATGACGTGCTGGGTGACTAGAAGGCTGCCCCAGAAGCCTGTCATCCGGTCATCTAGTCATCTTGTCACCTCGTACCAAAGGAACCAGTGACAAGGCGGGGTGGAACGGGAGAACATGTATCAAGACAACAAGCTGCACGAGGAGTGCGGCGTCTTCGGGCTGTATGCACCCGATCGCGATGTGGCGCGCCTCAGCTTTTTTGGCCTCTATGCCCTGCAACACCGGGGGCAGGAGGGCGCCGGCATCGTCACCTGTGATGGCCGGGTAGCCCACATCCATAAGGGGATGGGGCTGGTCTCACAGGTCTTCAACGAGGATAATTTGCGCCATTTGCAAGGTCACCTGGCCATCGGCCACACGCGCTATTCGACCACCGGGTCGCCCAAGTTGCGCAACACGCAACCCTATCTGGTAGAAACGCTGGATGGCCCGCTGGCGTTGGCACACAACGGCAACCTGATCAACGCGCCCCAACTGCGCCGCGAACTGCTCGAACGAGGCGTCGGGTTGCAGACCTCCACCGACAGCGAAGTGATCCTCCATCTGCTGGCGGGCGCCGGCGGCGGCGACTGGGGGACGCGCATCCGCATTATGATGGCCAAGGCTGAGGGCGCCTACAGCCTGGTGATCCTGACGCGGGATGCGGTCTACGGTGTGCGTGACCCGTGGGGACTGCGTCCGCTGGTCTTGGGTGCGCTCCAGGGCGGCCATGTGTTGGCGTCGGAGAGCTGCGCCTTTGCCACCATTGGCGCCGACATGGTGCAAGAAGTGGCGCCGGGTGAGATCGTCAAGATCGACGCCAACGGTTACGAGGTCATCCAGGGCGCCCCGCAGCAAAAGCTCTCCTTTTGCACCTTTGAGCAGATCTATTTTGCCCGCCCCGACAGTATGCTCGACGGGCGGCTGGTCCATGAGGTGCGCCAGAAGTTGGGGCGGCAGCTTGCCAGAGAGGCACCCGTCAAGGCCGATATAGTGGTGCCCGTGCCCGATTCCGGTACGCCCCACGCCATCGGCTATGCGCAAAAGAGCAAAATTCCCTACAGCGAAGGGCTGATCAAGAGCCGGTACATCGGTCGCACCTTTATCCAGCCGAGCGATGAGTTGCGCAAAATCGGCGTCGCCATGAAATTCAACCCGTTGCCCGAAAACCTCAAAGGCAAGCGCGTGGTGCTCGTAGATGATTCCATCGTGCGCGGCAACACCTCGGGCCCGTTGGTGCAGATGTTGCGCAACGCCGGCGCCAAAGAGATACATGTGCGCGTCGCCTGCCCACCCATCAAGTGGCCTTGCTTCATGGGTGTGGACATGGCCTCACAGGCCGAACTCATTGCCGCCGAGAAGAGCGTCGAGGAGATCCGCGAGCACATCGGCGCCGATTCTCTGGCCTTCCTTTCCATCGCCGGCATGATGAAGGCGCTCAAGGCCAGCGGCGGCTATTGCAACGCCTGCTTTACCGGCGACTATCCGTTCTCCACACCCATACCGCTCATTGAACTACAGGGTAAGGGCATGTTTCAGCAGGTACTGGGCGACTGATATCGTTGCCTTTACCCTCTCCCCGGCGACTAGCCGGCGCCTCTGCCGGCTCGCTTATCGCTGGACGAGTGGCAAATAGAGCGCTCCATCTGGCCTACCAGGAGGTGTTGCCGTAGGCACGGGTGTAGCGGTCGGCGGTGTACCGGTTACCGTAGGTGTATGCGTTGGCTGAGGGGTGCTCGTGGCCGTAGGCAAGGTCCCGGTGGGCGTCGGGGTGCTCGTCGGTGTGGGCGGCTCTCCCTCATCTGAGCCTTGCACCGTCACCGTGCGGGCAGCCCGGTTGTTGCCCCCGTTTATCTCACCCAGCCGTCCATAGGGGTTGACCACGACGCTCACCGGCAGAGTGCCACTGAAACCGGTGGTGTTCCACTGCGCGTTCACCGTCACACTACCCCCAGCCGGGATGTTCTCTACAAAGGCGCCGCCGATATACCAGTCGCCCCAGCCCTCGGCGTGGGCAAAGAAGGCCGCTGTGACCGGACCGCTGGCTGCGCTGCTTGGATTGCGTAGCGTGGCCTGCACCGGCACGATCTCGCCTTCGTTGTAGCTTGAACCCGCCGCCAGGACGCCGCCGCCACCGACAGTAATGCTCTCGGCGGCCAGGTCCACCACGAGAGCGGCGGTTGCGGTGTAATCGTTGAGTTTGACCGCACCCAGCGGCGACACATAGAAGCGGATCGGCACATCGACCACGCCACTTTTGTCGCTGAGGTAGGCATTGAGCGCATTTTTGAGATCGGCAGTCGCCCAACGGGCCGGGGCCGGGTTGGCGGAGGGTGTGCTCCAGTCGATGGAGCTGTTGTCGCCAATGTCCAGCGTGGCGACCACCGTTCCGCTCTCGCCCACGGTGAAATCGAGCAGGAAGCGGGTGTAGTCGCGCACAGGCAGGCGGATGTGGCGCACGCGGCTGGCGGCAGAGGAAATTTGGAGATTGGTGAGCAGCGCCTGGGCCGGTTTGGAGAGCGAGAGTTTGACCGGCACGTCAAGGTAGCCGGTTGTGGGCACACCGTTGGCAGCCCAATAGGCGTTGAAGGCATCGGCCAGATTGTCACAGGTGAGCACGGCGGCGTTCTCCACCGATTGGGTCTGTTCGCATTCCCACGAGCCGTCGGCGCCGATGTCGAGCTTAGCGGTGAGGTCACCACTGCCGGCGTTGCTCAGCAGCAGCTCCAGGCTGGCGCCGGCCGCCATCCCCGCGGGGACGCGCAGGGTGGTGGTCTGTTCGCCGGCCGCGGCAAAGTCGAGCTTGCGGCCAAACTGGACGGCGTAGGTGGCCGAGCCGTCCACCGGTTCCGGCAGATTGAGGCGCGCCGCACCGGGGCCGGTCTGCTCGGCGATGTAGCAGTCGAGCTTCTGCGTACTGGCCGGCGGGTTAGTCGTGCCGGTGAAGCTTTCGCAGTACTCGATGCGGATGCGGCCGACAGAACCATCACCACCGTTCGCACTCTGCCAACCATATGTTCCACTACCTCCAAGAGCAGTCACCAAGTTTGTGTTAGCATTAATATCGCCCACTCGCAGCAAGATTGAGCCGCCAGCGCCTCCACCAGATCCGCCTGATCTTCCTCCGTACCCTACACCGTATGTTTCCCCGTTTGAGATGATATTGCCAGATAGTTGCACATCATTAGCCATAATGAACACGATTCCTCCGCCATTGCCTCCACGTTGTCCCCCCGAATTTTCTGTGGCATCGTATCCAGGAGCGCCACCAGCACCCCCAAAAGTTGCTTCGGAGAGGTCGGCATTTCCTGAAGGGAGCCCGCCTATACCAGGGGTGCCAAAAGTACCCTGATCAGCTATCCCATCCTGACCAGCTGTTGCATTGCCACCACCACCACCACCGGAACCTCTCACTCGGCCATCACCACCCACATTTTTGTCCCCTCTTCCACCACCACCACCATTTCCATTAGGCAGATAGGAATGAGTACCACCAGGTCCGGCAGTTCCTTCACCAGCCGCCCCATCATAATTGGGATAAGAGCTTCCTGGTGTCACAACACCGCGGAAGCCAGTGTAATTGGCATCTATCACCCCATCCACTATCACCGTGCCTACAGCACGGAAAAT
The DNA here is from genome assembly GCA_003577005.1 of Chloroflexota bacterium. The sequence goes on along the minus strand of QEUW01000163.1, from coordinate 28,087 downwards.
CATGATGCCGCCTGTGTTTCCATCCCACGCAGGTGCGCGCCAGTGTCCCGTTGACGTTACAAAGACATTCTGATAGTTAGGCACGCGTACTACCTGAGCTTTGCTGTTACCACTCTGAATGTATGTGTTGTTGAGTTCCTCATTCAAGACCAAGCTGTTTTCCGATTTTGCGCTGACGCGGCGGAATTCGTAGTTGCCCGCGCCGGTCCCCTGGACCTGGATGATGAGAACTTCGTCGCCCGCGTTGAAGCCGGAGGCGTTGTTGAGGCTTACACTGGCCGCGCCGGCACTGACAGTTGCACCCAGGGACGTGCGCGGTGCGTCAAAGATCGCATCCGAACTGATCGTAATATCCCCATCTCGCCCGTCACCAAACATATCGGCAGAAGCGGTCCCCTGGCCGAAATTGGTGGCGTGGTTGCCCACGCCGTGGAGCGTTCCATAGTCCTGGCTGTAGACCTTCACCGGGTGGAGCGATGTGGGGTCCGGCCCCAGGTCGTAGGTGAAGTCGTACCATGTGCCCTGGCTGTGATTGCCAGTGACGGTCACGGGGAGGTCGAGCGGACGTATGACCGCGCCGCCGGGCGCATCGCTGGCCGGCGCGGTGATGGTCCCGGCCACGGAGATAGTGCGTGGGGGCGCGCCGGCCGTCGCTGGTGTAGATAGAGAGCGTCTGCGCGTAGGGCCCCAGCGGCAGGTCGCCTGTGTTGAGCGCAAGTTCATAGTCCGAAAGGTCGGCGGCGCCCACGGTGCGGCTGCCCGCCGATCGCAGCGCCATGCCCGGCAGCGGGCGGATGTAGGTGTAGAGCCGGCCAAAGCCAGTGTTGGCGATCGGCACCGGGTATTTGAGCAACGTCCCCTGGGACACGGAGCCAAAGTTCCATTCGTAGGCCGGCATTGCCACCGCTGGCAGCGGATCTGCCTGGAAGCTGGAGCCACCGCTGGCAGCGGATCTGCCTGGAAGCTGGAGAGCGGGCGGCCCGCGGTGTCGAGGATGTTCCCCTGGTAGTCGGTGAGGAAGGCGAGGACGATATAATCCTCGCCAGCGTTATAGGGCGGGCTAAAGGCGCTGCTGTTGAAGCTTACCGGCACTCTCTTGGGGCCGGGCGGGATCGTCACCTGGGTGGGGACTTCCAGCACGACCGTGCCGGAGATGTTGATGAACTCCAGGAAGAGATTGGCGTTGTGCAATGTCTTGCCCGACGGGTTGTTGACCAGCAGATCGACGCTGTTGTTGCCCGGCGCAAAGGGCGCGTAGGTCACGATCTCCACGCCCACATCGTGGAGCATCTCGCCGGCAAACTGGCGCAGGTCGTCGGTGGGCGCGGCCAAGCTCATGGCCTGCGGCGGGATGACGAAGCGGTGGTTGCCCTGCGGGTCGTTGTACGAGACGATGACCAGCGGCTCGGTGTAGGGTTCACGGTTGATGGTGTACTGGAAGGTGTCGCGCGGGGTGCGGGCGGCCACGGTGAAACTCTCGCCGTCCTTGACGGCGCCGCTGTAGAGCGCCAACGTCAAACCCAAGGCGCCTATTGTGCGGAACGCGGGCGACTGATAGCCGGCGCCAAAGTTGAGGCTACCGCTAGCCCCTTTACCATCGCTCCAGTTGAGCGTCCAGTTTCCTGCGCCGACGGTGCAGCCGCCCGCGCCACAGCCGGCCACCGTAAAGGTGTAAGTGCGGTCTTCGTTGCCGGTGTAGTAGCCGCCGGCTGCGGGGATGGCGCGGCCGGCCTGGGTCCATGCCGCGGGCAGGGGCGATTGGAGCGCAATGCGGCTGCCCACGATCACCTGTTTCTGCGCCCGCACCCGGCCCGACCCACCCACGGTGTTGTTGGTGATGGAGACCGAATCATCGGGCGCGACCATGATCGCCTCGACGCCGTAAGCGTCGTAGAGACCGGTGTTGAGCAGCGAAAGCGTAGCGATCACCTGGTTGCCGTTGCGGATGCTGTGCAGCCCGGCCAGCACTTCGGATCGCGGGAAGGAGGCAGCGTCGAACGGATCCGATCCCAGACGTCGCTCCGAGCGGTCGGAGAAGCCATCCAGGTCACTATCCTTGTTGAAGCGGAAGAGCGCCACACTGCCGGGCGTGGCGGGCGTATCCTGGAAGCCTTCCGCGCCATCGCCCAACCCGTCGGTATAGACATTCCACCACTCCGCGGTGGAGAGCGCGCGCCGGCACCAGAGCGCCTTGCTGGGGTGATCGCTGGGGCGGCGAGGCGCCTGGCACCAGGCCGGTGTATCCGTGCGGTATTCGGGTGTCCAAATGGCGGTCACCATGCCGCTGGTGTCGGTCTCGTGGGGGAAGTAGCGGCGCAGCACGTCGAGCACCGTCTCCTGGCCCCAGGTGGGGATGAGATAGGTGTCGATGGCCTCGTCGCCGTCGTCGGTTCCATCTTCGATGGCGATAAGGATGCCGGCGTTGGCTGCGTCCTGGTAGAAGAGTTCGTCGATGCCGTAGGTGAAATCCTCCACCATAATGCGGATAGGGCCGCCCAGATCGATGGCCTTGATCTGTTCCAGGCTGAGGGGGATGCGCCGCGAGGTGTAAGTGTGCTCCTCGCCGGGCATAAAGTTCTGGAACTTGCCCGCACCGCCCAGGTCAGGCGCCACAAAGTAGGTGATGGCCGGGTTGGGGTCGTCGCCAATGTAGAGGTTGAAGGCCAGATTGGCGACCTCGCGGGCGTACTCCGTGCCCGTGTTGCGCACCTTGTAGGTGAAGGTCAGGTCCGCGGCGTGGGCAGAGTTCTCCGCAACGGCCGTGCCCCAGGATTCGCCGGTGGAGAAGGCTTCGCCGTTGGTGATGGTGTGTTCTTCGTATTGTTCATTCGTGATTGTTTGTGATCCTCCCCAAGATTTACCAGAAGTATTGGTGGTGGTTTGTCTAGGCGCTGTTAGAGCAACAGATATTTCATACAGACGTCGTCCCAACATCTGTCCGGTCTGGAGTTGGGCAAATTGCACTCCGTTTATTGCCCGCGCAATATTTTCAGTGTCAAAATTGTTGCTGACCAGAACCTGAGTGTTTACATCCACATCGTTGATAGGGCTGACGGTAAGGTTTCCAGTTTGGATATTATTCTGTTCGGCGGGAAAGTCTTGAGCGAACTCCGGTGATATTTCTCGCGCTTTCTGCATGGCGCCTCGACATCGCGCTTCTGTATATCCTTCGTCGTAAGAAAGTTCGCCTGTGAGCCCTAAAGAAAATCCAACTTTAGAATTTAGGCAACCCCATTGTGCTGCTAGATCAGCGTAGATATATTTGCCCGTAGTGACCGCCTTGTTTTTGAAGTCTTCCCACCAATTCGAATTAGCTCGTCTACTTTGTCGTAGATTTACTGCCGGTTGTTCCAGCGACCCTGAGATCTCTTGCCACTCATTCCAAGTTTGCGTATTTGCTACACTCGTGCTCGTCCCCTCCGTCTTCGCCGTGCTGTAGGATCGTTCCGTCCCCTCAGAGATGACATGGTCCGTTGTTACCGTCGTCACCGTCTCCACCTTGAGCGACGACGCCACCACATCCACCTCCGGCACGGGGAAGCCGGCCACGAGCGGATGGTTCCCCGGCGCCTTGACCCAGGCCGGCATCTGCGCGGTAATGGTCCCCCAGTCCTCGTTGCGCGGCAGCAGACCATAGCCACAGAAACCGCCACTGCCGGGGCAATAGGCGACGCCAAAGAGTTCCTGGCCGTCGTCGAACTTGTCGCGGTCGGTCGATTCGCGGCTGGGGTCGAGGCCCAGTTCCCACCGTTCGGCCAGGTCGGGCACAGCGTCGAAATCGTCGTCGGGGCAGTCGGGTTTTTGCGCCGGCCAGCCGGAAAAGGGCTTGCCGCTGGCGGGAGGACCGCTCAACTCGTTGTTCATCCACGCCTTGAGCGCGGCCACCTCGTCGCCGTCGGAGACGCCATCCTGGTCGCTGTCGGCTTTGGCGGAGTCGGTACACCACAGGGCTTCCTGGTCGTCGGTGAGGCCGTCGCCATCGCTGTCCACATCGGCGGCGCGGGCGAGGAAGGCAAGTTGGGATGCGGTCAGCGCGGTCATGGCCGCACGCAGATCGGCCCGCGCCGCGGCCACACTGACTTCTTCATTCAGCAATGGCTGCAACGCCCGTATTTGCCTCAGAAGTGGATCAAAACTGTCTACTGATGCACTGTTCACGGTCCCACTGGCGGCTGCCAGCGTTTCCAACCCGTTGGTGCGAGTGGGGTTGTAGCGGCGGCGGGCCAGCGCCTCAAGCTGCTCGTCATCGGCCAGGAGCAGCGCCCAGTTCTCACCCTGGTCAAGAATTACTACGCCCAGCCGTTCCAGGTCGCGCCACTGGATGGGCGTCCGCACGGTCACTTGCGTGCGGAAGAGCACCTGCTGGCTAACCGGGCGCGTGGCCACGGCTACCAGCGGTAGGTGGACGGCGTTGTCATTTTGGGCCAGGAGGGTGGGAGCAGTCGGGCTAAAGAGAAGGCTGGCGAGAGCCACGGTGTGCAGTAAGCGGGCGATGAGAGAACGAACGAGCATCTGGGAGACCTCCGGGGGTGTTGGGTGTTGATCATCGTGACATTGTCGTGACATTGTCAAGTATAAGCCTCCCATGTAGAGCCGGCAAGTGTGATGGGCCGGTCGCCCCGGTGGAGCAATGCATCCCGGAAAAAATTGTAAGCAAATTGTCAGGTGTATGGGCGGCTGGTAACGGATTTTTGCGGCGGTGCCCAGTGGGGTCCGGTGCATATCAAACGGCTGTATTCCATTGTATCATCCTAGAGTAGAGCGGCGGTCAAAACCGAATTTCAACTTTGCCAATTGAGAGACTTCGGTTAACATTCAACTTACAGAGCCGGGAAGCCACAGGGGATGCTGCCACGAAGCGTTTCGGGAACAGCAGAGGCTCGGCAAAACTTAGTTCAGACAGCTTGATACGATCATACGGAGCACTATGCATGACTCAATTTTCCGGCGCGTGGCCGGCGCTGGTCACGCCTTTTACTCGCGAAGACCAGGTAAACGTCCCGGTATTGCGCCGGTTGGTGGATTATCTGATTGGCAAAGGCATCGGCGGTTTTTATGTCTGTGGTTCGACCGGCGAGGGCATCTACATGACGGTCGCCGAACGTAAGCTGACCCTGGAGACGGTGGTCGAGCAGACCAACGGGCGCGTGCCGGTCATTGCCCATGTCGGCTGTGTGGCCGCCGGGGATGCCAACGCGCTGGCCCGCCACGCCCAAGATACGGGCGCAGACGGCGTAGCCAGTATTATTCCACCGCTCTATCAGCGCACAGAGAGCATCCACGCCTACTATGCCGGGATTGCCGGCGCCGCACCTGATCTGCCGCTCTTTACCTATATTTTTGGCGGCCCTGTCGATGCTGTAGCGCTTATGCGTTCGCTGATGGACATTCCTACGCTGGCAGGCGGCAAGTACACCGGCCCAAATATGTTCGAGTTTCGCCGTATTGTCGATCTGGGGGCAGGCAAGTGGACGCTCTTCTCGGGCATGGACGAGCAGTGTCTCTTTGCCGCCATGTTTGGAGCGAGTGGCTGTATCGGCTCGTCGCTCAATTATCATCCGGGCGTCTACCGGGAGATTCAGCGCGCGGTTCCGGGCGATCTGGCAAAAGGCACCGAGTTGCAACTGCGCGCCAATCTGACAACGGCAGCCATGTTCGAGTTTGGCTATCTCGGTGCGCTCAAGATGGTCATGACCTGGCTCGACTTTGACTGCGGACGGCCGCGGCTGCCCAACCTGGCGTTGCCTGCCGAACGCGAACCGGCGTTGCGCCGTCAGCTCGATGCGGTTGGGTTCTTTGAACTGGCCGCACTTTAGGTTCTGCTGCCATAACGTAGGTGCGGTTTCTATCCTGCTCATCCTCGCCAGGGCATGTGCGGTATGGAAACCGCACCTACGTGCATGATAGCGGATTGTCAAGCCCCTGAGATCTGGTTGCATCAAAACTGTTTCCCACAAACCCACAGGAGCGTTTGCATGACCCTTCGGATCGGCATCTTGGGTTGCGGCAAGATCGCCCGCCATCACGCCCAGGGCTACAAAGCGGCAGCCGACCTCAGCCAGGTCGTCGTCTGCTGCGACGAATACAACATCGAACTGGCGACGAACTTTGCCCAGGATTTTGGCGCCTACGCCACCGGCAGTTGGCAGGCGGTGATCGAGCGCGACGATGTGGACGCCATCAGCATCTGTATGCCGCCCCACCAACACGCACCCATCGCACTGGCGGCCGCGGTGGCGGGCAAACATGTGTTGGTGGAAAAGCCGATGGCGCTCAACCTGGCTGAGTGCAGAGAGATGGTGGCTGCCGCCAAACAGGCGGGCACGGTGCTGATGGTCGGCCAAAATCAGCGTTTCCAGCCGGAGCATGTGCGGATCAAGCAACTGCTCGACCGCCAGGCCATCGGGCGTGTTGTGGCGCTGCGGTTTGATTGCAACCAGTTTGTCAAGCACATGTACCCGCCCGACAGTTGGATCTTTCATAGGGAACTGTCCGGCGGCGGCATGGTGGCGCAGACCGCAGTGCATAAGATCGACCTCATGCGCCACTTCTTTGGCGAGGTGGACGAGGTAGCTGCTTTCAACGGCCACACGGGTCTCAATCCCAACTATAAACCAGGTGGCAACGAAGATATCGCCGCCTTTGTGATGACCTTTGCCAACGGCATCATCGGCGAGGCGTTTTACCTCTTTGCCGCCTACAAAGTGCCGATCCCCACGGCCACGGGCGAGTTGACCATCTTCTACGGTGACGAAGGCATCCTTCACAACGTCCAGGGCTGGCACATCTACAGCACCAAGATCCCCGAATATAGCGGCGGCATGACAAAACTCGACATCCCCTCCTATCCCTATGTAGATTCGGTGGTGGCCGAAATCCGCCACTTCCTCGAATGCATCCGTAACGGCACAGAACCGCTCACCTCCGGCCGCGATAACCTCGGCACCATGGCCGTGGTCGAAGCGATCTACCAGGCAGCGGAGACGAAGACGGTAGTGAAGGTGGAGAGAAGGGATTAGGGATTAGGCACCGCCGTCCCCCTAATCCCCAATCCCTAATCCTAAACGCAAGGAGAACAACATGACCAAACGAGTAAATTTCGACCTGACTGGCAAAGTGATGATCGTCACTGGGGCAAGTAAGGGTATTGGCAAGGCGATTGCCCTCTCCGCGGCCGAGTGGGGGGCGGATCTGGCGCTGGGTAACCGCAACATCGAGGAGGCGCAGCCAGTGGTGGAGGAGTGTCGCGCCATGGGGCGTCGCGTCGAGGCCTGGCCGCTTGACCTGGCCAGCGTGGCGAGTATCAACACCTTTGTCGACAACGTGGCGTCGGCGTTCGGGCGCATCGATGTGCTGGTCAACAATGCGGGCGTCAACACGCCCAAACCGGCGCTCGACTACACGGAAGAAGAATTTGATTTTATCGTCGATGTCAACTTCAAAGGCGCATACTTTATCGCCACGGCGGTGGCGCGTAAGATGATCGAGCAGAACACCGAAGGCGCGATCATCACCATCAGTTCGCAGGCGGGCGTAGTCGGTGGCCCGTTGCGTACACCCTACGCCGCGGCCAAAGGGGCGGTTGGCCAGTTCACCCGCTCGCTGGCGGCCGAGTGGGCCCCCAACAAGATCACGGTCAACGCCGTAGCGCCCACCTTTACCCGTACGCCCATGCTGGAGGCGGCGGTCAAAAACCCGGCCTTTGCCAAGAATCTGGAGAAGGTGCCCATGGGACGCCTGGCCGAGCCGGAGGAGATCGCCGGTGCAGTGATCTATCTGGCCTCACCCGCCGCACGTATGACTACAGGCCAGATCATCTGTGTGGATGGTGGTTACACGGCTGTGTAATTGTCCTGACGCAAAAATAGAACACAGATTGCACAGATAAAATGCCGTAACTTGGCGAACATCCTGAAAATCTGTGTTCTATTTTTATCTCCTTGCTGGCTCTTCATCCGGGCAAGGGGGATCTGCCTTTGCGCAACATGGCGTACAGTTGCTGGATATGGCTACCCAGCCATGTGAGCGGCTGTTCCAGATCGGCCAGGTTCGGTTGACATTTCAGCCTGCACAGCGGTGCGTGTACTTGAAAAGTGCGTGGCGCCTGAGACGTGCATCGCACCTGGTAGGTGCAACGCACGGACGCACCCTGGTAAAAAAGTGAGATTGCCGGCCATTATGTTGTCGTTGTATACTATTTCTTGTCCGAATGTGCCGAATCAAAATTGCTCGGCGTTGGCTTCACTTGTTCCACAGACTTGATAGATGCAAAATCAAAATCTGTGTAATCTGAGATGAGCTATCGTTGTCCCTCGCACGGGATCTACATCCATGGCGCGGGATTCCTTGTTGCTTGACCAACCGTAAAAAATCACAGGAGTAGATATGTCGACCAAATTGCGTGCTGGGGTGATCGGCTGTGGCGGCATCAGCAGGAACCATGTCGGTGGCTACATCGATTGCGAACGGTACGATGTCGTTGCGCTCGCCGACCTCAACGAGAGCGCCATGGACGATATGGATGCCCGTTTTGGCCTCCAGACCAAACATTACACCGACGCCCGGAAGATGATGGAGGAGGAGAACCTGGATGTCGTCTCCATCTGCACCTGGCACACCGGCCACGCCACCTGGACTATCGCCGCCGCTGCCTACAAGCCCAAGGGCATCATCTGCGAAAAGCCAATGGCTGATACCCTGGGCCGCGCCGAACAGATGATCATCGCCTGTCGCCGCAATGGAGTCAAGCTCGTCATCGGCCACCAACGTCGCTTTCTGCCGGCCTATACGCTGGCGAAAGATCTGATCGCCCAGGGCGCCATCGGCCGGGTGCAACACATCACCAGCTACGGCTGGCAGGGGATGCCCAACTACAGCTCGCACCAGACCGATATGTACCGCTATCTGCTGGGCGACGAGGAATGTGAGTGGGTCATGGGCAACATCGAACGCAAGACCGACATCTACGAGCGGGGCACGCGCATCGAAGATTGCGCGGTCGGCGTCTTTCGGTTTCGCAATGGCGCAAACGCCCTGCTGCTCAGCGATGTCACAGATACCGTCTACCAGGGTGCGCTGATCTATGGCAGCGAAGGCATGATCAACATGACCACCGAACAGTTGCAACTGCTCAACAAAGACACCGGCGGTCGCTGGGAGCTACACGAGCCGGACGGCAAATTCTTCAAGGTCAAGGAACTGGGCGACCGCTTCGAGTGGCGCGAGGGCGGCGCCGGCCAGGCCGACGAACTGGCCGACTGGATCGAAGGCAAGGTGGAGACACACCGTGGCCGCGCCGAGAACGGCTACAAGGCGCTCGAGATGATCCACGCCGTCTACGAATCAGCGCGCATGCACGAAAAGGTGATCTTGCCCGTGCGCACCAAGGTCAACCCGCTGGAACTCATGGTCGAGTCGGGCCACCTGACGCCCGAACGGCCCGGGCGCTATGACATTCGCGCTTTCCTCTTGCGCGGCGAGCGGATGACCAGCGACGATGCGCCGGCGCGCGAAGAGTAAAAAACAGTTCACAGAGGGCACAGAGGAGACACAGAGCACACCGAGATAAGCTCTAAATTCTCCTCTCTGTGCCCTCTGTGCCAACTCTCAGTGTTCTCTGTGAACAGCTTTTTAGGAGGCTACATGGCACACTTGACCCCAAAACAGGTTGCACAGTTTGAGGAAGAGGGCTATCTGCTGGTCGAAGGGCTCTTTGATCCAGAAGAGGATCTGGACCCGATCATCGAGGAGTATCACGGTGTGTTGGACCGGCTGGCTGAGGAGCTCTATCTTAAAGGAGAAATCTCCTCGCTCTACGCTGACCTTCCCTTTGGCCAGCGCTTGATCGAGATCTACAAGGAGAGCGGCAAGGTCCACGCCCAGTACTTTGACTTTTCGCTCCCACAAGGCAATGTTAAGGAAGATACACCCTTCTGGGCCGGCCCGGCCGTCTTCCGCACGCTGACCAACCCCAAATTGCTCGACGCTGTCGAGTCGCTGATCGGGCCGGAGATCTACTCGAACCCGGTGCAGCATGTCCGCCTCAAGCCACCCGAACACCTGACGCCTAAGGCCGAGAACGGCCATGTCCAACTGGGCAAGACGCCGGTCCACCAGGACAACGGCGTGGTGTTGCCCGAAGCCGACGCTACGAATATCTTGACCGTCTGGTTCCCATTGTGGGACGCCACGGTGGAGAACGGCTGTCTCTGTGTCTGGCCGGGGAGCCACCGCCAGGGTCTGCTCGACCACTGCCCCAGCGTGGGCGGGTTGAAAATTCCCGGCAAACTCCTCAACGGCAAAGCCAAATCCGTACCCATGAAGCGGGGAGATGTGCTCTTCCTCACCAAGTTGACCATCCACGCCTCGCACTCGAATCACAGCGACAACATCCGCTGGAGCTTTGACCTGCGCTACAATCCCATCGGCCAGCCGACCGGGCGTGGCTATTTTCCCGGTTTTGTCGCCCGCAGCCGCCAGAACCCGGAAAGTGAGTTGCACAACCCGGCCGAATGGCACCGGCTATGGGCCGACACGCGTTACAAGCTGGCAACTGAAGGGGCCGGGGTGTTCAACCGTTGGAACGCGGACAACCCGGTCTGTGCGTAAATTCGGTAGGGATTTTGGGAGCGAGGGGGAGATTGAGCTTACAATTCAGTCTCTTCCTCTTCCGGCTCGATAACGTCAAAACCGGCGGCGCGCAAGGCTTCGGCGCGCCGGCTGTGGATCGAGCCGACGGCGAGGATAAAGCGTGCGGGTGTGACGCTGGTCTCGTCGATGTACAATTGGCGCTTGCGCTCGAGCCGGCGTACTATGTCCTGTCCGACGCTTGCTGCAATCTCGACAAGAATATGCTGACCGTCGATGATGAGACAATCAAACTGTTCGCCGCGCAGATGGAGTTCACGCACTTCGGCGCCGAAGCTCTTTTGCAGAATATCACGCATGGTCTGCCGGAAGAGCCGTTCGTTGCGGATGCCCCAAGGTCGTCCTAATCGGTCAAGTGCGCGAACGGCAGCGTACATGGCACTGTTCATTGGAGTAGCTGGTGTCTCGACCCCCGCATCTACTTGTTCGTCTCTTGCCGCCGCGCCGATCTCAAACCACATGAAATGCTCATAGAGCGCGTTAAAGCGTCCGGCCACTTCTCTTTCCAAAGTAGCCACACGGTGGTCAAGCTTCCCCATCGTTTGTTGTTCAGTTGTCTCAAAGCTGGTGTGTGCTTGACTCATGGCTTCCTCGCTTCCTGTGAGAGGATTCTAGCAGAAATATGCCAGCGATTCAATTGGTCAAGAAACCGATTTGCGGCAAACTCTTTCCTTGGATAGACTATTCCTTATCCATCCGCACCCAATGTAGCCAGGAGCATTCATGAGTACGATCCGCATGGCCCAGTATGGCACCAAACACGGCCACGCTGTCTCTTGGATTGCGTCGATGTTGAGCAATCCGCAAGTAGAATTGGCCGGCGTCTACGAACCAGACCCACTGCGCCGCCAAGAGGTGATGGATCAGGAACCCTTCCGCCAGGTTGATCGCTGGTTCGCCAGCGCCGACGAGATGCTAAACGACCCGACGATTATCGCCATCACGTCGGAAGGGCTGAACGCCGAGAGTCTAGATCAGACCGAGCAGATCGTCAACGCCGGCAAGCACGTGCTGTATGACAAGCCCGCTGGCGACAACTGGCCGCAATGGCAACGCATCGTCCGGCGCGCCGAGGAGCAGAGCCGGGTGCTTCAGATGGGCTACATGTTTCGCTACCATCACGGCTTCCGGCAGGTGGCCGAGTGGGCAAAGTCCGGTCTGTTGGGGCAGATCTTCTCGGTGCGAGCGCACATGTCCACCAACATTCCAACCCAACGTGAGGGTACTGGATACAATACACGCGACACGATCAGCCGGCACGAGGGTGGCATCTTTTATGATCTGGGCGGCCACATGCTCGACCAGGTGGTCTGGCTCTTGGGACGGCCCAGCAAGGTGAAGGCCTTTCTGCGCAACGATACGACGGATACTATCCCTGCGTTCAAGGACAACACACTTGCCGTCTTTGAGTTTGGCAAGGCGATCGCCTTCATCGACATTGCGGCCATGGAGACGCGGCCCATGGCGCGTCGTTTTGAAGTGTACGGCACCAAAGGGAGCGCCATTATCGTGGAGCCATTCGAACCGGCGCACACGCTGCGGCTCTGTCTTGAGGAGGCGGGTGGCGGCTACGACAAGGGCCTGCACATGATCCCCGTGCCCGAACAGGGTCGCCAGGAGACGCATGACCTGGCCCTGGCCTCGTTTATCGCCACGATCCGCGGCGAACAGCCACCCGACCGTAGCTATGCGCACGAGTTGCTGGTGCAGGAGACGCTGCTGCGGGCAACGGGAGGGATCAAGGGGTAGGCTCGAACCAGTTCTCGATGATGAGCCCTTGAAACAGCGCAAAGTCAGCCACGTTGCGGGTTACCAGGGTCAGACCGTTGACTGCGGCGACTGCGGCAATTTGGCCATCGGCAATTGGCGGTGGTAAACCGCGGCTTACGAGTCTTGCTCGTTCGGCGGCAAACCATTCGGCCGCATTCTCACTGTAGGGCAAGATCGGCATCTCCTGTGCGAGAATGTTGACTAAATAATACTCTAGTTCGGAACGACGGCGTGAGGGTGGTAAGCGATGACAGCCAAACCATAGTTCGTGCCACACAGTTGCCGCCAGCACTAGCGAGCCGCGATGGTGACGCATCTGTTCGAGTACAGAGATGCTGGCCGGCGTCTTCAACGGCTCTAAGACAATGTTGGTATCAAGCAAGTAGCGCATTGTTACCAGCGTGGCTCCACCGGGGCAGAGCGGTCACGAACATCGGCGAAGATTTCGTCTGGGTCTAGATCAATTCCTTCTTCGTCCAAACGGCGGCGAAAGGCGAGGTAGGCTTCCCAAAAGTCAAATTTGTTCTTTTTTGTCTGTTCATACTCATGGATGGGAAGAACAACGACAACAGGAATGCCTCGGCGTGTGATCTGTACCGCGCCCTTGTTTTCGACCTCGCGCACCAGTTCCGGCAGCCGATTTTTGGCTTCGGCAATCGAGTAGCTTGATGTCATCATTTTCTCCTTCTCTATGGCTATCTAAATAGCTATTTTAGCCCAATGCACTGTTTCTGTCAAGGGGATTCAATCTATGGCGCAGGTAAAAATCTACGGCATGCGCAGCGCACTCCGTCCGCGCCAACAGGAGGTCGGCGCGGCGATCCATGGCGCATTGACGGCGGTGTTTCAGCTACCGGCCGATAAGCGATTTCAGCGCTTCTTCTATCTGGAACCCGATGAATTTCTCTACCCGGCGGACCGGTCGGAGCGGTACACCATTATCGAGGTTAGCTGTTTCGAGGGTCGGTCGGTGGAGGCGAAAAAGCAGTTGATTCGTGAGCTGTTCGAGCGGCTGCAAACCATCGGCATTCCGCCGCAGGATGTGGAGATCACCATCACGGAGACACCCAAGCACAACTGGGGCATCCGCGGCGCGCCAGGGGATGAACTCAGTTTGGGTTACAAAGTAGATGTGTAACGATATCACACAAATAAAGGAACAAACCAATGGAAAAAATTCCTCTCGCCATCGTCGGCTGCGGCGGTATGGGTCACCGTCACCTCTACGGCCTCAACGAACTGCACAAGGCTGGGCTGAACCGCTTTGAACTGATCGGGGCCTGCGACCCGGTGACCGAAAATGCCGAGTCGCTGGCCAGCACCGCCGAGGAGTACTTTGGCCGTAAGCCTACGGTGGTGAGCAAACTCGAAGATCTGGCGCCGTTGGGCGTGGCCGCCGTAGACATCACCACCACGCCCCGCTTCCACCACTCGCTGGCGGTGCAGGCGCTCCACCACAACATGCACATGATGATCGAGAAACCGGTCGGGCTGACGGTGCGCGCCGCGCGTGTGATCCAGGATGCCGCCGAAAAACAGAACCTGGTGGTGAGCGTGGCCGAAAACTATCGCCGCGACCCCATCAACCGTCTGGGCAAGGCGTTGCTCGATGCCGGTGTCATCGGCACGCCCCGCTTTATGCTCCACCAGACCGCCGGCGGCGGCAACCGCATGATGATCTCGGTCTGGCGCCACCAGAAAGACCAGAGCGGCGTGCTGCTCGATGTGGGTGTTCACTTCGCCGACATCATGGAGTATTATCTGGGGCCGATCACCCACGTCTACGCACAGACGCGGCTGCACGAACCCACGCGCCACAACCCAGTGGCCGAAGGGGCCAAGGCGTCGGCGCCCAACCCCATCTACGAGCGTTTCCAGCGCCAGATGCCGGCCCACTTCACCGCCACGGCCGAAGACGCCTGTTATGCCACCATCACCTTTGCCAACGGCGCGGTGGCCCAATATCTGGAAGAGCATGCCGCCCACGGCAAAGGCATGTGGCTCCGCGAGATCCACGGCTCCAAGGGGTCGATGGACCTGCCCAACGACCGCAGCGGCAAGCACATTACGTTGCATTTGGCGGGCGAAGGCGAAAAGACGGTGATCGACGACGAGCGGGTGCTCGACTTTGTGCCCGACCTGCGGCTGAACAAGGCCACAGCCACCCTCTTTGGCGGCGAGCGGCTCTGGCGCTACGATTTTCCCTTTGAGCAGATCGACCGCAAGCTGCTGGCCGTCGAATACGACGACCTGGCCGGCGCCATCCTGGGCGAACATCCCGCCGAGGTGGACATTGTGCAAGGCACCCGCTCGGTGGGCGTCTCGTACGCCATCCTCGAATCGGGCGTCGTCGGTCGCGTGGTGACGATGGATGAAATCCTCAACCTGGAGTTGGAAGAGTACCAGAAAGAGATCAACGACAGTCTTGATCTGTAAATTTGACACATGCTAGCGGACGATTGACGTGGTCGTTTGATTCGTTGCCTGACTGGGAGAGATTATGAAACTGACCTTGACAGCCGTCTTTCAAGAGGTGCCCGAAGGATACATCGCTTTTGTGGAGGAGCTTCCTGGCGCAAACACGCAGGGTGATACGTTAGAACAAGCGCGGGCCAATTTGCATGAGGCAATCCTGCTGGTCTTTGAAGCCAATCGTGCGCTGGCGGAAGAGGCACTGTATGGACAGGATGTCATCCGCGAACCGCTGCTCGTCGCTTCACTATGAAACGTCGTGATCTGATCCGGCATCTGGTCAGATACGGTTGTGAATTGCTGCGTGAAGGCGACAACCATAGTGTTTATGTCAACCGCCCGGCGGCGAAAACATCAACCGTGCCTCGCCACCGCGAGATCAATGACTTTTTGGCGCGCAAAATTTGCCGCGACTTGCAAATACCTGAGCCGGGCGAACCTGAATAACCAAGAAAACGCAATAGGAGTTTGAGCATGATCAAAATCGCCGAAGTGCTTCCCCCGCGCCCGTCGCCGCTGTGGAAGATGGTCAAACAGTGTGGCGTGGATTATGTGGTGGGTGGCATGGACTTCCGCCCCGGCTGGGAGAACACGCGCAACAAGGACGAACTGCCCTGGGGCTACATGTCGCTGGTGCGCATCAAAAATGCCTACGAAGATGCCGGCTTTGTCTTTGACACGCTCGAAAGCCGGCCCCCCATGAACAAGATCAAGCTAGGGCTACCCGGTCGCGAAGAAGAACTGGAAACGGTCATTGACCTGGTCAACAACCTGGGCGCCATCGGCGTGCCCGTCTGGTGCTACGAGTGGATGCCCATCTTCAACTGGATGCGCACCTCGACGACGATCCAGACGCGTGGCGGCGCCCTGGTCACCGGCTTTGACAATTCATACATGCAGAACGCACCGCTCACCGAATATGGCGAGGTGGGCGAAGAACGGCTGTGGGAGAATCTCAAGTGGTTTCTCGAACGGATCGTGCCCGTGGCCGAGAAGGCCAACGTCAAGCTCGCCATGCACCCCGACGACCCGCCGCTCTCGCCCATCCGTGGGCTGGGGCGCATCATGCGCAGCGTCGACAACTACCAGCGGCTGATCGACCTGGTGCCCAGCGAGGTCAACGGCATCTGTCTCTGCCAGGGCAACTTTACGCTCATGACCGATGATCTACCGGGCGCGATCCGTCACTTTGGCAAACAGGGCAAGATCTTCTTTGTCCACTTCCGCGATGTGGAGGGGACGCCCGAAAAGTTCAACGAAACCTTCCACGACGATGGCACACGCCGGCTACTCGTCGATTGGACGGCTCTTTGCCATCGGCTATATCAAGGGATTGCGCCAGGCGGTATACGCAAGCTGATCACGGTTGAAAAACGCTGAAAGATCAGAGAGCCTTGTCTCTCTGGTCTTTGCTGTGCAAAGCAGGTAACGATATAATACGGAGGAAAAACCGTATTGGAGAATCTGGCGCTCGCCTGCCCTTTCTGCAATCGGTTCAAAGGCTCTGATCGGAGTTCACTGGATCCAGAAAGTGGTGTCTTGACCCCCTTCTTCAATCCGCACATCCAGCAGTGGCAAGAACATTTTCAGTTCGTCGAAGGTCAGATTGTGCCTCTGACCCCTACTGGGCGACTTACCACTTTGATTTTGCAGTTGAACCATCCTGACCGTGTGCTAGAGCGACAACGTCTGCTCGATAGCGGAGTTTCTTTTGCAGCACCTTAAACTTCTCAAGTGCGCCAGCTTCTGATACAAACACGAGGTCAGGACTGTTAAATCTGCTGAATGGACTGGTTCATGCTCGTAAAGGAGCAGGGGAAAGCGATGAAGTTACTGATTCTCGGCGGCACGCGCTTCGTCGGCCGCCATATCACCCAGGCGGCGCTCGACCGCGGCCACACGGTTACCCTATTCAACCGGGGCCGCAGCAATCCTGAACTCTTTCCGGCGGCGGAAAAACTTACCGGTGACCGGGCCGCTGACCTCAGCGCCCTGCACAGGCGCCGCTGGGACGCGGTGATCGATGTCAACGGCTACGTGCCGCGCCATGTGCGCGAGTCGGCCACTCTGCTGGCGGACTCGGTCGATCAATACACCTTCATCTCCACCATCTCGGTCTATGCCCGGATGGATGTGCCCAACCAGGATGAAACTGCGCCGTTAGCGACCACCAACACTCCAGAGACCGAAGAAGTGACCGGTGAAACCTACGGCCCGCTCAAAACGCTCTGCGAACAGGCCGCCGAACAGGCCATGCCCGGTCGCACGCTGATCATCCGCCCAGGTTACGTGGTCGGCCCGTATGACACGACGGATCGCTTCACCTCGTGGCTGCGCCGCATCCAACGAGGCGGCGAGATGCTGGCGCCGGGTGACGCAGATGATCCGATTCAGTTTATCGACGGGCGTGACCTGGCTGAGTTCACCCTGCGGCTGGTCGAAGCAAAAGAGACCTCGGTCTACAATGCCACCGGCCCTGCCGCACCGCTCACCTGGGGTGAACTCTTTGCCGAGAGCAAGCGTGTGATCAATGTGGATACCCGATTCACCCGGGTGAGCGAGTCCTTCTTGCAAACACAGCAGATCAAGGACAGTGAACTACCCATGTGGGTTCCGGCATCCTACCAGGGTTTGATGCGAACCAATATCGATAGAGCGCTGGCTGCCGGCCTCACCTTCCGTCCCCTGGCGCAAACGATTAGCGATACGCTGGCCTGGGATGCGCGGGAGGGGACGCCCAAAGCTGGGCTATCGCCCGAACGAGAAGCTGAACTGCTCCAGGCCTGGCAGGAGTGGAAATCCAGCTAGTACTACAGGATGGTATAAGTAACGTAGGGGTTTGAAGGGCGGCGGGCGATCCTCTCCGTACTGGAAAAGCACTGGCGCCGCCCTTCAAACCCCTACCGATTTGTGTGCGCATTGTGGTCTTATTGGCGTTAAGCCACTTCCCAAAAAGGATTCAGTCTATGCCCAAAATTACCTTTATCGGCGCCGGCAGCATGGTCTTCACCCGCCGGCTGTGCAGCGACATTTTTATGACCCCGGCGCTGGAGGAGAGCACCATCTCGCTCATGGACATCGACCCGGTACGCCTGCGCCAGGCCCAGGAGATCGTCCAGTCGATCATCGACCACCGGGGGATCAAGGCCCGTATCGAGGCGACCACCGACCGTCGCCAGGCTGTCACCGACGCCGACTATGTCATCACCACCTTCCAGGCCGGCGGGCTGGATGCGTACAAGCTCGACATCGAAATCCCAGAGAAGTACGGCGTGGGCCAGTGTGTGGGTGACACACTGGGACCAGGCGGCGTCTTTCGCGGACTACGCACCATCCCAGTGCTGGTCAACCTTTGCCGCGACATGGACGAAGTAGCCCCCGACGCCTTGCTACTCAACTATGTCAACCCCATGGCGGCCAACTGTTGGGCCATCGAAGCGGCGACGGGCCGGCCACACGTAGGCCTCTGTCACAGCGTCCAGGGCACCAGCGAGATGCTTGCCCGCTGGATCGACGTGCCCTACGAAGAGGTCAACTTCCTCTGCGCCGGCATCAACCACCAGGCCTTCTTTCTCGAATTTCGCCGCGGCAAGGAGGATGTCTATCCGCTGATATGGGAAGCCATCCAGGACCCCGAAATCTACGGCTCGGAGCCGGTGCGTATCGAGCTGATGCACCACTTTGGCTACTTTGTCACCGAATCGAGCGGCCACGCCAGCGAATATGTGCCCTACTTCCGCAAGAACGCCGGGATGATCCGCGAGGAACTGGTGCCCAAGTTCACCAACAAGCGGGATGCCTGGTTCGACTTTGGCAACACAGGCGGCTATTATCGCCATTGCCTCCACCGGCTGGAGACCTTCCAGAGCGACTACGACGAGATCAAAAACCAGGACCCCTTCACCGAGCGCAGCCACGAATACGGCTCGTGGATCATCGAGGCAGTGGAGACCAACAACCCTATCCGTATCAACGGCAACGTGCCCAACTACGACCTCATCGACAACCTGCCCTACGGCTGCTGCGTCGAAGTCCCCTGTCTGGTGGACGCCAACGGCATCCAGCCGACCAAGATCGGTCTGCTGCCCACGCAACTGGCCGCGCTCAACCGCACCAACATCAACGTGCAGGAGCTGGTCGTCGAGGCCGCCCTGCGCGGCGACACCGAGGCCGTCCACCACGCCGTGATGCTCGACCCGCTCACCGCCGCCGTGCTCACCTTGCCACAGATCCGCGCTATGGTCGATGAATTGTTGGAGGCGCAGAAGCAGTGGCTGCCCATGTTTTGAGCAGGATACGGGATTCAGCCACTCTATCCCGTATCCTACATCCTGTACCCCACCAACCAACCTTCACCCAAAGGACTACCCATGTTTTTCGAGTTGCGCGAATACCATGCCAAACCGGGTAAGCGCGCCGAACTGGCGCGCATAATGGACGAAGAGATCATCCCCTATCAGGTCTCCAAAGGAATGGTGGTGGTCGGCTCGTTTGTTTCTGAGCAGGACGACGAGACCTACTTCTGGATTCGCCGTTTTGAGAGCGAAGAGGAGCGACAGCGACTGTACGCCGTCGTCTATGAGAATGACTACTGGAAGAACGAAGTCTCACCGCGCATCGGCGAGCTACACGACCGCAGCAAGATCAAGGTGACGCGTATCGTGCCGACACCAAAGTCGATTATCCGCTAGCAGCGCCTTAAGATGACAGTCACTTCAAAGGTGACTGTCATCCGGGTTGAACTGGGTTATTTCTTCAACCGGCTCAAATACTCTTTGCGGAACTTTGCCACTTTGGGCGCAATGATCACCTGGCAGTAAGGTTGGTACGGGTTGTTGGCAAAGTACTCCTGGTGGTACTCTTCCGCTTCGTAGAACTCCGTAAACGGCGCTACCTCCGTCACGATGGGATTGGGCCAGAGTTTTGCCTGGTTGAGCTCCTGGATTACCTTCTCGGCGGTCGCCTTCTGTTCCGGGCTGTGATAAAAGATGGCCGAGCGGTATTGTGGCCCCACATCGTTGCCCTGGCGGTTGAGCGTGGTCGGGTCGTGGATGGTGAAGAAGACGCGCAAGATCTCCTCGTACGAGATCACCTGCGGGTCGAAGGTGACCTGAACCACCTCGGCGTGACCGGTAGCGCCCGTACAGACCTGGCGATAGGTTGGGTTGACAACGTGCCCGCCGGCATAACCCGATTCGACGCTCTCTACCCCCTGCAACTCATCATACACAGCTTCCAGGCACCAAAAACAGCCACCCCCCAGGGTGGCAACTTCTCGCCGCTGTATCGAATTGTTCATAGCAACCTCGTTTTGAATACGATTACGAACGTCCGGCGCGGCTCACACGTCGGATTCCCAGCCTGAACGGTTGCCGCAGGTGACAGTATAGCTTGAAGCGCAGTGGTCGTCAGTCGTAATTTCACCTATCTTGACCATAGAGAGTCCTGCGGAGTGCGCACGAGGGCGTGCGAACTCCGCATCCATCAGAATTTCGCTGATACCCGGCTAACCTGACATTCGACTAATACAGTGCGCCCTTGACCTGCTCGCCTTCCGATGCCCCGGCGCCGGTGAAGTCGATGGCGGAAAACTCCTCGCGCGCTGCCTTGGCCATCAACGCCCCATCGCTCAAGAGCGCCAGAAACTGGAAGCCCTGGCCGATGCGCTGCGTCACTTCGACAGCGCTAAAACAGTGTTTGCCGGCGGCCTTGCCCCTCTTTTTACAGGCGGCCAACACTTCCATCATGGCGGCCTCATGTTGGGTGCCGGGACCCATGTCCCGCTGGGTGAGCCCCATGGAGAGGGCAAGGTCGTTGGGACCGATAAAGCAGCCGACGACCCCCTCCACCGCCATGATGGCCTCGGCGTTCTCGACGGCCTGCGCCGTTTCGATCATGACGATGACGGCCAGGTGCTCGTCCGCCCAGGTACGATAGTCGCCGTCGATATATGGGGCCACGCGGCTACCGCCAAAGCTACGCTGCCCTTTGATGGCATAGCGCATGTTGCTGACCACGTTCTTGGCGTCGGCCGCGGTGTTGACCATGGGCACCACCAGGCCAAAGGCGCCCGCATCCAGCGTGCGTTGGATCCAAATGGTGTCGTTCCACGGCACGCGCGCCATGGGCGCGGCTCCCCCCAGTTGCACCGCGCGAAAACAGCCGACCATGGTCTCAAAGCCGACCGGGCTGTGTTCGGCATCGACCACGAGCCAATCCCAGCCAAGGTGGGCGATACTCTCCGCCGCCACCGGCGAAGCGAGTGTCAACCAGGTGCCCACGGCGGGCTGGCCGTTGCGCAGCTTGTCGGTCACCGGGTTTGTTTTGATCTTGGAAACGCTAAGCCTGCTCATCAAATGCTCCTGTGTGATTGAGTTGTAGAATTGGGATCTGCATCCGCTGGCCGTTCTTGATGGAACGGTCCACCATTTCCAGAATGGCGACATCGTGCAGCGCCATCTCCGCCGTATAGTAAGGTTCGCGCCGTTCGCGGACGGCCGTGGCCAGCGCCTGCCAGAGGTTGGTGCGCACATTTTCCGCCGGCAGGTCGATGATGCGGTCGGGCTGATTCTCTTTTTCGACTACGAGGCGATTACGTTCCACCATGATCACCCCTTCGGCGCCATGCACATGGAAATGGTTGTGCATGGGTGGCAGACAGGTGGAATGGCTCAAGACACCCACCGCGCCACCGGTATAATGGAACATGACGCTCACGTGGTCGTAATCGCCATATTCAGGACGCAACTGCCGGCCGCTGGCAAAGACCGCTTCGGGCGCGCCAAACGCCCGGCCCAGGCTGGCGATCAGGTGGATGCCGCCGTCGAAGAGCGTCCCCAGCGGGTAATCGGGCGTCTTGCGCCAAGGGGTAGTGTCAAAGCGCAGATCGCCCTGGGCTGGGTCGGCGTCCACATGCTGGATGCGGTTCCAGAAGACCAGTTGGCCGATCTCGCCGGCGGCAATGAGTTCGGCCAGGTGTTGGTCGGCAGAGCGATAGGCCAACTGTTCCGCCACGAGGAGTTGGCGTCCGCTTGCCCGTGCCGCTGCCACCAGCTCACGCCCTTCGGCCACCGAACGGGCGATGGGCTTCTCCATGATGACATCTTTGCCGGCGCGCAACGCGGCCAATGCCACCGGCGCGTTGAGCGCGATCGGTGTCAACACCAGCACCGCGTCCACCTCATCGAGCGCAAGCAGGCTTTGGTAATCAGCGAACACCGGTGCATCAGGAAAGGCGCGTGCGGCCTCAGCCCGGCGGGCCTCGCTCACATCGCAGAAGGCCACCGGTTCGAATACATCCTTCAACGTCGCCAGCATGGGCTGGTGTTCACGCACCCAGATCAAACCCAGGCCAACCACGCCCAAACGAACCACTTTCATCGTTTGCTCCTCACAAGCTGTTTGTCAATGGACGTTTACATTCTGCCTGATCCGTACCGGTTTCGGCAAAGTGACGTCACGCTGTGCGGATATCCCGTTTGTCCACTGGAACTTCTTACAGACTGGCGGGCGAAAGGACGTACAATGGTAAAGGCCACCGTCAGAGTCGCCCACTTTCTCACCAGGTGGCGTTGCTCGCCAGCCAGTAAATTTGCTATTGTGGGGAAAATCATGAACCGATTGTTAATGGTAGTTGCCGGCCTGGTCATGCTGTTCGTTTTGACCGGCGCAGCTTTTGGCGCCGGTCTGGTCGCGGGCGGCGCAAGCCTGCTGACGCCCTGCATTGTCCGTACCAGCGACCAACCTCCGCAATTTGATGTCTTCTGGCAGAGCTGGAATTTGGTGCAGCGTCACTTTGTAGACCGCACAGCGCTCGACCCCACCAGTCTGGCTTACGGCGCGATCCGCGGTATGGTCGACGCGCTGGGCGACACCGGCCATTCCGCCTTTCTGACGCCGGAAGAAAAGGAAGCGCGCCATACCAGCGTCGCCGGCTCCTTTACGGGGATCGGGGCGGAGCTAGGAGTGCGCGATGGGCTGCCGGTAATCGTTGCACCCATCGACGGCACACCAGCGGCCGAAGCCGGGCTCCAACCCGGCGACATTCTCGTACGGGTCGATGGCGAAGATGTGACGACGCTGCCGCTCAACGAGATTGTCGAAAAAGTGCGTGGCCCGGCCGGGACACCTGTGGAATTGACGATCCTGCGCCCGGCGGATAATCAAACGCATGAGATTGCCATCACACGGCGCGAGATCGATGTACCGGCCGCCAGTTGGGCGATGGTTCCAGGAACCACTATCGCCGACGTGCGTATCAGCCAGTTCAGCGCCAACGCCGAACGCGATGTCACCGCCGCTATCGAGGCCGCACAAGAGGCCGGCGCTACGGGGTTGATCGTCGATGTCCGCAACAACCCGGGTGGTCTGCTCGACCAGGCTATCAGAGTGACCAGCCACTTTCTCGACGGCGGCAATGTGTTGCTGGAAGAGGACGCCGAGGGCAACCGGACCGAGTACGCCGTCGAACCCGGTGGTATCGCCACCGAGATACCGCTGGTGGTGTTGGTCAACCCGGGTACAGCGAGTGCGGCCGAAATCCTTGCCGGCGCCATCCAGGACTACGGGCGAGGGCAGGTGGTGGGGGAAACCACCTTTGGCACCGGCACTGTCCTTCAGCCCTTTGGGCTGGAAGATGGCTCAGAACTGTTACTGGGGGTGAGGCAATGGCTGACGCCCGACGGGCGGCTGATCCGCAATCAGGGGATCGCCCCTGATGTTGAGGTGACTCTCCCCTTGGGCAGCGCCCTATTGCTTCCTGCCGAGTTGCGCGAGCTGTCACCCGACCAGGTGCAGGCCAGCCAGGATGCCCAGTTGCAGACGGCAGTGGAACTGCTTACGCCAGAAGATGGCGCGGGATAGGATGCGCGGCTACTGTGGCAAAATCGTAGCCGTTAGCCATTCGACCCCTGATCGCTTATTTTCACAGACTCTCTCTGCTATTGTAGAATAACAGTTCATTTCACTGAGCAATCAAAGGCTACTAATTCCCTGCATTCCTCTAACCTTACCTGGTTACATGATCATGGCCAGGTGGGCTACATGCCATTTGGCAGCGGTAGCGTCTTGGTCTTTTCATTGAAGACCCTATCGGTACACCTGGTTCAGAGCAGCCGCACATGGCACAATTTGGTAAACTTGTTCTCTCACGCCCGGATGGGCAGGAACAAGAGTATCTGCTGGGGAAGCCAACGATTATCCTGGGACGTGGCACGACCAGCGATATCACCCTATCCGACGCCCGGGTTTCGCGTACTCATGCGCGCCTCGACTGTAACGACGCCGGTTGCACCCTGACCGATCTCGGCTCTGCCAATGGTGTATTGGTCAACGGGAAACGGGTCGAACAGGCTGTGCTTGCGCCGGGCGATGTGATCGCGCTGGGCGACAGCACGCTGCGTTTTGAAGTTGAGCCGTCAGCCCCTACCGTCGATCTGATCGCCATTGACTCGACAGCCGAACTCGATGCAACGCTGGCTCAGGCAACCGTGCGAATGACACTGACCGACACTGCGCACCCCCGGCTGGTGGTGTATACGGCGGCGCGGACTTGGGAAGTACCGCTAAAGCAGGAAACACTCTCGATTGGGCGGCACTCGACCAGTGATTTGCGGCTCAATTTTGCCAGCGCCTCGCGTCACCACGCAACCATCGAACGCGTGCGCGGGGGCTTTCGCATCCGTGATTTGGACAGTACCAATGGCACCTGGCTAGGCGACCAGCGCATCGAGGAGCGGTTGCTGCAAGATGGTGACACGGTCCGCATTGGCGATGTCCGGCTGGTCTTCAAAAGCGGTTTTCGCACAGAAGAGTTGACGCTCGTAAAAGAGCCGGCGCCTGGGCAAAAACTTGCCCGTCCTCCTGTCGTCTTTGTGCCGGGCATGATGGGTTCCGAGCTGTGGCGAGGAAGCGAGCGTCTCTGGCCCAACGTCAAGGTGATGTTCACAGAGCCCGAAGTCTTTCGTCTCCGCCCGGATGATGGCATGGAAGCGCGCGGTATTGTTGGCGAGGTGGTGCTCGTGCCCAATTTTGTGAAACAACAGCACTATAGCCGGTTGGGCGACTATCTGGAGGAGGCGTTGGGCTACGGACGGGGCCACGATCTCTTCGAGTTCGCCTACGATTGGCGGCAGGACAATCGCCTCTCTGCCAGGCGATTGGCCGCAGCGATTGAGGAGTGGGCGCCTGCCCGGCCCATCACCCTCATTGCGCACAGCCTGGGCTGTATCGTGAGCCGCTACTATGTCGAGCGCCTGGGTGGGAAGCAGAAGGTGGGCCGGTTGATCTTGCTTGGCGGGCCCCACGCGGGCTACCCCAAGGCCATCTCCCACCTCCTATCGGGTACAGAAATTCTCCCCTTTGGCCTCTTGGGGGAACGGGCGCGCCAGGTCATCGCCACCTTCCCTTCTCTATATCAGATTCTACCCACAGCAGCCTACGTGGCAGATCGGGCCGGCGAGCAAATTGACGTCCTATCCGATGAGTCATGGGTTGCCACCGAACAGCGCGGGCTGCTGCGCGATGCGCGCCAATTTCGCCGCGAGCTTGGCACGCAGACAAGCGTTCCCACCGTCTCCATCTTTGGCTATGGTCTAAAGACGATTACCGGGATCCAGATACAGCGCACGCCCACTGGACAATGGGAAAAGGTTGACTTCGCTCACGACGAGGTGGGCGATACCGATGTGCCGATAGCGAGCGCCGTGCTGCCAGGGTCGGAGATTCATCCCGTGCAACAGCATCACGGTTCGCTGTATGTGGATCACGATGTGAAGATGCGGCTTCGGCTGGAATTGACGCGTTAGGCGCAAGCAGAATTGGGGGCGAAAGATGAAGCAGATTGGTATTCTGGAATTGCTAACGGGCCAGGCAAAGACGGTCAGAGAACACACCGTCCATTTTCTCTTAAAGAAACAGTTTATCAGCATCACCCCGCAGGCGATCTCAGTCTGGTGCCGCCAGATGGGTCACCATGTCCACTACGCAACCTATTATGGCATAGGCGATCCGGAGCAGAATCTCCCGAAGGATCTGGATATTCTCTTTCTCTCAGCGCCCACCTATCTGGCGCCCTTAGCCTACGCGCTCGCCAAAATCTACCGCAAGCGTGGCGTCCGCACGGTGATTGGCGGTGCTCACGCCAAATCATTCCCGCAAGATTGTCTGCGCTACTTTGACCTGGTGGTCTTGCAGTGTGACCGCGAGCTGATTGCCACGGTGATCAACGACGAATTTGCGCCCGGCACTGCCATCTCCAGCCCCAAGCCCTATGATGAACCGCCCACGGTGGAAGAGCGGCTGCCCGAAATCAAAGCATCGGGTTTTATCGGTGGCCGCCCCCACTGGGGTAGTTCCATTCCTATGTTGGCCAGCGTCGGCTGCCCTTATAGTTGCGATTTTTGCACGGATTGGAACGTACGCTATCGGGCGCTCTCTACCGACCGGCTGGAAGCCGACCTGCGCTTTGCGGGCCAACATCTGCCCAACTCGGTGCTCTACTTTCACGATCCTAATTTCGGGGTGCGTTTTGATGAAACAATGGCAGTCTTCGAGAGCATTCCGCCACAGATGCGCAATCAGTATCTTGTCGAGAGTTCGCTCAAGCTCTTGAATCCTGAGCGGCTCAAACGGCTGCGCGATACAAACTGTTTGGCGATGGCCCCTGGCATCGAGTCCTGGAACGGGTATTCCAATAAGGCCGGTGTCGGCAAGGCCACGGGCAGCGAAAAACTGGAGCAGGTTGTCGAACAGCTACACGAGTTGCGCGCCTATATTCCCTTTTTACAGGCCAACCTGATTCTTGGCCTGGATGTAGACAGCGGAGACGAACCCTTTGAGCTGACCCGGGAATATCTCGACCGAACTCCCTTTGTATGGCCCCAAATCCACATGCCCATGGCCTTCGGCGGCACTCCCCTCTTTGACACCTTGTTGCGCGAAGATCGCATTCATGCGCGGATGCCCTTTTCCTTCTACTGTCAGCCTTATTTGACCGTCCAGTTAAAAAACTACGAGACCCTTGACTATCTCCGGCGGATAGATGCGATCCTCAGCCTGGCTGCATCGAACAAGACCTTGTGGAACCGGTGGCGCATGAGCCGCACTGCCTTGATCGCCGCAGCCAACTACATTAGCACCCTAGACCTCCGCAGCGAGGTAGCCGAGTTGCGAGCAACGGTGCATCATTTACAGCGTGACGCCCAGATGCGCGCCTTTCACGCCGGAGAGAGCGACGAGCTGCCTGCCTTTTACGCCCAGGCCTACCGCAAACGGTTGGGCAAGTACGCCGAGTTGATGCCCGTCGAGGAGAGCGCACCGATCCTCAGCAACAAGCCGGTGGCGCCGGTCGGCGGCAGCCCGATCCAATTGCTCTGATTGCTCATGACCACGCGTACCTTTGGCAAATATCACGTCACCCGCAGCCTGGGCCGCGGCGGGATGGCCGAAGTCTACCAGGCCCACGATCCGGTTCTGGATCGGCTGGTCGCCATCAAGGTCATTCTCCCACATTTGACGGCGGAGGACGGCTTTACGGCGCGGTTTTTGCGCGAAGCAAAGCTGGTCGCATCGTTGCGCCACCCTCAGATCGTGCAGCTCTTTGACTATGACGTGGTCGATGGCCAGCCCTTTATGGTCATGGAGTATCTGGGCGGGGATACCCTGAAGGCGCGGCTGGCGGCCTTGCGCACACAAAGGGCGACGATGACGCTCAGGGAGATCGCCCGCCTGCTCGATGCGCTGGCCGGCGCGCTCGATTATGCCCACGCACAAGGCGCCGTCCACCGCGACATCAAACCGGCCAACGTCCTCTTTACTGCTCAAGACGAACCGGTGCTCACCGATTTTGGTATTGCTAAGCTGTTGGACCAGACGGCGCAGTTGAGCCTAACCGGTGCGCTGGCCGGCACCCCCGCCTATATGTCGCCCGAACAGGCCGCAGGCAAGCCTGTGGACAAGCGCAGCGACCTCTACTCGTTGGCTGTCGTGGCCTATGAACTGGCGACCGGGCGCGTGCCCTTTCACGCCGATTCACCCACCGCCCTGTTGATGCAGCATCTGCTGGAGCCGCCGCCTCCTCCGCGTACCCTCAACCCCAACCTGCCAGTGGCCGTGGAACATGTCATCCTCCAGGCGCTGGCCAAAGAACCAGCAGCGCGCTTTGCCAGCACAGGTGCCTTCGCCGAGGCCTTGCCGGGCG
>QEUW01000758.1 GCA_003577005.1 Chloroflexota bacterium | reverse complement strand
AGGCTTCATCTGTGAAAGGCCTTTTGGGGGCAGCAAAAGGACTACTATGCCACAGCAGATCTATGTACTGAATACGGTAACGCCGCTTTTCTTGTATGGTGCGGATCAGAAGAACCCGGAAATTCGAGCCGCGTCGATCCGTGGCCAGTTTCATTACTGGTTCAGAGCGATTGAAGGAGCCAGAACCGACAATCTGAAAGAAATCAGCGCATCCGAAAGCGCTCTCTTCGGTTCGACGGCGGGCGGATCAAGCGTGTCCATCCGTGTCTCAACAGATAAGGATCTGAAAACGGACACTTATCCTATGCTCCCGCATAAAAAGGATAAGAGGGAACAGTCGTGGCAGAAAGCCGCTTCACCGGGTCAGAAGCTGAGACTCACAATTGCGACTCGGCCCGGAATGGAAAAGGTTCCCCCTGCCGTCACCAAAACCGTATTAATCTGGCTGCTCCTAGGCGGGATCGGAAAGCGCTCACGGCGCATGTTTGGAGCGTTGGAGTGGCCCAAATTGATAAGCCAAGACAACGATAGCGCTGGGCCGGCCGCTGAGATCAAGCAATATCTAGAAAAGTGGGTCAGATACGCGGATTTGCCCCATGTCCCTGCTTTCCCAACGCTTCACCCCTCCTACAGTCGAGTAGTTGTCGGCACACGCGGGTCTTATGAATGGGAAGCACTCATGAAGGAGCTTTTTGGGCTACTGCGAAATGACAGGTATCGCCCCAAAGAAAGGACTTTTGGCTATGCTACGGCTACGGGAGATCGGCGTGATCGGCGTGCATCACCATTGATCGCGCAAGTACGCAGGATCGGCGATCAATACTATCCGGTGCTAACCGCTATACGTTCGACACCCGACAAGAATATCAAGTGGGAGGTTTTAGACCAGTTCATGGATGATGCGCAAGCGCTCTGGAAGGGTGAAACCGTTTGGGGCGGGAGGCTGGCGTAATGAGCGACACCTATCTCCACCTGATCCAGATTGGTCCGGTGCAGTCGTTCATCGCTGCCGCCCGCCGCACTCAGGACTTGTTTGTGGGGAGCCGCTTGCTGAGCATGATCGCCTCCGCAGGGGTCCGCGCGGCACAGCAAGCAGATCCCGCAGCGGAGCTGCTCTTTCCTGTGCTGGATAATAGCGGACAACTGCCCACCAGTGTACCTCATCGCTTTGCCTTCCTCAGTGCTCAGGCGCCAACCGAGGTCGCCAGCGCCGTCGAACAGGCTGTTGCTAAGTGCTGGAAGCATGACATCGCCGGGAAGGTACGCGGCTGGCTGCAGGGACAAGTTGGTGGCGGTGACTGGATGACCATATTCGACCGGCAGGTCGAAAGCTGGCTCGAAGTCTACAGCGTGGCCGTGCGATACGACGACCAAAAGCATGGTGCCTGCTACCAAGCTGCGGTGCAGGCGATGAGCGCCCGCAAGCAAGCGCGCCACTTCCCGCAGGTCGATGAGCCGGGGAGAAAATGTACGCTCACGGGGGCGCAGTCTGCGCTCTCAGATCGGGACGAATTCTGGCAGAGGCTGCGCAATGCCCCTGATATCAGGCCCTACCAGGTTGATGAAAGCAACACAGATAACATGGTCCTGCGCAGTAACGAGCGCCTGGGGGCGTTGGCGGTTATCAAGCGCTTCGCTGTCATGGCTGGGGTAGTGACACAAGATGATCCTGGTTTCCCTTCGACGGAACACATCGCTGGATGGATGAAGGACACACCACCCGATCGCCCGCTCTATCTAGCCGTCCTGCACATGGATGGCGACAGGATGGGCAAGCTGCTCGGTGAGAAGAAAACCAAAGAAGAGCATCGGGAGTTGTCCCAAAAACTGGCTGAATTCGCCCGAGAAAGCGTACCCGAGATCGTTGGAGCGAATGATCTGAAGGATAAGGGCCGCAGTGCGCTGATCTATGCTGGTGGCGATGATGTGTTGGCACTGCTGCCGCTGCAAACGGTGTTGGCCTGCGCTGCTGAGATCCAAGAGCGGTTCAGGCAGCACATTGGTGGCACGATGTCTGCGGGCATAGCTATCACCTCAGCGAGCATGCCGCTGGATATTGGTCTCGACGAAGCGCGTCACGCGGAAAAGCACGCT
>QEUW01000162.1 GCA_003577005.1 Chloroflexota bacterium | reverse complement strand
TGTGTTCCTGCTTTTTATGACCCAAAGGCGGTCTGCGCGAACATCCATCTGACAAACCTCACATGCTAGATCACGCTCAGCTCGCGCCCCACGCGCTCAAAAATCCCCAACGCCTGTTCCAGGTCTTGTTGGCTGTGGGCCGCCGAGTTCATGACGCGGATGCGCGCCTTGCCCAGCGGCACCGTGGGATAGCCAATGGCCATAGCGAAGAGCCCCTCTTCGAACAGACGGCGGCTAAAGGTCTGGGCCAGCGGCGCTTCGCCCAGCATCACAGGAACAATTGGGGTCTGGCTGTGGCCGATGTCAAAGCCCAGATCGACCATGCCCTGTTTGAGGATGGCAGTATTGGCCCACAGCCGCTCCACCAGTTCGCCGGACGTTTGCAGCATCTTTGTCGCTCCGATGCAGGCAGCCACATCGGGCACGGTCATGGCGCTGGAAAAGAGAAAGGGCCGGCCGCGCTGGCGCAGCCACTCGACGATGGCCCGGTTGCCGGCCACCAGCCCGCCCACCACGCCAAACGCCTTGCTCAGCGTGCCGACTTCGACATGAACCCGGCCATGCAGATCAAAGTGATCGACAATGCCGCGACCGCCCTCGCCCAACACCCCTTCGCCGTGGGCGTCGTCCACCATAAGCAGGATGCCATGCGCTTCGGCGATCTCGCAGATGCGGTCAAGCGGCGCGATATCGCCATCCATGCTAAAGACGCCGTCGGTCACAATCAGGCGGCGCCGATAATCGGTCGTCTCGGCGATCTTGCGTTGGAGGTCATCCATATCGTTGTGGGCATAACGCACCACCCGAGCGCGGCTCAACCGGCAGGCGTCGATGATGCTGGCGTGGTTTAGCTCGTCGGAAAAAATCACATCCTCCCGCCCAACGAGCGCCGGGACTGTCGCCAGGTTGGCCATAAATCCGCTCTGGAAGGTGATACACGCTTCGGCCTTTTTGAATTCGGCCAGTAGTCGCTCCAGTTCGACGTGCAGCGACATGGTGCCAGCGATAGTGCGCACGGCGCCGGGACCGATGCCATATTGGTCGATGGCATCCTTGGCCGCCTGGCGTAGCCGCGGGTGATTGGCCAGCCCCAAATAGTTGTTGGCACAAAAGTTGAGCAGCCGCCGGCCATCGATGGTCACCCAGGCGTCCATGGGCGATTCGATGGTGCGGATGTTGGCTAGCAGCCCTGCCTCGCGCAGCTGGGCCATCTCTTCATCGATCCAAGTCAAGGCATGTTGGGACATAAACCTCCTTATCGGTGGGGTTCCGTTCCGCCTAAGGTGCTTTGTGCTTGTCTACTGCCATTTTAGTGGATAGGCTGGAAAGGCGCAACCGCGCCCGGCAGCGGGCAGGGTTTCGCAAAGGGTGCCGTAGGGGCGGTTGGCGCAGCCTGCACCCTGCATTATAATCTGGTTCAGAAATTTCGTTCCCATTTTTTTCAGTTGAACTCAACCTTGGAGGCAACGATGAGCCAACCCTGGCGCGGCATCTTTGTGATTGTCGTCACACCTTTTACCGACCAATATGAGCTAGATGAGGCGAGCTTGCGCCGGCAGATCCGCTTCTGTATCGAGGCCGGCGCCCACGGCTTGGTCGGCCCGGCCAATGCCAGCGAATTCTCCACCCTTTCGGACGATGAGCGCAAACGCTGGATCGATATCGTCGTCACCGAGGCCGGCGGGCAGGTCCCGGTGATCGCGGCCACCACCTCCGGCCATTGGCGCCCGGCGGTGGAACTCAGCCGCTATGCCCAACAAGCGGGAGCTTACGGCATCATGGCCATGCCGCCCCACGTTCTTCATCCCGACGCCGACGGCTGTTACGCCTACTACAAGGCGCTGTCCGAAAACCTCGACATCCCTATCATGATCCAAAACTACATTGGTCCCGTGGGCACACCGATGAGTTCGGCGCTGATCGCCCGTATGTGCCGAGAATTGCCGCACGTCGAGTACATCAAAGAAGAGACGCTCCCTGAGCCGCGCCGCATCAGCGAGACCATTGCTGCGGCGGGCGATGCCTGCAAGGGTGTCTTTGGCGGCCAGGGCGGCATCTATTTCTTGGACGAAGTTCGCCGCGGTGCGTGTGGCAACATGCCCGCCGGCCAGGTCACCGATGTTCACGTCGCCATCTGGAACAAGCTCGAAGCCGGTGATGAGGCCAGCGCCCGGCGGCTCTTCAACCAACTGCTGCCCTTGATCAACTACGAGCGGCTCTACGGTGTAGCCGTCTACAAAGAGGTGCTCCACCGCCGCGGTATCATCGCCACGACCAAGGGCCGCGCCCCCTCCGCCCGCCTCGACGATGCCGACCGCGCCGAACTCGACGCTATCCTGGCGGACGTAGCGTCGCTTTTTACGGTCTAGAGCAGTTGGCGCTTAGCGCCCGCTTTGCGAGCACAGAGAACACAGAGAGAGAACACAGAAAGAACGAGAGGGCAAGCTTTTTCTCTATGATCTCTGTGTCTTCTCCGTGTCCTCTGCGAACCAATGCTGTAGGAGTTGCTATGAAAATCACCGATCTCAAGGTCTTTGTCGTTGGCAACCCGTGGAAGAACTGGGTCTTTGTCAAACTCTATACGGACGACGGAGTTACTGGTCTGGGCGAGGCGACCGGCGGGTTATCCACCAAACCCAATGTAGGCGATGTGGAGGAGTTGCGCCGCCACGTCATCGGCGAGGACCCGTGTCACCCCGAACGTCTGTGGCACAAGATGCACAAGGCTCGCTATCTGGGCGGTTCCAAGGGCATGAGCGCTATCGAACAGGCCTGTTGGGATATTTTGGGCAAGAGTCTGGGCGTCCCCTGCTGGCAGCTCTTTGGCGGCAAACACCACGAGCGGTTGCGCGTCTACGCCAATGGCTGGTACAAAGGCCCGCGCGACCCGGCCTTTTTTGCAGAAACCGCCGCTCAACTAATGGAGCGTGGCTACACCGCCCTGAAATTTGACCCCTTCGGCGGCGCCTATCAGCAGATCAGCAAGGAGAGCGAGGATCTCGCCGTTGCCATCGTACGCGCCGTGCGAGAAGCGGTCGGGCGTCAAGTGGATATTCTCATCGAGGCGCACGACCGCTTTACCGTCGGGACCGCCATCCGCGTCGGTCGCCGGCTCGAAGAGTTCGAGCCCTTCTGGCTGGAGACGCCCGTGCGCACCTACGATCTGGCCGGCCACGTGGAAGTGGCTCGCTCGATCAAGGTACCGGTGGTCTTAGGTGAAGGATTCACCGAGTTGCGCCAGTTTGCCGATCTGCTCGCCTACCGCGTCATCGACATCGTCCAGCCGGAGCCGCAGACGTTGGGACCCTCCCGGGCGCGCAAAGCCTTTGCCATTGCCCAGGCATACGATGCGCTCGTGGCCTGCCACCAGGCGCAAAGCCCCTTCTGCACAGCGATGAACGCACATCTGCACGCCTCGATCCCCAACTTTCTCATCCACGAGAATTTTGACGATTCCCTGGAGCCGTGGACGTGGGATCTGCTCACCGGCGTGCCGCGAGTGGAGAACGGGTACGTCGTTGTTCCCGATACGCTGGGCTGGGGTGTCGAACTAAACGAAGACGAAGTAGCAAAGCACCCGTATAGCGACACCCACTTTCTGCGCCTTTTTGAGGAAGGATGGGAGATGCGCAAGCCACCAGGCAGCTAGAATGAGGGCTAGGCTGGTCAAGACTCGCGCTGTGTCAGGACCGATCTTACCTTCAATAGGCAGCCAATATGTAACCCGGCCTATGGAAAATTGTGGCTTGGTTATGTAAAGTAAAAGGTATGACATGCCGGATTGATCGGCCTGGCTGTCTGTTTATCGGTTTAACTTGAAAGTTTCCCCTTACCCCGTCTACCCAATCAAGGTGAACAGACTACTTGCCGGGCTGATTGCTTCTTTGGAGGGAAGCTACGATGAGTAGTCTACAACGATACATACGAATGACGCTGGTGATGGCCATCATTTTGACGTTGAGCTTAGCAAGCGCCGCCCCAAGCGCAGCACAAGACACTACCACACCAGGTGTAGAATCGATCCCAGGAACCCCAATAACTCAGGCAACGGGTGCTACGCTCCAGGCATTCGACAACCTCAACATACGCACCGGGCCAGGGCTAAACTTCCCTGTACTTGTCACGCTGGCTCCCAGCCAGGGTTTTGTGTTGGCAGGTCGCAACGCTGATGGCTCCTGGTTGCAGGTCCGGGTGCCAGATGGCCGGCTCGGTTGGGTCAGTACTGCGGTGATTACGACAACCCTCAATCTCGCCACGCTACCAGTGGTGACGGACGCACCCGCGGTCGTGACAGCCCCACCCGCCACACCTGCGGAACCTGTTGCCGGAACTGGTGGGCAGGCGTTGGGGACCGTGGTGAATGCGAATAATCTCAATGTCCGCACCGGCCCTGGCCTGGCCTATGGTTTCCTTTCGTCGTTGCCATTAGGCAGCAGCGTCGTGCTCGAAGGGCGCAATGCCGATGGCTCGTGGCTGCAGGTGCGCCTGGCCGATGGCCGGCTTGGCTGGGTCAGCAGCGCCTACATGACCACCAACCTCGCCATTGCCAGCCTCCCGGTCAGCGAAACTCCAGCAGCGCCGGTTGTGGCTGCGCCTGCTGTGACGCCTACAGAAACTGCGCCTGGGGTGGGTGGCCTGTCCGTTGGAACCGTGACCGGAGCGAATATTCTCAATGTCCGCTCCGGCCCCGGTTTGAATTTCCCCATTTTGACAACCCTGCCGCTCAACCAGGCTGTTGTCCTGGAAGGCCGTAACGCCGATGGTTCGTGGTTGCAGATTCGCCTGGCGGATGACCAACTCGGCTGGGTGAGCAGCGCCTTTATGACGACAAACCTTGCGATTGCCAACTTACCGGTGACCGAGCCAGCGGCGGCGCCAGTCGTAGCGACTCCGCCCATCACGCCGACAGAACCGATGACTGGGGTGGGCGGCCTGGCATTGGGCACAGTGGTGGACGCTACTATCCTCAACGTGCGTACGGGGCCGGGATTGAACTTTGGTCTCCTTACGACCTTGCCATTGGGCAGTACGGCAGTGCTGGAAGGCCGTAACGCGGACGGTTCCTGGCTACAGATCCGCCTGGCCGATGGCCGGCTTGGCTGGGTCAGCAGCGCCTTTATGACCGCCAATCTCGAAATCGCCAATTTACCGGTGGTTGAGACGGAAGCTGCGCCGGCAGTCGAGACGCCGCCAGTGACTGAGCCGGCGGCAGGCGTCGGTGGGCTTGCGACAGGTACGGTTGTCAACGCCAACTTGCTCAACGTGCGCAGCGGGCCAGGGCTGAACTTCCCTGTGCTGGCCACCCTGCCTTTGGGTGAAAGCGTCGTGCTGGAAGGGCGCGATACCGGTGGCTTCTGGTTGCAGGTGCGCCTGGCCGATGGCCGGCTCGGCTGGGTCAGCAGTGGTTTTATGACGGCCAACCTTGATATCGCCAACCTGCCGGTGACAGGTTAGCAACCCAGCAACCTTGGCGCCCGCGGAGTTCGCACGCCCACATGCGAACGGCCCTTCATATCGGTGTACAGTATAGGCGCGAGGTCGGCGGTGAATGGTGTTGCTGACAGTAGTGAAATGACCGCCGGCCCCGCGCCCATACGCGCTACTGCACAGTTTACTCGTTGCTTTATGAGTTTAGAATCTTGTCCGTAGTTGTCCTGTTCCGTTGTTGTCCCACGCCGCATTCCGCGGTATCCCTGTGATGCGCACCCCACTCCCCTTCACCTTGTGGCGGATGTTGATCCCGATCAGCACCGCCGTCAGCCCTTCGACCACCGATGAATTAGCCAGGGGGCCGGCGTCGATCCCGTAGAAACCGGCGGCATTGGCCAGTTCAATGGTGATCTGTTTGGCCGCCTTGTCATCGCCTGTCACCAGCACATCGCTGTCAGGCTCCCACGCCAGATCCTTTAGATGTTCAGCCGAAATGTTTTGAAAGCCAGCCACCACATGCACGCCGTCGCCCAGTTGCGCCTGAGCCTCCTCGGCGGCGGAACCGCCGGGCGGGCGCCAGACAGTCGAGACGCGCGGGGGTTTGAGCGGCGCAACGACGCTGACCACAATCTTGCCTTGGCTAGCCTCTCTGATCTGGTCGATGGTGGCGGCCTGGGCGTCATACGGCACGCTGAGGACGATGATCTCGCCGGCTGCGGCAGCCTCGGCATTGCCCGCACCGGTGATCGCTGCGCTGCCATCGGGCAAGAGGGCGCTCTGTTCAGTTGCGGCGGTTGCTGCCTTCTCAGCGCTGCGGCTGCCAATGAGAATTGGATAGCCAGCCGCGGCCCAGCGGACTGCCAGGCCGGAACCTTCTGCGCCGGTGCCGCCAATGACGGCGATGGTTGGTTTGCTCATAAATGATCCCTTATCCACGATATGAATGGATGGTTTCAAACTTGCTCAGATTGTAGCCGTGGATTGGCATATATCCGTAGGCTACATCCGCACCGTGTGGTTGATCGAAGACTGGCAAGTGGCGTTATCCCAGCGTCCGCTGCATGATATGAAGTGTAATTCCGCGCTGCTGGCGTTCGCCGAGCTTGGCAAAGCCGTGCCGCAGATAAAAGCGCTCTGCGTGCGCCGTCTCTAGGATGATCTGCTCGCAGCCTTCGCGCCGGGCAATAGCAATCGCCTCGTCGAGCAGGCGCTGGCCCAGCCCACGGTTCTGGTAGGCCGGATGGATAGCCAGGGTGGTGATATTCAGAATCCGCCCGTGGGGTGCGTGTGTCGTGTGCGGGTCCTCGTCCAGCGCCGGCTCTCGTGGCGTCTCCCATTTCTCCGTAGTCAGATAACCCGCAATCAGAACGGCCTCAGCGGATTCCTCCAGCACAGCACACCCCACCGGAAAGACTTCCAGCCGGGCGCGGATGATGGCTGGGTCTTCGTCCGCGCCGTATGCGCCAAAGATCGCCCGGTCTAACGCGATAATCTGCGCCAGATCGGCCACCGTCGCGGGTCGGATGCGGACGGCGCTTTCACTACCAGACATAGACTTGCACATCTTTTGTGTAGCTGTTCATGATACGCTATCCTCTGTCAATAATAAGAGTTCTTCTACGGTCTCTTCTAGTGAACGAGGCTTCCAGGGCCGTATCGTTGCCGCCATAGCTGGCGATACGGCGGCGATACGTTGCTCAAGTTGCGCCGCACGGTCGCGGAACACCCGCCAGCAGCCCGGGTGCTGCTGTATTACAGCGAGCAATTCCCAGGCCTGGCCCAACTTCTGCGCACACCTGTCAGCGGTCGCCCCAACGAGTTCGCCCTCCTCCACCAGAACACACGCCCAATGATAAAGCATAATCGTCAGCGATGGCGGCAAACCGGCCTCCGCGACGCTGCGCAACAAATCATTCAGATGGCGCCGGCGCGCCAAAAAGTCTTTGCCACCCCTGATCGTCGCCGCCAGCAAGGCGAGGTTGTAGGCTCGAAAGACCGGGCTCCCTACCCGCTGGACCGACTCCAGACCCTCCTGCCCCCACCGTTGGGCATCCGCAAAATCGCCTTGCTCATCGGCGATCAACGCCAGGATGGTGAGACGGGTGGCTATATGGAGTGGGTGGCCGATGGTGCGGCAGATGGCCAGGCTCTCTTCGGCTTGGTTGCGGGCTGTACCCAATCGACCGTGGGCCCAACTCACAAGCGCCAGCCCGCCCAGCGCCAGCGCCTTGCCCAGTTGGTGATCACTGCGCTCAAATGTGGCCAGGCTTTCCTGATAGTGCGCCGCCGCCGCATCGTATTCGCCCAGGCAAAAGCTCGTCCACCCCAGCGCATCGAGCGCACTGGCGATCCAATCCGGCCGTTCTAGCTGACGGCTGATGGCTAGGCTTTCGGCGGCTAGGCTCTTTGCCTGGACAAAGTCACCCACATGCGAACAGAGCTGCGCCAGCTCATGCAGCGTGTCAGCCACACCGTCGAGATGGCCCACCGTGCGAAAAAGGGCCAGGCTTTGCGCCAGTTGTTTGCGGGCGAGCGCCACCTTACCTTGGATGCCCGCTATCACCCCCAGCATATTGAGCGCCATTGCGACCTCTTTTTCACGATGAAGATCCCGTGCCCGTTGATGCGCGGCTGTGAGATGGACGGTAGCTGTCTCATAATCGCCCAAAAAGTAATAGAACATCCCCTGGCGGAGGTCCAGCTTGCTACGCACCATATCAAGCCGGAGCAGTTCAGGGTGTTGGTCGATGAGGGCAAACTGGGTGGCCGCCTGTGCCAGGAGTTCCACCCCCTCCTGAGCGCGGCCGTAGATCCAATAGTAGCGATAGAGCGCATCCACCGCCGGTTCGAGAGCGGCGAGATCTAATTGCGCAACAGCCTGCTGCCAGCCCGCCAGGATGTTGGCGATCTCCTCGCCGATCTCGGCCAGGGCGTGCGACTGCTCCTTGCCCATCAGCAGCGGTTCCCGCTCGATCAGATAGGCTAGAAAGTAGGCAGCATGGCGGCTGCGGATGACGGCCTGTTCGGCAGCGTCAGCGGCCAGGTGTTCAACGGCGAACTGGCGTAACAGTTCGTGCATCTGATAGCGACCGGTGGTGGTCACCCGTAGCAGCGATTTTTCCACCAGCCCGGCCAACGTCAGCAAGGTTGCCGTGGCAACCTGTTCCGCAGCTTCCTGTTCAAAGCCCCCTTGAAAGACCGCCAGCCGCCGAGCCACGACCGCCTCATTGGGGCTCAGCATGGCCCAGCTTTGCTCCAGGATGGTGCGCAGGCTGCGGTGGCGCGCAGGTATATTCTGGTGGCGAGCAGTGAGAATATCGATACCGCGTTCGATCTCCTGGGCGACCTTGGCCGCCGGCAAGAGACGCAGCCAGGCTGCGGCCAGTTCCAGCGCCAGCGGCATCCCCTCCACGAGACGGCAAATACGAACCACACTTTGTTCATTGCTAGCCAGGGTAAAGTCGCCGCGCGCTCGCCGGGCACTCTGGACAAAGAGTTGTACGGCGTCGTACCCGGCAATGGACTGGGCGGATTCACTGGCGCGCTCGGGGAAGGCCAACCCCGCCAGCGGATGAAACCACGCCTCTTGCAGGTTGAGCGCCTCGCGCGTCGTCACCACCAGGCAGACACCCGGCGCGGCAGCCAGGATCGTCGAGAGCAATTCTGCGCCGCCAGGCACCTGTTCAACATTATCTAGCACCAGCAACATCTGACGCAGGCGAAGAGAGTCCAACAATTGTTGTTGGGGTGAATCATGTGCATGAAAGTGGCACCCAACGGCAGCGGCGATGGACGCCACAGCTCCGTTGATCGAATCCACCCCCGCCAGCGCCACAAAGACGATCCCATCAGGAAAGTCGCCGGCGTCGGGCTGTGCCTCTACCAGCCGTTGCGCCAACTCAACGGCCAGGCGCGTCTTGCCGATGCCGCCCGGCCCTACCAGGGTCAGTAAGCGGCAGGCCGGGTCGCGCAGACGCTCGACGAGCATCATCACCTCCTCGCCGCGGCCAACAAAAGGCGTTGGCTGAGGTGGCAACCTGGGCGGTGGAGGCGGTGGCGAGCCCGCGGGCCTGGCCACGGACGGAGAGGTCTGGCCCGTGGGTTTGGCCGGCTCGATCTGTCCCGAACGGATGCGATAGTACAACTCCGTCGTTTCGGCTGCCGGCTCCACGGCCAATTCATCGGCCAGGATCTGGCGACAGACGCCATATTGGTTGAGCGCAGCGCTGCGTTCCCCGTTTTGGGCCAATAACAGCATCAACCATCGGTGCGCCTCTTCGCGCCACGGCTCCAGCGCCAGGATGCGCCGCGTATAGTCGAGCGCCTGCGCCAGATCGCCGTGCGCGGCTGCCTGATCCACCACGGCGTACAGCACTTGCAGGACCTGCTCGCGCAGCCGGGCGCGCTCGTGCAACATCCAGGTCTCAAAGGCCGGCGCATCGTCGATATAGAACCCAGCCAGGAAATCGCCGCGATAGGAATCGGCAACCTTGATTAACGCCATCCGTTCTCGCTCGGCGAGGGCAGCCGTTGCAGCCGTGACAAACTGGGGGACATCGAGTTCGTGGGCACTCTCCAGTTGGAAAGCAACGGTGTCGCGATCAACGAGCAAGTGGTCGCCCACCAACTCGCGCAGATTCGACAGCGTCTTGTTGAGGTTGACCCGCGCCTGACTTTCGGCAAACTCGCCCCAGAGCAGACCAGCCAGGGCAGGGCGTGTGTGGGGATGTCCGGTGACGGCGAGATAGAAGAGCAGCGCCTGGGCCTTCTTGGAACGAAAGCCCGTCACCGGCTCGCCGGCGAGCCGCACCTCCGGCGCACCCAGCAGCGTCAGTTCCAGGTTTTTCCCCATCAGATTCTCCGCTGGAACAGTTCGTCACTGTTTCATCGCGCAGGTTGCGCCGGTTCGTCGCGCCCCCGTCTGCGCCGCCTGCTATCCTTGCCCTGGATCGATTATACCGGATTCCGGTGCACAGACCTAACGGAACACGCATGACGAGCAAGGCACCCTATCAGCGCATCTACCTCTTGATTGTCTGGAAGGAGCGCGGCGAGCAAACACGACAAGAGATCTGGCGCTTTCGCCTGGAGGATTCGCGCACCGGTTACACCCGTGGCTTTGCCAACGCCGCCGACCTGGTCAATGCGCTGCTCCGTGGGCTGGAACCCGAGGAAGATTCGCCGGCTGATCCGGAATAGCACAGAAATTCTTGGAGAAAATCATGACAACACGACAAAACACGCTACACCCCCCAACGATGACAGCGCTACCAAACACTTTACAACCCCCGACGATGTTCGCCACGCCGCCGGTTGAACAACCAGCGCTTGACGAGGCCGCTGTGGAGCAGTTCCGCAGCGGCCTGCGTGGCCCGCTGTTGCAGCCCGGCGACACCGGCTACGAGGAAGCGCGGCAGGTCTGGAACGGCATGATCGACAAGCGACCCGCCTTGATCGCCCGCTGCACAGGCGCGGCCGATGTCACCGCCGCGGTCAACTTTGCCCGTGAGCAGGAACTCCTGGTGGCCGTGCGCGGCGGTGGGCACAACGCCGCCGGCAATGCCACCTGCGACGGTGGCATTGTGATCGATCTCTCGTTGATGCGCGGTGTCCACGTCGACCCCAGGCAGCGGACGGCGCGAGCGCAAGGGGGCGCAACCTGGGGTGACCTGGACCGGGAGACGCAGCTTTTTGGACTCGCCACACCGGGCGGCGCGGTCTCTACCACCGGTATCGCCGGGTTGACATTGGGCGGCGGCCTGGGCTGGCTGCGGCGCAAATATGGCCTGAGCTGTGACAATCTGTTGTCCGTCGATGTCGTGACGGCGGATGGGCAGTTGGTGACGGCCAGCGCCGAAGAGCACGACGATCTATTTTGGGCCATCCGGGGCGGCGGCGGCAACTTTGGCGTCGTCACCTCGTTTGAGTACCGCCTGCATCCGGTGGGTCCGCTGGCGCTCTTTCTGCTCATTCTCTACCCGGCGGAGCGGGCGCGTGAAATCCTGCCGGGCTGGCGCGATTTCATGGCGGCTGCCCCCGACGAGTTTAGCAGCAACGCCTTTTTCTGGACCGTGCCGCCAGCCCCCATATTTCCGCCGCAGATTCACGGCCAGCGGGTACTGGTCATGGCCGGTCTCTACGCCGGCCCGATTGAGCAAGGCGAGCAGGTGATCCAACCGCTGCGCAAGTTGACCACGCCGCTGGCCGATCTGACCAGCCCCATGCCTTACACGGCCATCCAGAGTTCACTCGACGCCCTCTTCCCGGCCGGCGTACTGAGTCACTACTGGAAATCGCACTATCTCACCTCGTTGGATGACATGGTGATCGATGACCTGGTGGAGTGGGCCATCGACCGGCCCTCCGAGATGACGATTGTCGATCTCTGGGCGATGGGCGGTGCGGCGAGCCGCGTGCCTGCCGAGGCGACCGCTTTTGGCGACCGCAGCGCACCCTTCTGGCTGGTCTTCAACACCACCTGGGCCGACCCGGCGGAGACCGAGACCAATGTCAACTGGACTCGTGACTTCTGGCGGGCCATGCAGCCTTACGCCAGAGAGGGGATCTATATGAACTTCCCTGGGCTAAATGAAGAAGGCGAACAGATGGTGCAGGCCAGCCACGGAGCCAATTACGAGCGGCTGGTGGCGATCAAGAACAAGTATGACCCGACAAACCTGTTCCGCCTCAACCAAAATATCAAGCCGACGGTCTGAACCAGCTTCTGTTTGAAAGCGACAGTTTTGCTGCCGCCTGAATCGTCGCCTTCAAACAACCATGCAGATAGATAGATTCTCGTATGTGCAGATTTGTATCAAGGAGATAACTGATGAAACCGTTTACTGTAGTAAATCGCACCCTCTTGTTTGTACTGTTGCTGGCCGGGTTGGCGCTGGCGGGCTGTATTCAGCCGGTCGAGCCGCCCGACCCCGGCCATGAACACGCCAGCCCCGGTTTGACCTTTGTGGACTTCACTGATCTGAACGGTGGGGCCGACGGAGTTGCGCTGGTGGATCTCGACCCGGACTCTGAGCATTTTG
This sequence comes from Chloroflexota bacterium, assembly GCA_003577005.1. The sequence goes on along the minus strand of QEUW01000162.1, from coordinate 6,063 downwards.
GGGAGATCATCCAGCGCTATGACATTGGGGCGGACGTGCTGCCGCACCACCTCTATTTCAACCATGATGAGAGCCGGCTCTACACCACGGCTCTGAGCGGTGATCGGCTGTATGAGGTGATCCTGGAGCGAGACGCAAACGGTGTGCCGGCGATCAGCGAGACCCTGCCCATCGATGTCGGCGACAATATCGTCGGCGAAGACATGTACTTTACCGAGGACGGCAGCCGCTTCTATATGACCTTCCTGGGCGGCCAGGGCGGCGACAAGGACGGCACGGTCGGGGTCTTTGATGCACAGACCAACGAGTTGCTGAAGACGATCAGCGCCCCTGTTCCCGATGATCCGGCCAGTGGCCAGCCCTTTATCCTGTGGCCGCATGGGATCTCGGCTAACGAGGCGTTGGGGCTGCTGATGGTGACTTCCGCACCTCACCCGGACATGCAGTCGGGTGCGGGCAACACGGTCACCGCCATCGACCTGGCGACAGATGAGGCGGTCAGCACCCATTTGGTGGCCGAAAGCTGGGATGACCTGAGCGCGCCGGTGGAGGTCTTGCTCCTGCGCGATGACTTGCCCCCCTTTGCCCTGGTCACCACCGTCAACGGCGGCGACATCTGGGTTGCCCCGTACGATGAAGCGACGAAGTCTTTCGGTGAGTTCACGAAACAGGTGGAAGGCGAGGAAGCCGGGCTGGGCGTGGCGCTGGAATTCTACATTCACCAGAATCAAGCGGGTGAGAAGGAGCTTTTCGTGAGCTTTGCCCACCCTGGCGTCGTGAATGTCTACAGCCTGGATAGCCTGCCGGCGCTGCCGCTCAAGCGCACGCTGCTCGCCGAGGCCGGTGCGCACCACATGCTCTTCTTCACCACCCAGTCCGGCCGCGAGGTGATGGTGGTGCAGAACAACCTGATCAACCTGGAGGGTCTCAACACTGGGACGCTGACGGTAATCGATCTGGCGAGCGGTGACGTGGTCAAAACACTCGACCTGGCCAGCGAACATGGACTGCTGCCCGAGTCGATCGAGTCGGCTTTTGGTCACGGGCATGATTACCATCACTAAAGGTCGCTAGAGACGGCGCATGACCATCCGGGCGGCCGATAGGCTTCCCGGATGGTTGCGTTTGCGGCGGGCGATTGTCCGCCGCAAACAGGCGTACGCAATTGCCCGCAAATCACCGAGGAGACAGGTATGTATCACACCTCGCCCTTTGGAAGCAAGTACGTCCAGCAAGAACAACCCCGGCAGGACGAAACCTTCGCCGCCGCGGCGGCTGGGTGGCCCTATCCTCCCAGCTGGGTTGATCGGCTGCATAGCCAGATCGAGCGACTGCCCGGACCAGGCTGGCTTCTTTACTCGTTGCTTGCCCTGTTCCTCGTCCTGACCCACGCCGCCATCAAGTGGGGGGACGGCTCCTATTCTGCGGGCACGTTTCATCCCTTTCACGTCGTGGTCATGATCAGCGGGGTCTGGTATCTAGCACTCGTCCACTACTTGAACTGGGTGGCGAACCGGGCGATGGGCCGCTTCCGACCGGTCTTGGAGGGTGGGGAGAGCCGCTACAATGAACTGGCGTACTCCCTACTGACGTTGCCGGCCCGACCAACGTTGGTGGTCACGCTCGCCGGACTCCTCTATGGGGTGCTGATGGTGGTGGGAGTAGCCCGCGGTCTCGTCTTTACGCCGGAAGTTTTAGTGTTCACGTCGCCAGTGGCCCGCTGGTTTGAAGGCGCCATTGGCCTCTTGGTCTGTCTATCGTTCTCTCTGTTTGTCTACCACACCATTCATCAGGTGAGAGTGGTCAACCGGATCTACACGACCAGCACTGTGATCGACCTGTTCAACTTGACGCCGATTCACGTGTTTTCGGTATTAACCGCTCAAACTGCTTCCGGCGGGCTTCTGATTGCCTATACCTGGATTGTTACAGAGCCAGGCTTCGCTGGCGATAAATTCTCCCTGATCGCAATGCTGACCACGGTAGCCCTGGCCCTGTTCGCCTTCCTTTGGCCACTCCTTGGCGTCCATCGCCTCCTAGTGGCAGAAAAGATCCGGGCCCAAACTGAGGTGGGACAGCGGGTCAAGACCTGTTTCGCCGAATTGCACCGGCGGATTGACGACCAGCTTTCAGTCGAATTGGAACCACCCGTGAAGGCTATGGCTGGGCTGCAACAAGAGCAAGACTGGTTGGTCAAGATTTCGACCTGGCCTTGGGAACCGGAGACGATCCGTTGGCTAGCCACTGCCGTTTTCTTACCGATGGTGCTTTGGTTCATCACCCGATTGCTAGAACGTTTTTTGGACTTCTAATGTAGCCGGGAATAAACCTGCTCAGTTGGACCACTGAGACGAATTTACTTCTTGCTAGGAGAATCACCATGTCTTACATCAAACACATGAAAAAATTTCTCATCTTTGTCTACGGTGTCGTCAGTTATCTAATTTTCTTTGCCTGCTTCCTGTACTTGATCGGCTTCTTGAGCAACTGGCTCGTCCCCAAGAGCATCGACAGTGGCGAGACCGGGTCGAGCTTGCCGGCGCTCATGACCAACCTGGGGCTGATGGCGCTCTTTGGATTGCAACATTCGGTCATGGCGCGGCCGGGCTTCAAGACGTGGTGGACGCGCATCGTGCCCAAGGCGGCCGAGCGCAGCACCTATGTGCTCACAAGCAGCCTGCTGCTGATTCTGCTCTACTGGCAGTGGCGACCCCTGCCAGCAGTTCTCTGGCAGGTGGAGCACGGGTTGGGGCAGGTGATTTTCTGGGTGCTCATGGGCGTGGGCGTCAGCCTGATCCTGATCTCGTCGTTCCTGATCAACCACTTTGAGTTGTTCGGGCTGCAGCAAGTCTACCTGCATCTGCGTTCGGCAAAACCAGCGTCGGTCCACTTCGGGACGCCGTGGCTCTACCGGCTGGTGCGCCTACCGGGAATACCAACAAAAGACGCCGATGCTGCTGCCCAGGCCACAGCGTAGGGTTGAACAGGGCAGAGCAGAGCCGGCTACAGCAGGTGATTAAGCAAAAGACCGGCCAAGAACGCCTGGCGTCTAAATGTACTGACACATCAGGTTAGGTAGGGTACTACAGGTGCGATGCACTTGAAAAGTGCGTTGCACCTCCCGTTAATACTACAACCGCACTTCCACAAAGATCTCCGGGAGGTGGCCGGCGAGATTCGGATGATTCGGGAGCTTCTGGGGCCACGGGGGCCCACTGGGCGCGGAGGTCTTTGCTACAGGGTCCGGCCAAGTGCAGTTGTAGTATTGAGCTACTTAACCTCATGTGCCAGTACATCTCAAGAGTAGAAGGGTACAGAACATTCCCGGCACTTTCGGATGTACCCGGGACGTTGGCACCACGTACAACGAGTCTAGAAGGGGTCTACCCATGAAGAAACGACAAATTGCTGCGCTCCTGGCGTGCAGCTTAATCAGCTGGTGGGTTGGGTCGGCGCTGATGCCCTTGCTGCCTGTCTATGTGAGGCAACTGGGTGCAGCGCCGGCCCTAGTCGGCAACTACCTCGCTTTTATCTTTCTATCGCTGGTCATTGGCACAGTTGGGGCCGGCTGGCTGGCCAGCCGGTTGCAGCGCCGGCGAGCCTTGATCGTAGGGATCAGCTTGCTTGCCGCCCCGGCCACCTGGGGGATGGGACAAGTAGACCAGCTTTGGCACCTCGCGCTGCTCAATGCTGTCACCTGGATGGCTGGTGGCGCGACGCTGGCGCTGGTCAGCATTCTGGCTGGGATCTATGCCCCCAAGCAGGAACGTGGCAAGCTCTTTGGCTGGCTGGCGCTCACGATGGCGCTGGCCAGTGTCTTGGGTGGGCTGACGGCCGGCCCGCTGGTCGATGGTGCAGGCTATCCGGCGTTGTTTACGATGATGGCCTGCCTCTGGTTGCTAGAGAGCTTCTGTGCCTGCTTTCTGCCAGACCAACCGGTTGCTGAGGGTTCACCACGCCCAAGCCAACCAGCCGTGGCAGAGCATCGGCAACTTCGCCAGTATCCTAGGCCGCTCCATGGCGATGGACGATCGGGGGTTTAGCGCCAGTTCCATCACCATCACGGTGGGTGTTAGTGCCAGCGTCGCCCTTTTCATAAACCCACTCATGGGATATCTGTCGGATCGCTATGACCGCCGGATGTTACTAGCGGTGGCCTATGCTGCGGCTGCGCTGGGATTGGCCTGGATGGCGGTCGCCGTCCATTTATTCGATTTTATGACGGCGTCGATGTTGCTCGCCCTATCAAGCGCCGAGCGCGGGGTGAGTTCAGCGCTGGCAACCGACCTGTTGCCGCCCGGCTTGTTGGATAAGGGCATGTCGCGCCTCGAAGCCGCCAAATGGGCCGGTGCCGTCCTGGGCTTGATCGGCACAGGCTATGCGGTGCAATCTCTTGGATTAGCGACAACCTTGCTCTTGGGCGCGCTGCTACCGCTCTTTGCCGTTGGCTTGCTTCTGTGGGTGCGCAAAGGGCTCGAGCGGACAACGCCAGATGCCACGCTGACCAACGTCACTTCACCGTCGTAACGGTCAAGGATGTTGGGGAGTGTCATGCAGCGTTTTGGGTGTTCTTGGGCAAATGTCCCCAGCGCGCCCCTCAGGAGCATCCTGAGGGGCGCGCTGCGCCGCCTGTGCCGGGGACTTGGAGATGAAGCCATGATCGTTTATAAAAGCTGTGCGTAAAATCACAACATAGCTGTTGTTGACTTCATTGCCGCTCACCATGATGGATGCGACGCTATGGCCGTACTTCATGTCCGAATTTTGCAGGTGGTGCGCAATGTTGGCAACGAATCGTTTTCAGAGTGCAAGGAGTTACTTCGACCACGTCAAGCTCGTGCTAGAAGGTTTTGCCGAGGCAACGACGCTGGGCGAACACTCGCCGCTGGCCGCGCCCTATTTTCTGGGGAGCATGTTGCACGGCCAGATGGCAACCCCTGTCGCACGCGGGGAGTTGTTGCGCGCCGAAATCGACAAAGCGATCACGGCCCTCTGGGGTGGCCCATCCCCCACCGACGGGCCAGCTATGTTGGCGGCTGTGGCGGATGAAGAAGCCAGACACGGACGCGGCGGACGCTACGACTGCTTGATCCTGGAACTCAACTACCTCAAGCGCTGTTTCCAGCCTCCACCCAAGAACCAGGCGGAGATCTACCACGACATCCTCCACAGCTCGCGCCCGACCCACGACCGCCATCTGCGTGATGCCGTCGAGCGGTTGGGTGTTCACCTGTTGCAACGGCTGCGACCGGCTATCCGCCCGGAGCAGCCCATGCTCTCCGCCCAGTTGATTGGCCGCGATCAACTGCAAACCCAGATCCTCAATGACCTCATGGCAGACCGCGCAGTCAGTTTGACCGGTCCTGGCGGCGTGGGCAAGACTTCGCTGGGTGCCGCCGTGACCGAGGCATGGGGTTCGCCCGCCGTCTTCTGGTACACCTTCCGTCCCACCCTGAATGACCAGGTAGATAGCCTCTTGTTTGCCCTGGGTCACTTTTTGCATGAGCAGGGCGCATCGACGCTCTGGCATCAGTTGGTGGCCGGCGGCGGGCAGGTGAAGGATCGCAACCTGGCGCTGGGGCTGGCGCGCAACGACCTGGCGGCGCTGGCGCACAAGCCCTTGCTCTGTTTTGACGAGTTGGATTTTCTGCGCCCGCTCACCTCTGACCAACCCAACCCGCACCATGTGCAGTTGCTCGAGTTGATCGACAGCCTGCGCACCCACACACCTATGTTGCTGATCGGCCAGCGAGCTTTTTGGGAGAGCGACCGCCTCTACACGCTGGGGGGGCTAAGCCTGGCCGAAGTGGCGGAGTGGCTGGCCAGCCACTCGATTGTGGCGACCGATGAAGAGTTAGCCCGTCTCTATCGCTACACGGGCGGCAACCCGCGGCTGCTCGAACTTTGCGGCGCCCTCTACGGCGCAAATCCACCAGAGCCATTGAGTACTGTGCTCGACCAGTTGCCCCAATCACCGGCCCTGTTGCCCCTCTGGCAGCGGTTGGAGCGGCGGCTGCCTGGGGCGGAGCGCCGGTTGATGCACGCGCTCTCCGTCTTTCGCTC
>QEUW01000161.1 GCA_003577005.1 Chloroflexota bacterium | reverse complement strand
ATTACGCAAACCTACACAGCCGTCGAACTAGTAGCAGAGATTGTCCTCGCGGTGCGGCGGCGAAGCAGCCAGAAGCAGATAGCACTGGTAAACGCCAGGGCTGAACAGACACCATACAGTGTACCGAAGCCAAAGAGTTGCACCAAATTTCCGGCCAGAAATGTGCCGAGCAAGCCGCCTGCGCTGGTGGTGGTATTGTAAAGACCGCTCTTGCTGCCACGGGTGCGTTGGTCGCCATGTTCGGCGGCGAAGGTCATGGCCGCCGTGGTATAGCTGCCAAACCCAATACCGCGCATCACCTGGACGCCGAGCAGGGCGGGGAAGTACTGTGCCATGGTCAGGTAGCCAAAATTGGTCAGTGAAATGCCCAGCGCACCCGTGATCAACAAGGGCGGCCGCCCCCACCGGTCCGACAGGATGCCGGCGCGGTGCATGACGACCATCTCGATGATCGCCGCCATGCCCCACAAAAAGCCGCTGGCTGTCTTGCCATAGCCAAACGTCGCCATGTAGTTGGGCCACATGGAGGCCGAGGCCGAATGGGCGCAGATCCAAAAGAAGACGCCACCCATGAAGGCGATCGGCAACATGGAACGGGTGGCGGGCGTAGCCGCCGCTGTAGCGCCCGCCGGTTGCGGACGACCGGCGACCGGCGGCGCTGCGGGCAATCGACTCCCTTCGCGCAAAAAGAGGGCGCAACATGCCGCCGCCGCATAAAGCCCAACGCAGAGCAACAGGGTTGGGGCAATCGTAATCTGGTCCGCAAACCAGCCGCCGGTGATGGAGCCGACTGCAAAGGCCAGCGACCCCAACCCGCGCCAGATGCCGATGCTCCGCCCGCGCTGCTTCTCTTTTTCGAGCAGGTCACCCATCATGGCCAGGCTGATGGTGGCGTACGCAGCGCTGCCCATCCCCTCAAAGAGACGAGCCGCCCACGCCCAGTAGCTTGTCGGCGCCTGGCTCAAAAGGAAATAGGCAATGGAGAGAATGGCCAGCCCACCGATCAAGATCGGTTTGCGCCGGCCCAGACGGTCTGAAAAGCGCCCCCAGGCATAGCTGGCGACCAGCATCGTCACCACAACGCTCGACTGGATGATGGCGATCTCTGAAAAGCTGGCCCCCAGCGACTGGAGATACAACGAGATGAGGATCGAATTGATGCCCGTGGCAACAAAGCAGAGCACAGAGATGATCGTGAGGAGACGAAGGTTGGTCATGAGTAGGAATTCGGAATCAGGGATTAGAAATTAGGAATTAGTATACCATACCACCGCCTAATCCCTAATCCCCAATCCCTATTCCCTACTCACCTGCCGGGTGCAGCGTACCGTCCAGGATCTGGATGATCACAAACGAGTCGCTGTAAGGGCTGTTCAAGTAGATGGGGTCGTCGTCGGGCAGCCAGCCGGCGGCAAAGCGGCTAGGGGCCGGGTTGTTGCCATAGCGCTCCCAGAGCGGAACGCCGGGGAGCAGTTCGTTGTAGGCCAGCGCCAGTTGGCTGATAGCTTCCCGTTGCGCATCCATGTCTGCGCCCTTGCCGGCGGCGTCGATCAACGCGCCCAGGTCTACCTCACCGAGCGCATCGGTTTCTTGCACCAGGTTGAAGGACATGCCGGGCTTGGTCGGGTCGCCTGTACCACCCAAGGCCGGGTTGAAGAAGCGCAGGCTAAAGTCGTAGCTGAAGTGCGGGTGAGGGTTGCCGGAGCCCCAGGTCAGCGATGCCAGCTCGAAATTGCCGTCCCAGGCTTCGGGGTTGAACTGGGTAAAGGTGATGCTGCGCGCCGTACACTGGATGCCAAACTCGTTGAGCTGTTCGCACGCATCTCGGGCCGAAGCGGACCAGTCGGCGAATTCCGCCTGGAAAAGGTACTCCACTTCGATGCGGGCGCCGGTCTCATCCATCCATACACCGTCGCTGTCACGTGTAAAGCCGATCCCCAGCAGGATCTCTTCGGCGCGGTCTGGGTCATATTCATATGGATTCAACTGAGCCCGGACCTCCTCGGTGACCCAGGTTTCCACAAAGTTATCCGACATGCCTGTCATATAGCGCACAGGCACACCCGATTCGGCCATGGAGACCTGGCCATTTTGCGCCCGGTTCACCGCATACGCGAGCGCCTGGCGGAACTCCTTCACCTCGAATGGGTGGATGGCGTGGTTGAATCCAATCGTCGGGCCGTTGTAGATCGGCGGGCGAATGATCCGGTAGCCCTGGGCCATAAACTCCTGTACCGTGGCGGGCGGGAAACCGTGCGTTGCATAGTCCACATCACCCGAGAGCACCAGCGGCGTGATTACCGGCGTCTCACCGTTGTAGTTGACGATGCGGTCGAAGCGGACCGTATCGGCCCAATACGAGGTAGGCACCTTGTTGAGGAGCAGCGTCGACTCAGTGATGCTGGCCGGGTCGATCTTGTACGGCCCCAGAACCACCATGTCGTCGGGGCGGTAACGGGTGAATTCCTCGCGCAGACTCTGCCACTCCTGATCTTCTGGCGTCAAACCATCCGCCACCAGGTCAGCGACCTGTTCGGCCCATTCGCCATAGTTGCTGGAAGCGCGGATGCGGGTGTTGCGCAGCACGTAGCGCGGCCCAATGTTGGATGGCTCGTTCAAGACGAACTGGACCGTCGTGTCGTCGACAGCGTTTACTTCGGAGAGAAAGCGCCAGACCGTTGTATTAAGCATCCGTTCGATCAGAAAGCTGTTCACCACATCTTGCGCAGTGAACTCGCTGCCGTCGCTCCAGACCGCGCCTTCGATCAGCTTGACCTCGATGGTGGTGTCATCCACCCATTCCCAGGATTGGCCGGCCAGCGGGATCCAGTCGTCATCCGCCCACCTGTAGATGAACAAGGATGGCTCCATGAGGTCCTGGTAGATGCCCAGGGCCAGATTGTCGGGGATAAAGGTGTTGTAGTGGCCCACAGGGGGAGGCGAGTAGGGCCAGGCAGCGTGGAACTCGCTGACGCCGGTCACCGGCGCGGCCGGCTGTGCGGCATCCGGCTCACCCGCTGTGGGCGCGCCTGGGGCCTGGCAGCCCGACAGTGCCAGCGCCACGACGAAAATGAGGGAGAACCACAAACGATGTTTCATGGAATATCCTCCTGTCGTTGAGCATGTGAACAGTACAAGTATGCTTGCAGATTGTACGGGTCTGCCTGGCAGTGCCGGGACGGACCGGTACAACCGACAATCCGTCAAACGGTTATGGCTTGCGCTGGCCGAACCGGACCATGATGGTGACGACGACCAGGAACAGCAGCGCAAAGACAAACGTGAAAACCGTAATTGCCCATTCAGCAGTGCCGCGCTCCAGAAACAAGAGCAGCACGCCGCTGACAAAAACGATAAAAAAACCAAGACGAAAGGCTGCATGCCCGATTGTGCTGCTCATGGCGCCCTTCACTTAGAAATCCTCTCAAAATCTCTGTGCCACACCTGTGCTGCTCGAAAGCATTCCAGAACCACAACCGATTTTGAGAGGGTCTCTTAGTGCCCACCCAAACAACTGTGCGATGCACCTTGTTCTCAGGTGGTGCTAGAGGAGACTGCAACCGTTATCTGGATAGGCTCCTAGACGACCAACTGGATCGACTCGGCCTTGCGCACGGGGCAGGCGACGCTGCCACCCTCAGAGATGGCTTCCAATCGCGGCGCCAGGACATCGCACTGGCCCGGGATCGCATAGGGACAACGCGGGTGAAAGCTACATCCCGGTGGCAGATGTAGCAGGCTCGGAATTTCGGAACTCCGCAATTCGATCTGGCGTTTGTGCTGGGCCAGTTCGGGGTCCGCTTCGGGCACGGCCGCCAGCAGCGCCTGTGTGTATGGATGGCGTGGGTCAGTGATCACCCGCGGGGTAGGTCCTTCCTCGACGATACGGCCCAAGTACATCACGACGATGCGGCCCTGCCAGGCAAAGTATTTGGCAAGCGCCAGATCATGAGTGATGAAGAGAAAGGTAACATCAAACTCTTGTTTGAGCCGGGCCAGCATGTTCAACAGGCTGACGCGAATCGACACATCCACCATCGACACGGCCTCATCGGCGACGATAAACTGGGGGTCCACCGTCAACGCGCGCGCGACAGAGACGCGCTGGCGCTGGCCACCACTCAGTTGGTGCGGGTACTTGTCCATGAACTCCTCGACCGGCGTCAGGTCCACGATCTCCAAAATCTCACGGGCGCGGCGTTCGGCGTGTGCGTGGCCGCTCACCTTGCGGTGACGGCGGAGCGGAGCCGTGATGATCTGGCGCACTGTCTGGGTGGGGTTCAGCGATGCGTAGGGGTCCTGGTGGACAATCTGCACTGCCCGGCGATACTTCTGATAGTCGTTGCGGTTCATCTGGGCGATGTCCTGGCCCCGGAAGAGAACCTGACCCTGGCTGACGGGGAGTAGCCCTGCCGTCATGCGCCCGGTCGTGCTCTTGCCGCACCCGCTCTCACCCACCAGACAGACGATCTCGCCCGGCTGGACGGCCAATGAGATGTCATCCACTGCAGTCACCTGGTAGCGACCGGAGCCAAAAGTTTTGGTAACGTTGCGCAGTTCAAGGATTGGGGTCACGGTGATTTACGTCTTGCTAAAGTTGTTGATCCATTGCTTCTGGTGGGTGTTTACCTACTTGACAGAGCAACTGCCGGATGTTGACAACGCCTGGGCGATTTAGCTGCAATGCTGACACAGCGCACGACCCGTCGCAGTCAAACCAACTATGTGCGTGTAATCTTCATTCCAACCAAAGTGGTCTGACCAACGCTGCTGTCGGGGATGAAAAAGTGAAACCTCCTTGCCATCAACAGGGTCGGGTGCCGTCACTTTGTTGTACTTATGACCGTTGCAACCGGAGCAAGCGAAAGCCAAATTCTCCAAAGAAGAGCCGCCACCACGACTGACCGGCACAATGTGCTCCGCCGCAAACGGTTCCGTAGCATAGCGAGCCCAACATTGGCAGTATTTACAGCGGCCTTGCGCCCTTGCAATGAGACTTCTTCGCGTCTCCGCCGATAGGTAGGGCCTAGGCATAAACCGGTGGACTGATGTTGAGTTGCTGCATCAATTCATCCAGCGACATCCCACGCAATTGCGCTAATTCGATCAACTGTTTCAGTCGTATTGCATCAGCCTGTTCAATCTGGTCGATCAAACCTAACAATTCTTGATGTTCTTCTGGTGTTAACACCTCTGCTTCAAGCCTGCTATTAAGCTCCTGATACCGCTGTCTCACCGCTGGAGGCAAACCCTGGTTGATTTGTTGCAATAGCTCTGCTTCACGCTTGGGCAAGTTGGGTGCCTTCCGGCGTACCAGTATTACATTCACCTGTTGCACAAACTGTTCTAACTCCGATGTGTCAAGGTGGGCAACACCATCGAGTCGAGCACTTCGTTGAGGTCGATATCGATTTGCGAAACCACTTGAACTTTCGGCATAGTTGTTTAGCTGTTATCCAATCGATCAGTATGCCAACTGTACGATACACGAGGCTTCGCCATACTGCCGAATCTTAGACACAAATCTATCGTGTGACACGCAGCGGTGTGTGTTCCAGCTCTCTCTCCACCTCCTGCCAGTGCCAGCAGGCGGTGTAATGTTTGTCACCGACAGATTCGAGTTCCGGCTCTTCCTGTTGGCAGCGCTCGGTGGCAAACGGGCAGCGAGGGTGAAACTTGCAGCCACTGGGCAGGTTGATCAGGTCGGGGGGTGAACCGGGGATCGACGCCAGTTCCTCAAAACCGCCCAAGACGGTGGGCACTGCACGGATCAACCCCAAGGTATAAGGGTGCCGCGGCCGGTAGAAGAGATCCTCAGTCTTGCCGATCTCTACGATGCGCCCGGCGTACATGGTAGCCACCCGGTCGGCCAGTTCGGCGGCGATGGCCAGGTCATGTGAAATAAAGATCATCGTAAAGTGTTGCTCATCCTTGAGCCGCCGCAACAGGCTGATAATGGTGCGCTGCGTCAAGATATCGAGCGCCGTAGTCGGCTCGTCGAGGATCAGGATCTGCGGGTCGAGTAGTAGCGAGATGGCAAGCAGGCTGCGCTGGCGCATCCCGCCGCTCAACTCGTGCGGATAGGCGTTGATCACCCGGCCGGGATCAAGCTGGACAAAGCGTAACAGGTCCAGAAAGCGTTCGCGCACCGCCGTGCGATCATTCCAGCCGTGGGCGCGCGCCGTATCCCACACCTGATCCCAAATGCGCAAGACCGGGTTAAAGGCGTTGAGCGCCGACTGAAAAACCATGGCGCAGTCGCGCCAGCGAAACTCGCGCAGCTCCGCCGGGCGCAACTGGAGGACATCGATCTCGCGGCCATCGCGCCGGTAGACGATCTCACCTGGCTCTACCCTGGCTGTATTGGCCAGCAGGCGAACAATCGCCAGCCCCAGCGTCGTTTTGCCCGAACCGCTCTCTCCGATCAGAGCCAGGCTCTCACCGGGCAATAGATCCAATGTCACCCCGCGCACCGCCTGCACGCTGCCCTTACGCGTTACATACTGGACATACACATTCTGCAGGCTCAATGGCGGTTTCCCATTTTCCAACGCGGTATGGTGCCATTGCAGGGTAGACGTCGTCATAAGTACCTCACTGTCTGAATGCGGGTTGATTGAAAATGATGCCGCATTCCGCGTTCCGCACGCTGCATCTCCATCATCCGCCGGCGCGTAGGCGCGGGTTGAAGACCATTTCGAGCGAACGGGTCATGGTGATCACCGACAGTTGGAGCAAAGCAATAGCCACAATCGGCGACATGATGTACCAGACGCTGTTTTTGAAGAACATCGCGCCGTGGTTCCACCCCCAGCTGATCATGACGCTCCAGTTGTTGCTCGAAAAGGGCGCCAGGCCAAGCAAGATCAACCCCACCTGGCCGTAGATCGCCCCAGTAAAAGCTAGGGTGAAACTGATGACGATATAGGTCATCATGTTGGGGATCATCTCGCGGAAAATAATGTGCCCTGTCCCCAGGTCGAGGGCGCGGGCTGCCTCGACAAAGTCGCGCTCTTTGAGCGAGAGCGTCTGTGCGCGCACGGCTCGCAAAAGGGCAGGCCAACCCAGCAGACCAAGCAGAACGCCCAGGAAAGTCATGTTGTTCAGCTTGACAAAGGTCGCCAACACCGCCAGTAGCGGAAATGTGGGGATCGTCAGAAAGATGTCGGTGATGGCAACGATTAAGCCGTCCACCCAGCGACCGACAAAACCGGCCAGCGCGCCAAAGCTCACCGCGATCAGCGTCGAGATCACCGCGGCCACGGCGGCTGCATAGATCACATCCTGCCCCCCGTTGACGATCTGTAGCCAGACATCCTTGCCGGTGTCGTCGGTGCCCAACCAGTGTTGGGCCGAGGGCGGTTCGTAGATCGCACCCAGGTTCGCCCCCCGCTGGGGCGGCCAGAAGTAGGGCCCAATGAAAGAGAGCAAAACAATCGAGATGACGCCGAGAAAACCAAGAAACCCAACCTTGTTGTAGGTCAGCAGACGCAGCGTCGTGCCCAGACCGCTCAGTATACTCCGCACCATCTCCATCGCTTCACCCCAGACTGAATTCTCTCATTCCGCGTCACTCATGCCGGCCACAACCTAAAGATCATCCCTCACTGCCCAGTTTGATGCGCGGGTCTAGCCAACTGTAGAGCATATCGGCAAAGAAGTTGGCAAAGATCACGGAAAGTGTAATCACCAGAAAGATGCCCTGCATCACCGTATAATCGCGCCGGTTGATGGCGTTGCTCAACGTCAGCCCGATGCCCTGATAGACAAAGATCGACTCGATGAGGATCGAGCCACCGACTACAAAACCGATGCTCAACGCCAGTTGTGTGAAGAGCGGCAACGAGGCGTTGCGCCCCACATAGGCGGTCGTGATCCGCCAGTCGGTGAGCCCGCGCGCCTTTGCCACCGTGACATAATCTTCGCCGAGCGTGCTGATGGTGCTGCTCTTCATGGCCAGCATCCAGCCGCCGACGGTGGTGATAAAGTAAGTAGAGACTGGCAGCGCAGCGTGGAACAAGGCATCGGAAAAGAACTCCCAGGTCAACCCCGGCACCACATTGGGCGACAACGCCCCACGCATGGCCGCAATCGGCACCAGACGCCATTGAATGCCCAACCAGACGATCATCATCAGCCCGATCAGGTAGTTGGGCACCGAACTAAAGATCGAGGCGAAGACGGTCGCAATATGGTCGAACCAGGTATCGCGCCGGTAGGCCATGAGCATGCCGAGCAACATGCCGGCCATAAAGCTTAGAATCAACCCCATACCTACGCTAAAGATGGTCCAGGGCAAGAATCTCAGGATGATTTCGACAACGGTGGCGCCCGGCGACAAGATTGAGTTGCCCAGGTCGCCCCGCAGGGTGTTGCCCAGATATTCCAAATATTGGAGATGGAGTGGCTGGTTGAAGTCGATGGCGAAGAGCGCCGCTGCCTGGTCGTACGCTTCACGTTCGGTCAGGCCCGCCTGGGAGATGAGCTGGCTGACCATCTGCTCGATGGGGTTGCCAGGTAAGAGACGGATGAGGAAGAAGATAAACGACGTGACCACGTACGCCGTGAAGAGCGTCTTGAGGACCTTCCGCACATAGTACGAGCGCAGCAGCCCGCCAGCCCATTTTCGTCGTTCCTGGGTGGGAAAGGTGGTTACCGTGGAGGTGTCGGTTACTGCTGCCATACTGAACTCCTGTTAGAACAAACCCAATTCATGCTTGAGGAGGAGAGCCGTTGCCCCCAACATTATAATATCGCTTTCCAAACTTACCAAGTCGATAGCTGGAGGCTGGAGTTGTGCCGTAAACGAGCGCTGCTCCACCTCCTCCCGAATGCGCCGGAGAAGCGGCTCCCCAAATCCCGTTACGCTGCCGCATAACAAGACGCGTGTCGAACCCAGGATCCCAATCAGGTGGGCAATGGCTATCCCCAGATAGCGCCCTACATCTTCCACAATTGGGTCAAGAAAGGTATCGCCTGCGCGCCACGCATCGATGACTGCTTGAATATCGAGCTCACCACGGGCGGATACGAACGTGGCAAGCCGGGTATGCGGGTAGTCTGCCAACAGATTGCGCGCCCGCTCGACAATCGCCCGGCTGCTGGCAACCGTCTCCAGACAGCCATCGTTTCCACACGAACAGCGTTCCCCTTGCTCGACTACAGTGACGTGGCCGATTTCGCCCGCACCGGTGTGCTGGAGCAATTGTCCATTGGCCATGATCCCGGCGCCAATGCCGCGCCCAACCCGGATGACTACTAGGTTGGCGAGATTGCGATAGTGACCAAACAGATGCTCGGCCAACAACGAGGCCTGGTTATCATTGACCACATGGATAGGCAGACCATATCGCTCGCTCAGCAACTGGGCCAGAGGTAGATCATACCAGCGCAGGTTCACCGCCCGGTTGATGACACCGTGGGCCGCATCGATCAAGCCGGGAGCGCCGACGCCGATGCCCAAGAGCGGGCGGCTTGTATGGGGCAGCAACGCATCGACTAGCCCTTGCACGGTCTTGAGCGCGTCTTCGCCCTGCAAACCAGCAGCGGGACGGCACTGTTGGTGCAATAAATCTCCCCGCAGGTTAAAGATGCCGCCGCGAAAGACATTCTGTGCCAGGTTGAGAGCCAGGACATGGCGCGCATCGCGGCAGAGACCTACCAGGGTTGGCGGTTTGCCCCGCTCAGTAGAGACCGACCCGACCTCTTCGACAACGCCCTCGCCGATTAATTCGCCGATGACGTTTGAGACGGTTGTGGCTGTCAGGTTGGTAAGGCGCGCAATCTCAGCCCGGCTGATTAGCTCGTGATCGTAGATGGTTTTAAACACCAGGCGAGCATTGTGCCGCTTGGTAACCGCCTGATTTGCTTTTTCACTGGCAACGATCATGACCGAGCAGATCCACGTTGTACTGGGGAAGCAGTGCCAGTGGGGCCAGCCCCTGCAGCCAATTAATAAATCCAGTGAATTTAATAAAGAGCACCCGGATTAAACCACAGGTGGCGGGCGCTGTCAATTCTGCTGTTAGGCCAACATCTGCTTGTGTGGCTTTGTGCATATTGGGCAGCAACGACAAGTGCAAACCTACTTTTTCATCTGCTACACGGGTACTGCACCAAATTTGCTAAAGGATGAACCGCTCGGTCAAGCCGATCTCTTATCGGACGGTCTCTTATCGGTCGAGTTGATCCCTCAAAATTGAGATATACGGCGGATTCTTTTTTGTTTTTTGCCACTTGACGCCTTATGACTCTCGTGTTATACTGTTTGTTATGTAAGCTGCCTTGTTGGCGCTTGCTTTGTTTGGCCAATCGTGCGGTCAGACATACCTTTTTCAGATTCTATTAAGGAGTTTTCATATCGGCAATCAGGCACCAAGCAGAACAATGCGTCCCGGCGGCGGTGGTGGCGGTCGGTACGGTCGTTCGGATCGTTATAGTCGGCCAGACCCCACACGGATCAACGGGGAGATTCGTGCCCGTGAAGTGCGCGTGATCGATGCGGACGGCCAACAGTTGGGGATCCTTCCTATCCGCGATGCGTTAGCACTTGCCGGGGAAAAGGAACTGGACCTGGTCGAAGTAGCGCCCAATGCCAATCCACCGGTCTGCCGGTTGATGGATTATGGCAAGTATCTGTACGAGAAGCAGAAGCGCGAGCGAGAATCGCGCCGGGCGCATAAACAGATCGAAGTCAAAGAAGTCCAGATGGGTCCCAAGACCGATGAGCATGATATCCAGGTGATCTTGAATCGCATCCGCAAGTTTGCTAAGGAAGGCGCCAAGATCCGTGTGCGGGTCAAGTTCAAAGGTCGCGAGATCTACCACCCCGAAGTTGCGCAGGAGTTGCTACAGCGGGTTGCCAACGATGTGGCCGACGTCGCCACAGTTGAGTCTATGCCGGCGTTTGATGGCCGTAGCCTGATTATGATCCTGACGCCGGCCGCAAGCCGAGCGCAAGGTTAGCTTGTCGAAGAAACAGGTTTAGACCAAGAGTTTCATTCGTCAGAGAGCGGGCGCAAGCCCGTTTTTCTGTGTCTGCCAGCTTTTATCCCGGCCTGTGAGCGAAAAGAGGAAGTAGCATGCCTAAATTAAAGACACACAAAGGGGCAGCCAAGCGTTTCCGGCTGACCAAAAATGGAAAATTGATGCGCATGAAGATCGGCCGTAGCCATCTGCGCCGCAAAAAGAGCGCGTCCCTCAACAGCGATTTCCGGCATCCCGTCACCACCGAAGTGACTGCGACGATCAAGCTGGTGAAGAAGATTGCCGGCAAGGCTGTGCAGTAGGTTTGTCAACATCAACCCAGCACGTGACCGGCTTCGTAAGCGAACCGGAAGAAGTGGTTAATGGTTATTGCTCAACGGTTACTGAACCATCGCCGACGGCGTGTGTCATCCATTAACGATTGGAAATTGAGCATCAGCTATTAACCGTTGTTGCCCTGGTTCCGCCATCACGGAAGGAGAAAACAAAAGTGCCACGTTCAAGACCTAAAGGGTATGCCCACCGGCGGCATAAGAAAGTTTTGAAATTTACCAAAGGCCAGGTCGGTTCCAAGCATCTGCTCTTCCGCCGGGCCAATGAGGCAATGCTCAAATCGCTCTTCTATGCCTATCGCGACCGCCGCAATCGTAAGCGGGACTTTCGCTCGCTCTGGATCGCACGGATCAATGCAGCGGCGCGGCAGAATGGCCTCAACTACAGCCAGTTTATCCACGGCCTGAAACAGGCAAGCGTCCAGGTGGACCGGAAAGTGTTGGCCCATCTGGCCGTACACGATGCCAACGCCTTTGGCCGCCTGGCAGAACTGGCCAAAACCTCGGCGAGCTAGGGCTCGGCCAGGCAACCGTTGTTGATTCAGTCTGGCAGACAAGATACGGCAGGGGCAAGCTACCCCTGCCGTGTTTTTTTAGACCTCAATGATCACCAGCACAAGCAACCCGCGTATCAAAGAGGCGCGCAAGTTGCAACAGAAACGACATCGCGATGCAACTCGCCGGCTCTTGCTCGAAGGAGTGCGGTTGATCGACGACGCCTTTCAGAGCGGCGTCCGCCCCGACCCGCTCTTTTTTGCGCCCGACCTGGTCCGAGGGAATCGTTCAGCAGCGCAGTTGTTGCGCCGGCTGGAATCCGCCACCGTCGAATGCATTCCGTGCGCACCACACGTGGTCGCTACGCTGGCCGAGGCAATGACGCCACAGGGGCTTGTAGCAGTTGCGCCGTGGCCTGCGCTTGCGCTGCCGTCTATTCCTACGTTGACACTGCTGCTCGATCAAGTGCGCGAACCAGGCAACGCAGGCGCCCTGGTACGGGCAGCCGAAGCCGCCGGTGTGGAACAGGTTATCTTTGGGCCAGGCACGGTTGATCCGTTCAACGACAAGGTCCTGCGCGCCGCAATGGGCGCTCATTTTCGCTTGCCGCTGGTTGCTTGCGCCGACTGGGAGTGCGTTGTCCGGCGGCTGCCACCAGGCCAGCCGCTCTATCTGGCCGACGGTCACGCCACGCTTCATTATGACCAGGTGGACTGGCGCCAGCCCTCGGTTCTGGCCGTGGGGAGCGAAGCAAGCGGTGCCACTGCGGCGGTGCGAGCGCTGGCAACACCGGTGGCTATTCCCATGTGTGGCCGGACGGAATCGCTCAACGCCGCGATCGCTGGGGCGGTGATCCTCTTCGAGGCCGCGCGCCAGCGGCGGGGCATTGACAGCAGGAAGGCTTCCGGGTAAGATAGGCTCATTCGGCACATGCTCAGGCTACGAGAACCTGAAAGGGCTGATGCAAATGAACTGGCAGCTACTATGGTTTGTATTGGCCGGCTTTGTTTTGGGCTTTGCTGTCTCGACGCTTTGGGAATGGCTTTACTACCGGGGTCTGCGCCAGCGTGCGCTGGTCCAGCAACGGGCAGCCACCGTGCGGCCGGTGTCTAGTGAGCCCAGTGCAGAGCCTGCACCGGCGCCTACGGCCAAAGAAGCTGAGGCGCCTATTGAGGCGGACTATCGCAGCCCGGCGGTTTTCATCGAGGGGGAAGAGCCGGTCCCGGTTACCCACCCGAGCTATGAACCACTGGCAGCACCGTGGACACCACCCGCAACCGAGGCTGCCCCAGTCGATATGCGTGGAGGGTCCGCCCGTGAATGATAAGTACCCGCCGCGGCCGCCCTATTTTGACTGGCGGCTTGACCGCTGGAAGATTACTACACTGGTTCTCCTCTTTGGCAGCTTGCTTCTTTGGGCGCTTTTGGGTAGCCAGTAGATTGGCTGGATACACACCTAGATCGTCTGTAAAATTTGCCTTTTAGCCAAAGATATGGTATCCTTTGTCAGATGCGGGCTCCTAGCTCAATTGGCAGAGCAGCGGCCTTTTAAGCCGCGGGTTCTGGGTTCGAGTCCCAGGGGGCTCATTAATTGTGGTGTAAGTGTAATCTAAGCACAATATCTTGTGTAGCCGTCACCCAAACCGATGGGGGCGGCTATTTTTATGCAGCAGCGGATTACACTTTCGGAAGCATTTGAACTTTTCATACTGGACGCCCAGTCACGCCGGTTCACGCCAGCGACCATGCGCTTCTACAATGGGCGTCTCTTTCTTCCTGCGTCTCGCAAAGCATACTTTGTGAGACGTTCCACTCGACGGGTCTTACTCTATGTCTTATGATGCCTTTATCAAATCGTCGTAAAGGTCATGAGACATTAGAAGGGGAAGATGGCGCTGATACGCAGCTGGATTCGTTCTCCAGAGGTGCGATGCGCTTGCAAAGTGCATCGCACCTGAGCAACTGCATTTAGGTGTTGCAACACGAATCGCTTCAGCGACTCAATGCCCACGCCTTCCCCTGTTCCAGATCGCGGCCAACTTCCCAAGTGTCACCAAAGACAGAAACCGATAGCACAACCCGGTCCGCACCGATGACAAAGTCCGCCGGGAGCGGCGCCGCGGCGCTGGGTGCCTGTTCTCCTCTGTAGGATACAACCAGCGTGAGAAAAGCAACTGGCGCCGCCCGCTTGTGCTGATAGCGGACCGCCGGGCGGGGCCGCCGCGACCCGTACTGCCAGGCAAACCAGCCTTCGCTCTGTTCGGCCAGACGCAGCATCGCCGCATCGGGCAGGACGAGTACGTTGGCATCGGCAAAGGTGGTCGTGGCCCGCCCGCTGCTCTTATCGAAGCGAAGCTCGCCTGGCGCAAACTGAAAATGGAGGTCGAGCTGGCCGGTGGCGTCGCCCAGCGCCTCGTCGAGAAAGACGAAGAACCCTCGCCCGTCTGTAGACTTGTTGACAAACCAGACAGTGCGCCGGTGCGCCAGGTTTGGGTATGACTGGTTCTCTACCACAAGCGCATCGAACGCCGGCTCTGTGTGCCAGAGCAATTGCTTTGCATCCTCTTGAGAATCCTGCCCGTCCAGCGTCAACGTCTGGTGAACCTGGGTCTGGCGATGCCAGGCGCGCGCAACTGGGTCGCGGCCATAGGTGTAGAAGCCGCTGTCGGGCATGAGCCAGCGCCCGTAGGCGTACAGCTCAAAGGTGCCGTTGTCGGGCTGGTCGTGTGAGGTGATCGCCGGGGGCGAACAGTGCAGGGCCAGATAGATCTGGTCCTGCCCCCAGCCGTTGCGCAGCGCATACAGGCCAGCTTCTGGAAAAGCGTGGCTGGCGGGCGGAGGCAGCGCATCTTCATCGAGGCGGGCGCGGGTCGCATATTTGGGATCGCCAAAGAGTTGCGTGGCCTCCATCAATGCGCCGTAGAGCGGCCAGGTCGAGCGGTCTGGGTCTTCCACCAGCGGGCGAGCGGTGTCGCCAAACATGGGAAAGCCAAGATCCGGCGTGGCAATGCCGTAGATATAGTCGTACATGGCGCGGATACGCTGGCGGAATTCCTCCGGCACGGGCACCCCGAATTCGTCCATGCGGCTGCTGATCTCCACGGCATCGGCCAGCACGCCCAGGTGGTAGCCGCCCGACCATTCGCGCTGCACACCGTCGCTCGTCGTCTGAGCCAGGAAGTTCTCGCAGGTGCGCGCCATGGCCAGCTCCAGCCAGGCACGTGTCTCTTTGAATTCGGGGAAGGTGTGGGCAACGTTGACAAATCCCCGCTGCTCGAAGATGGCCTTGTTGTGAATCCTGCCCATGGGCAGCTTTTCGGTCTTCACCTGGTGGTCGTACATACTGGCGAGAAAAGTAGCCAGAAAGGCGGGGGTGAAGACCTGTGCGTGAACGATAGTGCGGAAGGCCTGGCAAAGTTGCGTCGCCCGGATGCCCGTTTGCAGGTCGAGCCAGGCAAAGCCGTGCCAGTCGGTGTAGACAGGGTGCGTCTTTTCATTTTCCTCCAGCGGGTGCTTGGCGATCCAGTCGGCTGTCAGATCGACAAAGGCCCAACGGCCGGGCCCAGTAGAAGCGATAGATGGCCGCTACCCATTCGATGTCCCCGGCCGGGTCCCAGGCCCAGTCGATCTCCGGGCCATAATCCGCCGGGGCGTAGGGACCCCATTGAAAGATGTGCTGCGTAATTGCATCGGCGACCTTGAGCGTCTCTTGCAGTTCGGCCCGCGCCTCTTTGGGCGACATCTTGGTGTGAGCGCCCGGCGTGGCGAGGCCGGCAGGGTCGTTTCCCTGTCGTCTTGGTCGCCAGCCGCAGCCGCCTGCCGTACGGATTCGAGCCCTGGCAACTCCAGGTTCAACTTGTCCAGCACTTCGGCGGGCGCCAGCGAACGAAACTTGACCGTCCATCCGCCCGCGGGGCCAAAGCCGCGATTTGCAGTGGGTTGTACGCTCATCTTGATTCCTTAATCGATCTTGTTGGGTTGGATCAGGCTGCGCCTTGCAACGCCAGCTCGTCGGCAAAATGACAGGCGGCAAAATGGCCGGGCGCCACTTCTACCAGGGGTGGTGTCTCTTGCGAGCAGCGCGCCTGGGCGTAGCGACAGCGGGGGTGGAAGTAACAGCCACCCGGCGGGTTGGCCGGGTCGGGCACATCGCCTTCGAGCACGATACGGTGGTGCGTCTTGTCGGGGTCGGGCTGGCGCACCGAAGAGAGCAGGGCTTCGGTGTAGGGATGCTTTGGCGCAAAAAAGAGCCGCTCGTTGTCCGCAATCTCGACGATCTTGCCCACATACATGACCACCACCTGGTCGCTCAAGTGCTGCACCACGCTCAGGTCGTGGGCAATGAAAAGATACGACAGATGGAACTCCTGCTGGAGGTCTTGCAACAGATTTAGCGTCTGCGCCTGGATCGAGACATCCAGCGCCGAGACGGGTTCATCGGCGACAATCAGTTGTGGGCGCAAGGCCAGGGCACGGGCAATGCCAATGCGCTGGCGCTGGCCGCCGCTAAAGGCGTGTGGATAGCGGCGCATAAACTCTGGGCGCAACCCCACCCGGCGCAGCAGATCGGCGACGCGCTCCTCCACTTCCTTGCCTTTGGCCACCTTGTTGATGACCAGCGGTTCCCCCACAATATCCAGCAGCGTCATGCGGGGGTTGAGCGAGGAGAAGGGGTCCTGGAAGATCATCTGCACGTTGATCCGCACCTGTTTGAGCTGCTGCTTGTCGGCGCGGGCGACATCGATCGCGCCGTGTTTCTGGTCGTGGAAGAGGATCGCGCCGCCGGTTGGGTCGACCGCCCGCAGGATGCAGCGGCTGACGGTTGTCTTGCCACAGCCGCTTTCGCCCACCAGCCCGACTGTCTTGCCCACGGGCACTTGAAAGCTGACATCATCCACCGCCCGAACATGGCCCACCACCCGGCGGAGAAAGCCACGGGTGATGGGAAAATGTTTCTTCAGGTGTCTGACTTCTAAGATCGGCTTTTCGGGCAGCGACGGCTTTTCGTTCACAGTTGGTTTCGTCATGGTATCCAAACAAGATAGGCGGTTGCCCTAATACAACACACAGTTCACCAGATGCCCACCCCCCACATCCACCGTGGGTGGGTCCTCCACATCGCAGCGACCGGGGATCGCCAAAGGGCAGCGAGTGTGAAAGGGGCACCCCGACGGGACACTAAACGGCGAAGGGACCATCCCTTCGATGGTGTTCAGGCGGGTCTTGCGGTTGCGTTCGATGCGCGGGATGGAGCGCAGCAGCGCCTGGGTGTACGGATGCTTGGGGTCGTGAAAGAGCGAGCGGACATCGGCGCGCTCTACCACGCGGCCCAGATACATCACGATCACCTCCTGGGCCATCTCGGCGATCACCCCCATGTCGTGGGTGATGAACAGGATGGCCATGCCCAGGTCGTCTTGCAGATCCTGCATCAGCTTGAGGATCTGCGTCTCGGTGGTGACATCGAGGGCCGTCGTGGGTTCGTCGGCAATCAATAAATCTGGACGGCAGACCAGCGCACGGGCGATCATCGCTCGCTGGCGCATGCCGCCCGACAATTCCCACGGGTAACTGTTGAGCACCTGTTCTGGCCGCGGCAGACCGCAGCGCTTGAGCATGTCGACGGCAATTTCCTGCGCCTCTGCCTTGCTCACCTTCAGATGAAGATAGATCCCTTCCAAAATCTGATTGCCGACGGTATGCACCGGCGAGAAGGAGGTCATGGGCTCCTGGAAGACCATGGAGATGTCGCCGCCGCGGATGGAGCGGATCTCGTTGCCAGTTGGGTCGAGCGCAGCCAGATCGACGACCTCTTCCCCGGCGCTATTGCCATTCTTAGCGCTCCGCCGGCGGAAGAGCAGTTGGCCCTCCATAATACGACCGGGCCTGTCGACAATGCGCAGGATCGACCGCCCGGTGATGCTCTTGCCACAGCCACTTTCGCCGACAACGCCCAAAGTGCGCCCGCGCCCAATTTCAAAGCTGACCCCGTCGACGGCGCGCACGATTCCTTCGTCCAGATGAAAGTAGGTCTTTAGATTCTTTACCTCGAGCAGCGGCGTCCCATTTTGCAACATGCAGCGGCTTTCTCCTATCGTACTAAGTGCCTATCCGAATCACTCTGCGACGAAGCTCATTCGTAGGTGTCGTTGTCGAACCCGCAACCGTGATTCGGATGGGTTCTAAGCATAGGGATCGGCTGCATCGCGCAGCCCATCGCCCACAAAGTTGAACGCAAGCACCGAGAGCACGACCGCCATGCCCGGCAACAACAGCCACGGCGCGTTGGCTACCGAACGAAAATTCTGAGCCTCGCGCAACAACACGCCCCAACTGACCACCGGCGGTTGCAGACCCAACCCTAGAAAACTGAGCGCGGTCTCACCTAGGATCATACCGGGGATGGCCAGGGTCAGCGAGGCGATCAAATAGCTGAGGAAGGAGGGCACCAAGTGGCGCAGAATGATGCGCAGCTCGCTGGCATTCATCAACCGCGCCGCCATGACAAAATCCTCCTCGCGCAGCGAGATAAACTTGCCACGCACCACGCGGGCGAGGCCGCTCCACCCGATCAGGGAGAGGATCACGGTGATGCCAAAGTAGGTCTTGATGGGCGACCAATCTGCCGGCAGCGCGGCGCTAAACCCCATCCAGAGCGGGATGGTGGGAATGGCCACCAACAGTTCGATCATGCGTTGTACGATCAGATCGACCGTGCCGCCGTAGTAGCCGGAGATGCCGCCGATCAGAATGCCGAGCACCATGCTCAGAAAGACGCCGATCAGGCCGATGGATAGGGAAATGCGGGCGCCATAGACGATGCGCGAAAAAAGATCGCGCCCCAGCCGGTCAGAACCGAGGAGAAAGAGCGGCATTTCTTCGCTTTGGATGCCAAACAGGTGAATGTTCGTCGTCCACAGCCCCCAGAGCTTGTATTCGTGGCCACGTGTAAAAAAGTAGATAGGATATTTCTGTTCGGTATCGATCACATAGTCCAGGGCGAAGGTCTCAGGGTTACGTTCCTTCGTGTACCCGTAGACAAAGGGGCGCAGGTGAAAGCCATCTTCGGAAAAGAAATGCGGGCGTTGGGGTGGCGCATAGGTGAAATTTTGGTTAAAGAGATGTGGATCATTGGGCGCGACAAATTCGCAGAAAATGGCGCTGAGATAGAGCAGAGCGAGAATGACAATGCTCACCATGGCCATCTTGTGTTTGCGAAACCGCCACCACATCAATTGCCACTGGGAAGCGACGTAAAATTCCTCGACCTGGGCTTCAGGTGCACCTACAACACCCGATGGTTCTTGCACGCCCGGCGCAGGTCTCAGAACCTGTTCTGTTCGCTCCACAGCCATACTCCCTCCTCTATCCCTGGGGATGATGTCGCGAAATGCAACGTTTTACGATCCTTATGCATGTTCCCGGTCATAGCGGATCCTGGGGTCTACCCAAGCCAACAAGATGTCGGAGATGAGCGTGCCCAGGACGGTCAAGACGCTCAACATCATGATAAAACTGCCCGCCAGATACATGTCCTGGTTGAGCAAAGAGTTCAATAGGAGCGGCCCCGTGGTTGGCAGGCTGAGCACAACCGCCACGATCACCGAACCAGAGACCAACTGCGGCAGATACCAGCCAATCGTGCTGATAAAGGGGTTGATGGCGATGCGCACCGGGTACTTGAAGAGCAGCCGCCATTCGGAAAGCCCACTGGCCCGTGCGCTGACCACATACGGCTTGCTCAACTCATCCAGCAGATTGGCGCGCATGGTGCGGATTAGCCCCGCCGTGCCGCCTGTCCCCAAGATGACGACTGGCACCCAGATGTGTTTCAAGAGATCGATCACTTTGCCCACGCTCCAGGGGGCATTGACGTACTCGGACGAGAACAGCCCGGTCAACGCGACCCCCCAATAAGAAAAGGCCAGCCAGAGCAAGACCAGCGCAATCATAAAGTTGGGCAGCCCCAGACCAATAAAAGAAAGCGCGGTAAAAAGATAATCCAAAATCGAGTATTGGCGAACAGCCGAATAGATGCCGATGGGAAAGGCCACAACCCAGATAAAGATGATGGTAAACAAGGAGATGGCAAAGGTGAGCGCCAGTCGCTCCCAGATCAGGTCGGACACAGGGCGGTTCCATTCGAAAGACACCCCCATATCCCCCTGTAGCAGCCGCCACACCCATTTCGCATAGCGAATATGGAGCGGCTGATCCAGTCCGTACAACTGGCGTAACGACGCAATCTGGTCCTGGGTAGCCTGGGTGCCGCTCGCCGCCAGGTTTGCCATGTAGGCCGTCAGATAGTCGCCAGGCGGCAGCTCGATAATGGCAAAGCTGATGATCGATATGATAAAGAGCGTGGGGATCATATACAGGACCCGGCGGACAACATAGCTGATCATCGTCTCTTCCTCTGGCGACTAGTACATGATGGCGCAGGTGAGCCTATAGTTACGACGATAGACAATAGACGATGACCCTCGTCTTTCACGCAGTGGGCACAAGGCGCCATCGTCTATCGTCCGCAGGCCCTTGGCCTATTTACGCCGCACTGTACTAGGTTCTGTTGACATTTTAGCCTACACAGCGGTGCGTGTACTTGCAAAGTGCGTTGCACCTGAGACGTGCATCGCACCTGGCCGGTCATACGCCGCCGGACAAATGTCAACAGAACCTGGTTCACTGTTCACTCTACCGTTACTCCAAATCCTCCAAAAAACCTTCTGGCACTTCAACCGCATAAATCTGCGCCAGACCGGCGCGATCCGAATTGAAGAGCACATACCGGTTGTCTGGGCTAAAGAAGGGGTGGGGGTGCGTATACTGCGGGCGGCCAAAGGATGACTCTGATTGGCAAAGCAGCTTGTAGCGCCCCGTCTTCAGCGACCCGACCACGATCTCGCCGTAGGGCCGCACATCGCTGACAAACCAGCGCCCGTCGTGCGAGGCATTGGGGTGAGAGAAATCGAGCCCCCGCGCCACTACGGTTGGCGCCTCGTCGCCCTCGCCAATGGTCACCAGATTGCCGGCCTCCACATCGCCAGAGAGCGTGCTGAGGATCCGCCCTGTCTTGCCGATCCAGCACTGGTGGCCCTGGATGGGCGCGCTGTACGGTTTGCCGATGGCCAGACGGCGCAGGTTCTGGCCTTCATAATCCACCGGGCTCAAACTGCATGTGCGGGTTCAGGATCTCTGGCCCCTGGTGAATGATGGCCGAGCGCTTCTCTTGCAGATCGACCCGCAGCAGCCCAAATTCGCCATCGGGGAGCCAGGCGCCCGTCACATACCACCGGCCGTCGGGGCTGGTGGTCGCCAGGGGATAGGGGCGGCGGAGGTCGTTGACCACCGCTACCGTCTCCTGTTCGAGCGTGTCCAGGTAGAGCCGGATGATGGCCCATTCGGTGGGCGCGGTGACGCGCAGATAGGCCATCCACTCGCCCGTCGGGCCCATCACTGGCGACGAAACCACGCCATCCTCTGTCAGCCGTTGGAGGCGGTGCGTCTTCAGCTCGCAGAGCCAAAAGCTGTTTGGCCCATCCAGGCTAACAAAGCGGTTGTAGATAAACGCACGCGAGTCCGGCGTAAAGACCGGCGCCTCGGGATAGATATTGGTGTGAATCAGCGCGGTGCTGGTCAGTTGCGTCACTTTTGCGCCCGATTCCGGTGCAATCCGCGGGCGCAGGCTTTCGGTGTACAACAGTGGTTTTGTCATTGGTTACTCACCTACCTCCAGATTCAGTGAACAGTAATCAATGAACAGTAAGCAGTGATCAGTAGGGGCCTAACAACTGTTTACCGGCTATTGGCTACTGCTTACTGTTCACTGACTACTGATCTACCCCTGGCTATACTAAGACTGAATATACCAGGTCCACGGGCGTGCGTTGCCAGGTGCGCCGTTCACAGTGCCGAGCAGATGCTGTTCCGGCACATTGCGGAAGTTGTTTTTGACCACCACCGGCGTATCGCGCACCGCCACACAGCCGACCGTCCACAGGTTCTCGGCATTGAGCCGCATGATCTCCATGGCCGCCTGGAAACGTTCGTCTTCATTGGGTGTCGCTTTGGCCTGTTCATAGAGCTCGACCACGCGTTTGAGATCGCCTTCGGGTTCCACGCCTTGCGTGCCGCCGCTCGAATACCAGAGGCCAGAGAGCGGCGCAATGCGCGAGGAGGTGCCATAGGGCATGATCCACCACGGGTAGACCAGCAAGAGCGGGTAGATCATCTCTTCATTGCCCCAGGGCGCAACCTGCAACTCGTTGGCATTCATCTTCTCGTAGTGGACCGAGCGTTCCTGGGTATCGATGGCCGTCTTGACGCCGACAGCCTCCCAGTAGGCCTTGACCATCTCGCTGGGGTCGCTTTGGATGTTGTTGGGGTGGGCGAGGATGATCGTCAGCGGCCCAGAGCCGTCGGGGAGCAGGCGAAAACCGTCGCTGTCCCGCTCGGTCAGACCCAGCTCGTCGAGCATCTGGTTAGCGCGGTCGGGGTCATATTCGGCATAGGCGTTGGCCCACTCTTCGTTGAAACCAGGGCTTTCGGGCAACAGGGTCGACTGGCGTGGAACGCCTAACCCAAGATAGACGGCCTCGTTCATTTCTTCGCGGTTGATGGCCAGCGACAGCGCGCGGCGGAAATCGACATTGCGCAAGAACTCGGCGACGCCTGGGTCGGCGTCGTAGTTCTGGTTGAACATCACGCAATAGCTGCTGCCGTTGGTCGTCGGCCAGAGCAGAATGCGGTAATCACCACTCTCGCGGCTCTCCATGTAGAGGGGCAGATCGTTGACATTGAGATGGCGATACTGCATGTCGATCTCGCCGGCCACGACCTTGAGCGTCACCAACTCCCGATCCTGCAAGAGTTCATGCACCACCCGGTCGATATAGGGGAGCTGGTTGCCGGCCTCGTCGACCTTCCAGTAGTAGGCATTTCGTTCGGCGGGCCATTGGGTGCTGGTCGGGTCGCCGGCCGTCACCCAGGGGCCGAGCACCGGCAACTCTGTGTTGTTGACCCACGAATTCTTGTCGGTAAAGAGCTGGTACCACTGCTCGAAGCCTGCAGCCTGCGCCTGCGCCTGGATTTCGTCGGCATCGGCATAGTTGGGATGGAACTGTTGCAGGTAGTGCTTGGGAGCAAAGGGTTCAAATTCACTCGCCATTTGCAGCTCGAACAGACCATACGAAGAGGAGTAGCTGATCTTGATCGTGTAGTCGTCGATCTTCTCCATCTGCCCAAACTCGCTGCCAAGCATCATGCGCGCATGTTTGACCGGCGTCAACTCTTCATTGAGTTGGATGTCCTCATACCAGAAGATCATGTCGTCAGCGGTAAAAGGTTCGCCATCGGACCAGCGCATCCCCTCGCGCAGGTGGATGATGAACTCTGTGCCGTCGTCGTTGACCTCCCACGATTCGGCCACATTGGGCTCTACGTGGGTGCTGTCGGGGCTCCAGCGCAGCAGCGTTTCATGACGCATGCGCCACATGCCATACGAATCCGAGGGACCAAGCCAGACGCGTCGCCAGGTTCCCCCATACTCACCGATCTGTTCGACGACGGGAGAGACTTGCGGCGCCAGTGGCAAGCGTTCGTCCACCGGGGGCAGCTCGCCGCGATTGACCAGTTCGCGCAACATCGGCGCTTCGTTGTACTGGCTTGGCGCCGCGCCGGCTTCAACGGCGGGAGCTGCTCCCCCCGGTTCGGCTGCGGGTGCTGATGGCGCCGGTGCAGGTGTGCCACACGCCACCATCACTGCCCCCGCGCCTGCAACCGCGGTCAACTGCATGAACTGTCGGCGACCAATCTTTCTGTGCAAACTCATTATTTCCTCCTTTGAGTCACGGCCTGACAGGCGTTGTACAAACGGGAAAGAATAGACAGCATCGGATCAGCGAATACCGGAACAGCAGATCGATCAAGCGCTAGGGGGTTCTATCAACCAGATGCCTATCCGAGTAACCCCGCGACGCCCCCTGTTTTCAGATGGCGCCGTCGAACATAGCAATTGTTATTCGGATGGACTCCAGGCGTACACACCGGGAAACAAATATTGTACAGGCGGCGCTCAGGCCGCCTCTTGGAACAGGCTGACCCTGTCACTCGATAGCGCAGAGGTCGGGGGCGTTTGCAACGGCTCCATCAACTCGTGGAGCACCAGGCTCGCTGCGCCCACCGCCGGCGCATCCTCCTTGAGGACCGACGCCACCACCGGCATCCGGTCCAGATGAGTGGGCAATGCGCGCTGGGCAAGCTCCCGTTTCAGCGGGTGGAGCAGGTGATCCCCTGCCCGCGCCATTGGCCCACCGATGATCACCATTTCTAGATTGAGCAGATTGACCACTGAGGCCAATGCCACCGCCAGCCATCGCCCCACTTCGGCAAACGCCTGCAGCGCGATGGGGTTGCTCGCCTCTGCCGCCGGAGCGACATCCAGAAGTGTAAGGTTGTCAAGGTGATTTTGTGCAGCAGACCACAGCGCATTGGCCGGGTCTTCACGCAGGAGTTGGCGCACCCGGTTGAGCAAGGCGCCGGTTGTAGCGACCGTTGCCAGACAACCGCGGTTGCCACAGCGGCAGAGTGGTCCATCGGGTTGCACGGTCACGTGGCCCAGTTCACCGGCGCCAAAGTCGCGGCCCAGATAGGGCTGCCCGTTGATGACCAGCCCGCCGACGATCCCGCTGCCCACGCGCAGATAGAGCAAATTGTTGGCGTCTTGCCCGGCGCCATACCACCGCTCGCCCCAAGTTGCAGCACTCCCGCGCGAGAAGACGGCCACGGGAAAGGGAAAGCGGTGTTTCAGCGCTTCGCCAAGCGCAACATCTTTCCAGGGCAAAATCACCGAGTAAGTCACCATGCCTTTTGTCGGGTCGACGATACCGGGGACACAGACGCCCAGGCCTAGAATTCGGGTTGTATCGATGCCTGCGATTGCCTTGACGACGCATTCCGCCAGCAACCGCACCAGGGTATCCGCACCCAGGTCAGGGGAGAGAACCGGGCGAAAGATCTGCCGGATGGGTTTGGCGTCCAGGTTTACCAGAACAACCCGGCATCCTTCATCGGTCAACTCGGCGCCCAACGCATAATTTGCATCAGCAACCAGAGCCAAAGAGATCTTGGGCCGGCCGACGGGTGGATTTTGATTGCCATTTTCCACCACCAGGCCAGTCTCGATCAACTCCGCCACAATCGCTGAAACCGTCGCTTTGCTCAGCCCGGTCAGGCGTACAATGTCGCTGCGCGAAATCCCAGCGTGGTGGCGAATCTGCTTGAGGACAAGACGGCGATTGAACTCCTTGCCGGTCTCGGCTCTAGAAAGGAGGGAAGTCATCGGAACCGACCAGTTTGTTTGAGAACAAAACTAAGTCACTTTTTCGCATTCTAGCACAATTCACAAGCACCGTCAAGTACTTATTTTTGCTTCTTTTGGCCGATTGACAAGCTGTTCTGCCCGTGATAGGATGTTATATTAATTCACTTATTGAACGAATGTCACCCCAAAAAGGATTGGAGCTGGCATGAATGCCTCCGCATCAGATTCGCAGTTACCCACCGAGATCGCATCGGAAGAGCACCTGGAACGTCTACTGTCCGAACCGTCGCCACCGGTAGCCGACACCCTAAAGGCGCTCGATAGCGATCTGCTGATCTTGGGCGTGGGGGGCAAGATGGGGCCGACGCTGGCGCGCATGGCCACCCAGGCGTTGTCATCGATCAACTCGCCCCATCAGGTCATCGCGGTCGCCCGGTTTAGCCGGCTAGAGCTGCGAGAACAACTGGAAGGCTGGGGTATTCAGACTATCGCGTGCGATCTGCTGGATCGCAGGGCGTTGGCCGCACTGCCGGATAGCCGGAACATTATCTTTATGGCCGGTCAAAAATTTGGCACTACCGGCAACCCGGCGCAGACCTGGGCGATGAACACCTATATGCCGGCGCTGGTCGCCGAACGCTTCACAGCGGCTCGCATCGTTGTCTTTTCCACGGGCAATGTCTACCCCTTGACGCCAGTGGTGCAGGGCGGCTCGGTGGAAGACGACCCGCCGGAGCCAGTGGGCGAGTACGCCAACTCCTGCCTGGGGCGGGAGCGCATGTTCGAGTATTTCTCGCACACTCACGGCTTGCGCTGCGCCATCATGCGGCTCAACTATGCCATCGACCTGCGTTACGGCGTGTTGTTGGATATTGCACAGAAGGTCAAAGCCGGCCAGCCGGTTGATTTGAGCATGGGCGCGGCCAATGTCATCTGGCAAGGCGACGCCAACGCCTGGGCGTTGCGGCTGTTGGAGTATTGCAGCGCTCCGCCCTTTGTGCTCAACGTCACCGGCCCGGAGCTCGTTTCTGTGCGGCGGGTGGCCGAGCGCTTTGGCGCCATCTTTGGCGTGGCGCCGATCTTTGTAGGCAGCGAGGCGCCCTCCGCCTTGCTCAACAATGCCGCCCAGGCGCAGCGCCTCTTTGGCTATCCTCGCATTTCACTTGACCAGCTGATCAAGTGGACCGCCGCCTGGGTGCAGGCTGGCGGGGTCACCTTAAACAAGCCAACTCACTTTGAAACGCGCGATGGGAGATTTTGATGAACGCATTCCCTGGCCCTCTGGCCGCGCTGCTGCACGCTGGCACGGTGATTCCTGCCCACCCGCTTGCCGTCACTGCCGAGCGCAAACTCGACGAGCGTCGCCAACGTGCGTTAACCCGGTATTACTGTGCGGCGGGGGTTGGCGGGCTCGCCGTGGGTGTCCACACCACGCAGTTTGCCATCCACGATCCCAAACTTGGCCTGCTCAAGCCGGTATTGGAACTGGCCAGCACTACCATCGACCAGGCGCTACAAGCCCAGCCACGGCCGCTGGTAAAGGTTGCCGGGATTGTGGGCCACACAGAGCAGGCGTTGCGCGAAGCGGAATTGGCCGTGCGGCATGGCTATCATGCAGGGCTGCTGAGCCTGGGAGCACTTCAGCAGAAGAGCGAGACCGAAATCCTCGACCACTGCCGGTGTGTGGCCGAGTTGATCCCGCTCTTTGGCTTTTACTTGCAGCCCGCCGTTGGGGGCCGGGTGCTCAGCTACCAATTTTGGCGGCGCTTTGTCGAGATCCCCAACGTGGTGGCCATCAAGATCGCGCCCTTTGACCGCTACCGCACGCTCGACGTGGTGCGCGCCGTTGCCGACGCCGGTCGTATCCCCAGCATTGCCCTCTACACGGGGAATGATGACAACATCGTGGCCGATCTGCTCACCGAATATGCGCTCTACCCAGACCAGCCGGCGCTGCGGTTCGTGGGGGGGCTGTTGGGCCACTGGGCCGTCTGGACGCGCCGTGTGGTGGAGATGCACGGAGCCATCCAGCAGCAGCGACAAAACGGCGACGTCGATTATCATCATTGGCTTACCTACGGCGTACAGGTGACCGACGCCAATGCAGCCCTCTTCGATGTCGCCAACAGCTACCGCGGCTCCATTGCCGGCATCCATGAGGTGCTCCGCCGCCAGGGTCTCATGCGGGGCAACTGGTGCATCGACCCACACGAGACGCTCTCGCCGGGCCAGATGGCGGAGATCGACCGCGTCTACCACGCCTACCCCCATCTCCGGGATGACGATTTTGTGGCCCAACATCTGGACGAGTGGCTCCGCGATTAGTTACCTCTTTATTCGTATCGCCCTATAGCCTGCTTGATGACAGTGTGCGTGGATCCACCGGGCGCGCCACTGTCCAGATGCGTTTTCCGCGGCGCGGTGCGTACCATCAAGGGAATGGTGGCAAACAGTACGATTTGGCCCATCCACCCCTATCCAGTAAAATGCTCCTGGCTTCCCAATCCCTTTCAGTTTGTCTCAGCTTCGTTATTGTCATGTGAACACCCGGCGATGTCCTGTAGTCCGATGGAGTGCTGCCTGGCGTACAGGTGTGGGGCTCTGGCTCATCCTGGCCCAACTTGGGGTCACCGGATGCGCTGTCGAGCGGGGTGGGCCGCCGACCACGGAACCGATCTTGAACTGCCCGGCCGGTGACGAGTACACCGCGGTGCGAGGCGTATTCCGTGGGGCGTGTGCAAGCGCCGTTCCTTCATGGACAGAACTGCGCTACGATGGGCCAGTAACGCCATCCGATGAAATCAAGATTGCCGGGCTTTGTAACCCAAACGGTTACACACTCAAACTCACCCTGCGCGTTGAGGGATCGGATGAGGAAGTGATCTTGGGGCCCAACGAGTGCAGCGACCCATATGAAGCCGGCGTACAGTATGCCCTGGTAGTGCCTCTAGACCAGAATCTGATATTAGCGTCCGAGTGTTCCACAATGGAAACCAGTCCGCCCCCGGATATTTATGTGGATTTGTTTATAGCCTGTAAGCCATAATAAGCGGATGCCCTGTTCTCTCCATCAAGGCTTCGTACAAGACATCAGGATGTCTAGGTCAGACAGGTTGGTGGGATTTTCAAGCGGCCTCGTCTTACATTTTTTGAGGTTTGCACTCACTACATTTTCTGGTATGATAAGGTGGCTGGTACGTTGCTCCCCAACCCCAGCTGTTTAGATGTTTCTGCTGTCTTCACAACCCAACTCGATCATCTCCCCGATAGAAAATATGTCAGGGGATTTGGTGTCAGGTGCGGCATCCGCCAGTTTTCGCCTCTTTTGCCCAAGTGCCAGTTGTTTGGAGTGGTTCTACACCGATTCCTGTAGTTCCAAGTTTCTATAGACTTGTTTTCTTTTGAACTGGGAGGAACGACATGTCAGAGGGTACCCACAAACTTAGCCGGCGGCAGATGTTGAAGCTGGCGGCATTTGGCTCCACGGCCACATTCCTGGCCGCATGTACACCGGGGCAACCGGCCCAGCGGGCTGGCGGCGTCGGACAGGCAGGGGTTGAACAAGCCGGAGCTGCTCAGGTTTCGGAGGAGGCAGTAGAGATTATCTACTGGGCCTCGTGGACCGGTTTGTTCGAAGAGATGGTGAAACGCATTGCCAATGCCTTCATGGAGAAGAACCCGGATGTGAAGGTGACTCACCTGGTGATCCCTGCCGCCGAGATGGATGCCAAGATCATGACCGGCGTGGCCGCAGGCGACCCGCCCGACGTGTGCATGATCTGGGGCGCGCAACGCGTCTACACGTTGGCCGAATTGGGCGGCCTCTATGCGCTGGAAGATGCGCTCGACCCCAATGTCCTGGCCGATTTCAAGGATTGGGTGCATCCGCCTATCTGGGATCTGGGCACATACCAGGGTAAGACGTGGGCCATCCCGCAGTGGAACCAGGCCTATTGCAATCTGTGGAACAAGGAACTTGTGGCCGAGGCCGGCTACAACCCCGACGATCCCGACAGCCTGCCCAAGACGACGCTGGAGATGGTTGAGTTCACGGAAAAGATCACGAAGCGGCGAGATGATGGCTCGTTGGAGATCATCGGCTTCTGGGATGACTGGATCAACCGGCAAATGTCGATCTGGCACGGCCAGTTCTATGACCCCGACACCGAGACTTTCCTCATCAACAGCGAAGAGAACGTGGCTGCGCTGCAGTGGATGACCGACATGGCCGAGTGGTACGGCATGGAACAGATCGCCGGCTTCTTCCAACAGCAGGCCGGCGCTGCCCAGGGCACCATGGACCTCTTTATTGCCGGCAAGCGCGGTGTCTTCTTGCAGGGGCCGTGGCATCTGGGCGTGATGGGTGAGACGGCGCCCGACCTGGAGTACACCGTGACTACCATCCACACCCATGAGGACAAAGGGCGTGGTCTGTGGACGTACGGCGATATCCCCAGCATCATCGCGGGCGGCGAGCACCTCTCCGAGTCCGCCCGCTATGTGACCTTCCTGTGCGGGTTTGGCGGCGAGGAAGAATATTCCAGCCTCTACATGCCAGCGCCCGAAGGGGGTGGCCGGCCACACTGCCCCATCTCTCACAAGCTGATCGAGACAGATGCCTGGAAACGGGTGCTGGACGCCTACCCCGGCTACGACAAATATATGGAGACGTTCTTCGAGGCCGATTATACGCTGGTGCCGGCCAAGGTGCCGATTTCGGCCTTTGTCAACAGCCGGATCGGCTCCGCAGCCGAGCAGGCGCGCACCGGCATGACCACACCACAGGCGGCGCTGGATGCCGCGCAGGACGAGATCGTCGCCGAGTACGAGCGCTGGCGGCGCGAGAACGGCTGATCTCCCTTCACCTGAGGAGCTACGAGAAAGCGTCTCGGCCCCTCAGGCGAAAGGCACAGCCATTCGGTGAAGGGAGAGCCAGGAAGCTGCCAGCGGCGCCCAGAGAGCGCCCGGGGAACGAATCAAATGGGTTCATCTCCAAGAATCCGCTTCTAAGCCCAGAATTGGGAAACGGATTCTCGAAGAACAATCCGCTCAATTCGTTCTCAGAATCTGTTGACAGTGCCTCGTCCTGCCCTGAATGGCAATGGACCGAACGGCCCGCCAAACCATAGACACCTGTTCCAATGATGAGTGATGGAGGGTCTCTCGTCACTCATCATTGGGGAACATATTGGGGAACATTGTTCGCCGATGTACCTTCCATGTGGGTCTTGTTTGCGAATTTTGGGAAACTGGGGGAGCAAAGGATGGCCAAAATCGTTGCTTCGTCTGAGACGGCACAAAC
>QEUW01000160.1 GCA_003577005.1 Chloroflexota bacterium | reverse complement strand
GAGGATAGGGAAGGAATTATGAATTGTGAATTGTGAATTGTGAATTGTGAATAGACGCAGGAGCAGGCCAGCGATGGCGATCAGCATGAGCCAGGTGGTTGTGTTGAGATAGGCGGGCGGTGTGATGATGCTGACAAAGACGCCCCAGTAGGAGGAGAAGAGCCAGGGGATGGTCTCGATTACTTGGGAGAGGGGCATAGGCTGGGGGCGCTGCATGGTGGGCAAGGCAACGGCCATCTGCGCAAATGGGACCGGGCTCCCATAGAGAGACCAGTTGCGCAGATACCACCAGCCAGCAACGAGGACGCCAGCGCCAGCCATCCACAACAACGCCAGCAAGCCAGCCCGCCAGCCAGTATGGCGCACATAACGCCAGAACAAAAGCAGCCCTGGCGCGCCGATGAGCAGCGAACTATATTTTGTCAATGCGGCCAGGCCGGCGCAGAGGCCAACGAGCGCCCAATCGTACCAGGTCACCTTGTCGCGCACGGTTGCACGCGCCAGCAACCACAAGGTCACCACGCCAACAGCCGGTGTCCAGGCATCGTTGGTGACGGTGACCGAAGTAAAAAGAAACTGGGGATTCAAGCCGGTGAGGGCCGCAGTCGCCACGGCCAGCCACGGTTCACCCGGCAGCAGCGTCCGCACCAGCGCATAGGCCCCGACGACTGTGACCACGCCACCCAAGAGCGAAACAAGCCGCGCCACCCACAAGGTTGCCACTACACCGCCAGCCACCTTGGGCAGCGTGATCGTCTGGCGCAGTGAAAGCCCTTTTTCATGATAGGGGCTATCGCTCTCCTGCGCAAAGAGCAGCGCCTGGTCCATTGGCAACGGTGCAGTGGCGAGGGCAATGGCGGCAAAATAGAGCGGCGGCTGCGTGACCAACTCGTACGAGTAATCGACAATCTCCGGCTCCAACATGGGCAGGCGCTGCTCCTGGTGGAGAAAGGCAGCGTATTTGAAGTGCGCCAGTGCGTCGAACCCTTCCAGAGGTGGCACGATCAAGGCGTAGACAAATGCCAGGAGCAAAAAGACAAACAGGACAGCGACGGCGGCTCGGTCAGCCCGCATACGCGCGCCACCCCTCTAGCGGTCTGGTACGCGCCACACCAGTCCCCGGCACGGTGGCTGTGAGCCCTCCTTGTTGAAGTTGAACTTTGCCGATTTCAGCCCAAGGGATCTCAGCCAACGGGATCTTGAGCCGTTTGACCCACCTGCCGTCGCTGCCCCGCAAACTCAGGTAGAGAAAACGGTCGCCCCTGGGGCCGTGGACGAACGGGCCGGCAAAATCAGGCGGCGCATCGCCCTGGCGTGGACGTACCTGCACCGCGCAGGTGAAAATGAGCGAACCATCGGGCTGGAGTTCGCCAAGCTGAACGATTTCTTTCTTGTCTTGCAGGCCAAACTCGGCGCCATCCGATCTCTTTGCGGTCAACGGTGGGTCTATACAGACCAGACGGAGATAGAGCGTGTTGGTTTCCGTTAATTTTGGCACTTTCAGTCCTCGTTAGATGCATGGCAAGTAGGGCAAGACGTCGTTTATCTTACGCTTGTCCGCCCTATACTTCGGACGCAACCGGCATCGCCAGCCGCTCCATCAATCGAACCATAAAACGCAAATTGTGGATCGTCGCCAGCCGTTGAAATGCGGCCTCGTTGCTGCGAAAAAGATGATGCAGGTAGCCCCGTGTATAGTGGCGACAGGTTAGACAGTCACAGTGCGGCGAGACCGGTTCGGCAGCTTTGATGTATTTATCGTCAGTGATGTAGAGAAAGCGAAACCAGTCGTTACTCACGGGCGTGGGTTGCGCATCAGCCTCTGTAAAGATGTACAGGCGGCCTCGGCGTGCATCCCGGGTTGGGAGCGCGCTATCAAAGAGACCGTAGCCCATATCTACGCAGGTAGTAACGTTCGCCGGATGGCCGACACCTAGCGCGTGCATGAGAAAGTCAAGCGGGACCAGTTCACGAGTATAGGCCAGCATTTCGGTCACCAGTGCGCCTTCGCTGTCCAGCGGCCAGCCGCCGTAGCCAAAGCCATCAAAGCCGATTTCCAGCAGCGCCTCGGCGCATTGGCGTCGCAGTTCTGCCGAACCACCCCCCTGGATAACGGCAAAGAGCTGCGGTCGTTCTGCCGCGCCGAGCTTTTTTTGCTGCATTAAGCGCTCAAATTCCACCTTACAGCGGCCGGCCCAGGCAATCGTGCGCCGCACCGCCTCAGCCTGCGTTTCCGCCGTGTCGTCCACATGGGTGCAGTCGTCCAGACACATGACCACGTCGGCGCCATAGCTGACCTGGAGCTGCACACATTTCTCCGGGGTGAGTTGGAACTTGCGACTAGAGCCCTCTGCTCTGAAAACGATGCCATCATCGGTCAGTTTACCATATTTAGGATTCTGGCGGATGAGCGAGTAGGCCTGAAAACCACCCGAATCGGTGACAATAGGGCCAGGCCAGCCGGCCATCTTGTGCAGCCCGCCCAGTGCCTGCACGGTGGACGAACCGGGGTGTTGCATCAGATGAAACGTGTTCATCACGACTGCTTGCACACCGCAATTGGCAAGGTCAACGCTGTCCACGGCGCGCACAACACCCAATGTAGCGTCGGGCAGAAAGGTGGGCAGACGAAGTTGACCGTGCGGTACGTCTAGATTGGCCGGTGTGGCGCTTGCGCTGTGGTCAACATTCATTCGACAAAGTGGTTGAGGCTGAGTTCAGAGTTGGTCGAAAAAGCAGCAGGCTACGGCAGCAGATCCGCCACCGCGATCGACAGGTGTGGATGCGATAACGGGGAGACAGCATCATTGGCGCCGAGCCGGGTATAGGACTGATAATCACCGCCAGCCGGGTCTCGATAAACCTCCAGGCAGTGCTCAGTGAGATTCAAAATCCAATATTCGGTGATTCCTGCCTGGGCATAGCGGGGGCGCTTGCGGGTTTTGTCGTGGTTGAGCGACGAGTCGGCCACTTCAACGACCAATACGGCAGTCGCCGGATGCGTCTCCCGATAATCGCGCCAGCTTCCACGTACCACTGCAATATCTGGCTCTGGCAAGGAGTAATCGTCGATTGCCAGTGGCATCTGTACACGCACCAGATAGCCTTTCTGGTAAATGTCACGTAGTAATTCACCGGCTTTGTAGACTGCTGTGGCATGAAAACTGCTTTGCACCGGCATGTGGAAGATCTCTCCATCGATCAGTTCTAATCTTTCCTCTGGATCAAAAAAACCCATGGATGCCAGTTGCTCAAATTCCTGGCGGGTCCAACGGTAGAGTTCCACAGTTGTCGTGCGCATGGCTTCCTCCGCTCAATACTCCCGTTTCAATGCCCGGCGGATCTCGCGCTCGCTGTCGCGCTTGGCGATGGTTTGGCGCTTGTCGTGAAGCTGCTTGCCGCGCGCCAGCGCAATCTCGACCTTGGCGCGCCCTCGTTCGTTGATATACATGCGCAGCGGCACAATCGTCCAGTTGCGCTGAGTGGCCTGGTTGTGCAGTTCGCGAATCTGCCGTTTGTGGAGCAGCA
Source organism: Chloroflexota bacterium (assembly GCA_003577005.1). The sequence continues at coordinate 12,002 of QEUW01000160.1, read as the reverse complement.
GCTTGCGTGGCCGTGTCTCCAGGTGGTTGTGGATGTTGCCCTGTGCGTAGTGCGCAATGTGGACGTTCAAGAGAAATGCTTCACCGTTGCGGATCAGGACAAAGCCATCTTGCAGGTTGACGCGACCGGCGCGCAGTGATTTGATCTCGGTGCCTGTGAGCGCGATCCCAGCCTCGTATGTCTCTTCAATATAGTATTCGTGACGCGCCCGGCGATTTGTCGCCACTGTGCGCGGCCCCCGTTGTGCGGCGGCCTTTTCTGCCTGTTTGGCCATAAGTTTTGTAAATATTCAGCTGTTTTTGACGCTACCAGAGATCGAGGCGTGGAGTGGTAGACAGGCGTGCCGTTCCCCACTCTCTACTCCCCAATCCTAATTATTGCAACTGTTCTGTCAGGTACTCTACCGCCGCCTCCAGTTGCGAATCGATGTTGCGGCTGCGATCTTCCTCGCTCAACTCGATGACTGTATCGGGCTGTAGCCCAGTGCCGTCGATGGAACGGTCCAGCGGTGTGTACCAACGTGCGATCGTTACGCGCATGATCGAGCCATCACTCAGGGTGTGGGGCAACTGGACGCTCCCCTTGCCAAAGGTGGTGACACCCACTAGGTGTGCGCGGCCGCTGTCCTGGAGCGCACCGGCGACGATCTCGCTGGCGCTGGCGCTGCCCTCGTTGACCAGCACGACCATTGGGATCTCCTTCGCCACCGCACGGCCTTCGGTCTTGTAAGTTTCTGTTTTGCCACTGGCAAAACGTTCGAGCAGCACGGTTTGATCTTCTAGAAAGATGCTGGCGACCACGATGGCCTGGCGGAGTAGACCGCCCGTGTTGCCGCGCAGGTCAAAGATGAGTGCGCGCGGGTTGCGTTTCATGGCGTCGGTTACGGCCTGGCGTACAAGATGGCCCGCATTCTGGTTGAACGAATAGAGGCGGACATAGGCGATCTCGCCGTCGGCGCCGAGCTGATCGGTGCTGATAGTCGGTGTCTCGATCCGAGCGCGCGTCACCACAACATCGCGTGGACTTTCCTCGCCCTCGCGTTCGATCGTGAGGAGGACCTGGGTATCCTTTTGGCCCCGGATCTTTTGGATAGCATCATTCAAATTTGTGCCGATGATCGACTCGCCATCCACGGCCAGGATCAGATCCCCTCGTTTCAAGCCCGCACGCCAGGCTGGCTGGTTCTCGAACGGCTCGACGATCCGCACCGTGTCCCGCTCCTCGTCCCAATCTACGCGGGCGCCGATCCCTTCAAAGCTGCCCTCCATGGAAGAGCGGAAAAAGTTTGCCTCTTCGGGGGTCATAAAGGAGGTATTGGGGTCGCCCAACTCGCCCACCACCCCACGAATCGCGCTATAAGTGATCTCCCTGCCGTCGGGGATCTCGCCATAGTAATCGCGGTAGACAAGGTCTAGCGCCTCCCAGAAAAGGTCAAAGTTGCCTTTGAGCGCCTCAGTGGCGTGCGCAGGCCGGCCCTGGGCAACACCATTGCCACTGCCGAGAAGCGTAGATGATGCCAGCGCCGTCTGGCTGAGGCGCCCCAGCCCAAAGCCCAGCGCCAGCCCCAATAGCAGGGTAGAACCCAAAATCAGAAGCGCCACACACCCCAGCAGGAGCGGCTGAGCCAGAGCTTTCTGGGCGACGGTGGGAACGGATGAACGGCCTTCAATTTGCTGCATAACCTAGTTGATTTTCCTCTATCTACACAACCCTGGCGCACTGCCTTTTCAATGCCAATCAGAAACAGGAAGCAGGTGCCCGGCAACTAGTCTGCCTTTAAGCGAACATTACTGCCCGGCAATAACCTGCGGGGCATCCTCGGCTAATGAGGCCCACACAGCTAACGCCTCAGCGATGAAATCGCTCCCAGGCTCTGCAACCACATCCGGCGTCAAGCCTACGCCGGTAACCAGGCGCCGATGCGGTGTGAGCCACTCAGCGTGCGTCACCTGGAGCGAGCTTTCGTCGGACAACCGATGGACCCACTGCAAATAGCCCTTTCCAAAGCTCGGCTCGCCCACGAGCAATGCGCGGCCATGATCCTGTAGTGCCCCGGCCACTATTTCGCTGGCGCTGGCAGTGCCGCCGTTGATAAGAACAATCAGGGGAAGATCACCCGCTTCGCCATCTGGTTTTGCCTCGGTGATGGTTTCGCTTCCGTCTGAATGACGTTCGACCAACAGCACTCCGCTGTCGATCCACATATCAGCGATCTCCACAGCCGTTTCGACCGTGCCACCTCGATTATCGCGCAAGTCGAGCAGGATACGGTCGGCGCCGGCGGCTTTCAATTCGGCGAGGGCGGTGCGCATCTGGGTCGCACTGTAGTCGGTAAACATCTTCTGTTTGATGACGCCTACCGTCGCCGTTGCCGGGTCCTCGTCCAGCATCCACCACGTTGTGTTTTGTGCTTCGATCTCAACCCGCTCAACCTGAAAGATCAACTCCACAGCGGCGTCGTCTTCTGCCCGCGACACGGTTATCTCTACCTTTGACCTCGCGTCTCCGCGCAGGCTTGCTTGCACCTCGTCATGGGACAGTCGAGGGGATACAACCAGATTGTCGATACGAATGAGCTGGTCACCGACCCGCACACCCGCCTTGGCGGCCGGCAAACCGGGCTCCGGGTAGAGAAAGTACCCTTCTTCTCTTCGCTCGACCTCGACACCGATGTCCCCGTAGACCCCCTGTAACGCATCTTCTTGGAGCGCGGCCTGGGGTGGCTCCAAAAAGACGGTATAGGGATCTTGATATGACTCGACGAGGCCTTTGAGCATCCCGTGGATGCGGGCTTCAGGTTCAGGCTCAACCCCATAAAAGTCACGCTCCAGGAGATGCCAGACCTCCCAGAAGAGTTGAAGATTGACCGGATCCTCGTTCTCGAGCGGCGTCTCCACCTCGACAAACGACTGAGATGTCAGTAAAGGATGGCTCAGCGGGTAGGAAACGTACCCAAGCGCAAAAAAGATTACCGCAAGGGCCACAAATGCTGGCAGGTAGAGAAAGCGAGAAAATCGGGTTCGCATATGTAACTGCTGATTGTAACACAGCCGCAGAGAATTACGAAGTATAAAACGTAGAGCGTACCGAATTTGCTCCGGCGTTGCAGCGGCTGACCTTGCTCTCGGCCCCGGCGGGCTCAGGCAAAACGACCCTCCTGGCCGCTTTGTCCGTGCTTTTGAGTAAACGCAATATTGTAAGCATTGGTCTAGAAAGCGCGTCGATAGTAATGGTAGCCTCCTTCACAGAATTCACGATGCAGATGAATAAGTTCGAACCTAGTAGACGAATCGGAAGGAGTCAACATTGTGTCTGCTTATCATTGCCTTGTTCGCCTCTTGCCAGCTCTGTTCCTGACGCTAATGGTTGCCTGCACACCCCCGGTTGCGCCCCAGCAACCAGCGGCCACCACCCCCCCTGCCCTTCCGCCGAGCCCAACACCAGCGCCGACGTTGCCACCCGTCGCCGAAGAGTCAAACGAAACTATTGTCGACCCGGCTGATCTGCCCACGGTGCAAGAGTATCCTGTTCCCCCTGGCTCCGGCCCGCATGATGTGGCGCCGGCACTTGATGGTGGCATCTGGTATACAGCGCAGTCGGCCGGCAAGCTTGGCTGGCTGGACCCGGTCACCGGCGAGGTGCGAGAAATTCCCCTGGGGCAGGGCTCCCGTCCCCACGGCGTCATTGTTGGGCCGGATGGCGCAGCGTGGATCACCGACGGCGGGCTCAACGCCATTGTGCGCGTTGAGCCAGAGACGGAGGAAGTGCAGCGCTTTGATCTGCCACCAGAGCGCCGGGGCGCCAATCTCAACACCCCTGCCTTTGACGGCAACGGCATCCTCTGGTTTACCGGGCAAAACGGCGTCTATGGCCGGCTGGACCCGGCCACCGGCGAGATGGAGGTCTACGATGCGCCGCGCGGCCGCGGCCCCTACGGTATCGACGCCACGCCTGCTGGTGAGATCTACTATGCGTCGTTGGCTGGCAGCCACATCGCCCATGTCGATTTCGAAACCGGTGAGGCGACCGTAATCGAACCGCCTACGCCCGGCCAGGGCGCCCGCCGTGTCTGGTCCGACAGCCAGGGGCGCATCTGGGTGAGCGAGTGGAACGCCGGCCAGGTCAGCGTCTATGACCCGGCCGATGGTTCGTGGCGCCAATGGCGGCTGCCTGGCGACAATCCCCGCGCCTATGCGGTCTATGTGGATGAAGACGACAAGGTCTGGCTCAGCGATTTTGGCGCCAACGCCATGGTGCGTTTTGATCCGGAAACCGAAAGGTTCACTGCGTTTCCGCTGCCCAGCCCATCAGGCTCTGTGCGGCAGATCTTGGGCCGGCCCGGCGAGGTGTGGGGGGCCGAATCAGCAGCCGATAAGCTGATCGTCATCCGTACAGGAGACCTCAACGACGAATCCCCATGATAAAAGACAGAGAGCCGTCGATTGTATGGATGGCTCTCTGTTACAACATTCCTCACAGCGGGGCCTCCGAGAATGGCAACGGTTGGCTACGACACCTCGCCGATCCGCGTCCCGACCAATGACCCATTGAGCCGGCACTCCTCTCTCCGTACACTTCTTCTCACCATTTGAACAGGTTATTGCAAGCGATGTTGAAACTTGCCCGCCTGCCGGTTTTGACGAGAGACGTACTGCGCCAGAGAGGAGATTATGAATCGCCGACCCTTTGCTTTACTCACCCTATCATTCTGTCTATTCCTGTCCTTCCTGATAGCGTGGCCACAAGCCAGCTATGCCGCCTGCACAACATCGGTTTTCATCAATGAATTTCACTATGACAATGTGAGCACCGATGTAGACGAATTTATCGAAATAGCCGGCCCCGCCGGAACGGATCTCACCGGCTGGACGCTCAGCCTCTACAACGGGCAGGGCGGCGCCCCCTATGGCTCACCTGTGGCGCTGAGTGGCGTGCTGGGCGACGAGGGTGAAGGCTTTGGCGCCCTGGCCTTTTTCATCGCTCCTCTGCAGAATGGCTCGCCCGATGGCATTGCGTTGGTGGACGACACGGGCGCTGTCCGCCAATTCCTGAGCTATGAGGGTGCATTCACCGCCACCGGCGGGCCCGCCCTAGGCTTGACCAGTGTGGATGTTGGCGTCACGCAAAGTGATACCACACCCATTGGCAGTTCGCTCCAGCTAATGGGCGCCAGCAGTTGCCCGGAGAATTTCGGCTGGGCCGGGCCAGCTCCTGCCTCGCCTGGCAGCCTCAACAGCGGGCAGATGTTCACGACGATCCCCAGTGTAATCGACGTTGCGCCGGCCACAGGCGCCTACGACGTGGCGATAGACGCTGCCATCGCCATCACCTTTTCCACGCCCATCACGGTTACTGGCCCGGCTTTTATCGAGTGTACAACGAGCGGCGGCCAGACCGTCAGCCCGACGCTGGTCGATAGCCGGACGATCCAACTTCCCCACGCCCACTTTACAGGCGGAGAGACCTGCGCAGTGACGCTTCCAGCCGACAGTGTGGCCGATCTCGACGGCGCGCCGGACCCGCTCGCCACAGAGTACCGCTGGCAGTTCGAAGTGGGCTATCCCCTGGCATCCTACGCCAGGCTCTTCATCGCTGAGGAAGAGGCAAATAGCCGCGCCATGGTCGATGCACAGGACGACCCCTGGCGCGCAGCCGCTCAGGAGGCGGAGTATTGTCCCAATTTCATGACCGCCGTGTTACAAGAGGCCAAGGATGTCCAATGCGGCGACCGCACCGGCGACTGCATCCTGCCGACGACGCTGAGTTCGGGGCTGGTCATCAGCTACACCCTACGCAACATGGATGGCCGGCCGCTCGGCAGCGCCGATGCCTGGGCCAGCGGGCACGGCGACGGATGTAACGGTGGCGCCACCCTGCAGGATGGCGCTCCCCGCCCGAACGGCATCCCCGGATGCTATTACAACGATGCCGGCAACCTCCGCGGCAGCAACAACAGTGCCAACGCCGTGCTCTTCAGCTTTAGCGAGCCGGTCTTCGCCTTTGGCGCCTGGTTTGGCGACCTGGAGACGAAACCGTTTGGCGCCAATTATTACCGGGATGGCAGCGACGGGGGCACCGGCGCAGGCGGCGCCCAGGCTTTTCTTCGCCTCTTCTTCGAAGATGGCTCTATGCAAGAGGCGCCCATCGAACCGGTATTGGCGCCGGCCGGGCCCTGGCTGGCCGCCAACTCCCCGCCATCTGCTCTACCCCTGACAGCCGGGGGCGACATCGCCTATTGCGGCGGATACGACGCGGCCACCGATGCCACTGGTTGCGGCAACAGCACCACGCGCTGGGTGGGTTTTGTCAGCGATGAACCCGGTCGCCGCGTCACGCAGATGCTGGTCGCCGTGGGTGATGACGACCACTCTGGCGCCGGGCCAAGCGATGGGCCCAATGTGGTTTGCGAGGGCGGTGAGGGCGATAAGTGTAACGGCGGCACCGAATACTTGAGCTTTATCGGGCCGACCGTCTGTGTTGCGCCCGATCTCACCATTGCCAAGCAGGCCGGGCCAGCCACCGTGCGGGCGGGCGATGTGATCACCTATACGCTCACCTACAGCAACCACGTACCGGGGATCGATACGGGACCCATCACCGTTCTCGATGAGCTGCCCTTGGATCTCCAGTTTTTGACCACGGTCAACACTGATCCGCCCGCCACTTTGCTGAATTCCACGCCGCAGTGGCAGGTGGAGAACCTACCAGCCGGAGCAACCGGGTGGATCACCTTTACTGTGCGAGTCGAGCCGGGCGTCGCTGGCATGATCACCAACACCGCTCGCATCAGCACGGCTGGCGATATCGACAGCGCAAACAACCGCGCCACGGCGCAAACGTTCGTAGCAGCGCCCGCTCTTGCCTTGAGTGTGCACCTCAACGGCCAGGATGCATCGCCAGCGCCAGGTCCCGCTGTAGAATGGCAGCAGCCCCTCACCTGGACCTACCAGATCACCAACACTGGCAACGTCAGCTTGACCCAACTCACGTTGGCTGCCAATAACCTGGAACTCACCTGCCTCGAAGGTTCACTACCGGCTGTGTTGGCAGCAGACGACGCCTTCACATGCACGGTTCCGGGCGTCGCCGGATTTGGGGAGAACGCCTCTACGACCGTGATTACCGGAGTGCCGGCGATTGGCCCAGATGACCCCGTCACGGCTACGGCCGCCAGCTATTATGTGGGAGAAGCCTCTGGCCGGATTGTGGTCGTCGTCGAGACAGAGCCGGAAGTGACACAACCTTTTACCATTACGTCCAGCTTCATCGATACCTTTGCACTCGTCGCTGCCCCCGGGGCGGGTCAGACCGACACAGCCGAATTTTCCGGGCTGCAGATCGGCCAGCCTTACACATTGGCCGTCGTTTCTATCGCTGGCTGGCGCTTGAGCACTATCGGCTGCACTGGGGCTGGCGAGAGTACAGTTCTCATTGGAGACAACAGCCAATATGACGATGGCGACACCGGGCTTACGATCACACCAGCGCCGGGTGAGACTATCATCTGTACCTTTTCGCACAGCGGCGTCCTGCCCACGCTGACCCTGGTCAAAAGCGTGGTGAACGACAATGGCGGCGCCGCAGTCGCCGACGACTTCAGTGCGATGATCGACGGGGTGGTGGTGGCGTGGCAGACGCCAGTCACCCTGGCATCGGGCGAGCACTGGGTGGATGAGAGCGTCTTGCCCGGCTACACACCCTCTGCCTGGAGTGGTGATTGTACCGCTGACGGTTATATCGTGCTCGATGTGGGCGAGCAAAAAGTGTGTCACATCACCAATGACGACACATCGCCCCGCCTCACCGTTCAACATGTTGTGATCAACGAGTACGGGGGAAGTGCCAGCGCGAGTGATTTCCCGCTCTTTGTTAACGATCAATCCATCGAAAATGGCGTTACCGTACCCCTCAACGCCGGCATCTTCACCGTGACCGTGACCGGCCGCAGCGACTATGTCACGACAATGACCGGCGACTGCGCTCAGGATGGCACCGTTGCGTTGCAGATTGGGGATGTGAAGCACTGCACCATTGTCAGCAACGACCGCGCGCCGGTATTGACCGTTGTGCGCGTCATCATCAACGACCACGGTGGTGACGCTTCAGCAGTGGACTTCCCCCTTTACATCAATGGCGAGCCAATCAGTGAAGGTGAAGCCAGACCGCTCATGAACGGCAGCCACACGGTTTCGACTCTGGAACGGCCGGGCTATTTCGTCACATACAGCGACGCGTGCTCCGGTAGCGGGATCGTTGTGTTAGCGGCCGGTGAGGAGAAGCACTGCATCGTCACGCTAGACGACCTCCCGGCGCGACTGACCGTCCACAAGATTGTGATCAATGATGACGGCGGCACGGCGAACGTGACCGATTTTCCACTCTTTGTCAATGACCAACCAGTTCAGAACGGCATAGCCACGGAACTGCCTGCGGGCCGTTATGTGGTCAGCGAAGTAAATCAGCCCGGATATGCAGCGACATTCAGCGGTGATTGTACCGCAGACGGCACAGTCACCCTCACAGTCGGCGCGATGGCCAGTTGCACGATCACGAATGACGACATCTTCACCAGTCTCGCTGGCCGGGTCTGGCATGATCTGAACCGGGATGGGATTCAGGATCAACTGGAACCCGGTGTGTCCGGTGTGCGGGTGACCCTGCACGAGGTGGCAGGAGAAGCTGTGGCAACCGCGCTGACGGACGGTCATGGGAATTACGCTTTCGCTGTGCTGGCGCCCGGCGACTACTATCTAACGTTTGCACCGCCTACAGAGTACGGTTTCACCGAGCCAGACGCTGGCGATGACGACCAGGACAGCGATGCAGACCCGCAGTCGGGACAGACTGGTCCTGTTACGCTACGCAAAGGGGAACCATTCAGGGTCATTGACGCCGGCCTTGTCACAACGCCCCAGTTACAGTTCCACAAAGAGGCCAACCGGACGATGATATGGCTGTCACCGGGGAGAACTGAGGTAGTGACCTACACGCTGACGTATAGCAACCTGGGTCCAGACAGCGCGACAGGGGTCGAGATCATTGAGCAGCCGCCGGCCACAACAACATTTCTGCCCGGCGCCAGTTCAGCAGGGTGGCTCTGTATAGATGTAGAGACTGGTGAGACAGAGTGCCGCTATACCCCAGGCGATCTCCCGGCAGGCGCAAGCGGAACCGTGCTCTTTGCTGTGCGCATCGGCATGAGTGAGCAGGCAGGTGGTGCTATCGAAAATGTGGCCTACCTTCGCGCCGATGGCATCATCGCCGGCGAAGCCACAGCCGCCGTCCTGCTTGAGGCGAGCGCCAATGTGGAAGTCCGCACTCCGACTGCGCTTGACGAGGCGGCAGAACCCGGACAGTTTAGCCACCGCATCTTTCTACCGTGGGTGGCCCAATAAGCACTCCGACATCAGGCTCAAGAAAAGCAGTCCACGGAGAGCACAGAGGTTTCACGGAGCACATAGAGGTTTTTCTCTGTGTGCTCCGTGTTGCTACTTTAGGATTTGTGGACGCACCCGCAGCAGCCGGGCCGAATTGGTAAGGATGCCCAAATCAGGCAGCGATTGGGCCGCAGCCGCCAGGATCGGTGGCAGAAAGCCAAATGCTGCCAACGTCAGACCGACCAGATTGTACACTGCGGTGAAGCCGAGATTCAGCTTGACGACACCCATAGTGCGCCGGGCGATCTGTAGCAGTTCGGGGATCAGCGACCAATCCTCGCGCAGGAGGGCGATATGCGCGGCCTCGACCGCAATATCGGCCCCGGCGTGGGCCATTGCGATCCCCACATCAGCCTGGGAGAGCGCGGGCGCATCGTTGACGCCGTCGCCCACCATGATGACAGTGCGTCCCTGGGCCTGATAGGCCTGGACAATGGCGATCTTATCTTCGGGCAGGAGATTGGCCCGGTAGGCAATACCCAGTTGGTCGGCCAGCATTGCCGCTGCCCCTTCGTGATCGCCGGTGAGTAATTCGATATGGTCGATGCCCAGTCGCCGCACTGCCGCCAGCGCTTCATACGCCTCGGTGCGGGGCGTATCAGCGGCAGCCAGCAAACCCACCGGTTCACCATCGCAACTGACAAAGAGAAGTGATTTTCCCTGATTGGTCAAGGCTGTTGCATCGGGCAAAGGAACATCATCGCCCATAAAACGGCGATTGCCCACCTGTACGTGAACGCCGCTGATCATCGCACAGGCGCCACGGCCGGGGACGGAGGTGAATTCCTGCACAGCCACAGGTGCGATCTGTTGGGCTGCGGCGGCGCGGCTCACTGCCGCAGCCAGAGGGTGCTCCGAATAGCGTTCGACGGCGGCGGCCAGCGCCAGCACCTCCTGCTCTGAATGCCCGTTGAGGGGGAGCACATCGGTGATCTGGGGCGCGCCGGTGGTGAGGGTGCCGGTCTTGTCGATGAGCAGCACATCGGCGCGCGCTAAGGTCTCGATGTACTTTCCCCCGCGGATGAGCAGCCCACGCCTGGCTGCGGCGCCAATCGAGGCCAGCATGGCGATGGGAGTCGCCAGCGCAATCGAACACGAGCAGGCAACGACCAAGACAGCTGCCGTCGCTAACGGGTCGCGGCGCAGGAGGAGAGTCAGCAGTGCGATCCCTGCCACCACGGGCAGGTAATAGCCGCTAAAGCGGTCGGCAAAACGCTGCACGTCGCCACGCCGCGCCTCGGCCTCTTCCACCAGCTTGACGACCCGGCCAAAGGTCGTCTCATTGCCCACACGCGTCGTGCGGATGCGCAGGGTGCCCAGCCGGGCAATGGTAGCAGCAAAGACCCGGTCATTCGGCCCGATATCCACGGGAAGCGACTCGCCGGTGATCGTCGCCTGATCCACCGTGGCGTGCCCACTGAGCACTTCACCATCCACCGGGATCATCTCGCCCGGACGGACGACGACGATGTCGCCGGCAGCTACGGACGCAACCGGCACTTCGGTTTCGACGCCATCGTGCTCGATCCGCGCCGTGCGCGGGGCGAGCTGAGCCAGATCTTTTACAGCCCGGCGGGCGCTTTCGGCCGTAAACTGCTCGGTATAGTTCCCAATCCGCATCAAAAAGACGACGACGGCGGCCGTCATCCATTCGCCGACGGCCAGCGCGGCCACCACGCCGAGCGTCATCAAAGTATGGGCCGTGACCTGCCTCCGGGCAGCCGCCCGCACCACATTGACAAAGATAGGCCAGCCACCGGCCGCAACAAAAAGCAGCCCCAGCCACGCCGGTATGCGGCCAGTTAGCGCAGCGAAAAGGCCCAGCCACTCCCCGATGACAACGATGAAGAGCACAGCGCCCACCACCAGAGTCAGCAAAGTGGCGACCCGGCGAACATAGCGGCTTGCATCAAGTTGCTCGCCCTGGGATGGATGCGCAGCGGGGGAATGCACCGTAGGAGCGGCGACCCGGTAACCGGCATTCTCGATGGCGCAGTGGATTGCCGGCAGTTGAACCTGGGCAGGATCGATGCTCACGACGGCCTTTTCTGCTGACAGCAATACCTCTACCGCTTCAACGCCAGGCAGCGCAGCAATAGCGCGCTGGACATGCCGCGTACATTCTGTGCAGTCCATACCGAGGATGCACACTTCAATTGTTTGTTGGGTTCCCATGGGGCCTCTCTGACAGCTGATCGACGCGCGTACAGGTGTAGACACCGTGCGCAACGTCGGCGAGGAGTTCGTCAGCTAGCTGCATAAGCTGTTCGACGCGTGGATCACTCAAGGTGTAAACAGTGTAACGCCCCTGCTGCCGTGCGATGACCAAACCACAATCGCGCAGACAGGCAAGGTGATTGGAAGCATTCGACTGGCTAAGGCCAGTGGTGATGACAATCTCGCTCACAGTCAAGGGTCCAGCGCGCAGCGCCTCCAGAATCGAGAGCCGCGAAGGATCGGCAAAGCCGCGGAACAGCTTGGCCTGAAATTCGACGGCGGTAAGACCGGCAGATAAGAACATATCTCTCCTTATTATAACATCAATATATCAGCACATAATGATAT
>QEUW01000757.1 GCA_003577005.1 Chloroflexota bacterium | reverse complement strand
TTGTCGATGATGCGGTCGCGCTGGGCAAAGAGAAGCGAGATGAGCCGGTATTCAAGATTGGTCAGCGTTTCGACCGGGCGGCCATTCACCAGCACCTCACCCCGGTCGGCGTCCACCCATAACTGGCTGGCAGCCGGCGCTGAAGGTGGTGTCTTGCGCTGGACATACTCGGCGAACAGGTGGCAAAAGGTCTGATATTTGCCTTCCACCTTTAAGAGGATGTGCTGGCGGAGCAGCCGGGCCAGCGCATCCTCGTGTTCGGCCAGGTCGGGACGAGCCAGCGCCCCCAGCGCCGCTTGCTCGGATTCGCCGAGTTTGCGCCAGATCTTTTCGCATTCGATGGCCAGCTCTTCATCCTGGCGCAACCGCCGTGTGACCTGCTCGTGGAGTTCCCAGCGTTCGGTTGTATCGGCAGCCGCAACACCGGTGGCTTCGATCGCATCCTCCAACACCCGGCAGACCCCATTGAGGAGGCGCGGATGGCCGCCGGCCCACTCGTAGATAAAATCGATGTCGGCCGAGGTGAAGTGAATATCGAATGCCGTCATATAACGCCGCACGTACCGTTCCACATCAGAGCGGGTGAGCGGGGCCAGATGCCAGGTGTGGTGGCTAAACAGTTCGCAGAATTCGCCACAGTGGTCTTCGGCCCGTCGGCGCACCAGTGGTTGTTCGGTGGCGGTTATGTATGCGATCCGGGTGCTGTAGCGGTCTTTGAGCGCACGCAGATTGATAAAGACGCGCGAGTCGAGGTGTGAGAATGGCTCGTCAAACTCATCGAAAAGAAGAATAAGCCGGTGGTCGATAGCCTGCAAAACAGCGGTCAGCCCCCGGCTGAAGCTGAGCGGTACTTGAAACTCGCTCGATGGCGAAATCATTGTGGCGTAGGCGGCCTTTAAGTCGGCCAGGTTGCTGAGCCCTGTAGTGCTCTCCTGGAGCGAGCGCAACACCAGCTCATAGAAGCCGTGGTCGCTCATGGCGAGCATGTGATTGCAGTCGACATAGACAGGCAAGAAGTCATGGCCCGCCTCACCCAGTTCCTGAATCCATACATCGGGCTGAGCCAACAGACGCATGAGCGCCGATTTGCCGACATTGCTAAAGCCGACCACTTCTACGCATTGTAGACCATAGAGATGTTGAAGTATGGCATGGACGTCAGAGCGCCTCATATAACTGCCGTCCGCCATGCGCAAGGTGTTGGGCATCTCCATCACCCTTCCTGGCTACTATCTTTCTAGGACAAGACGCTATCTTGATCCGCGGCCCCCGTAACCAGAGCACACCTCAAGAGCAAGAATCCCATAGGGCGCCCCCGCAAGCCTGGCTGTAGCGAGAAGCCCTGCGACATCATTCATTGGGGCGTGTCCGAAATTTGGGGGCTCGGGTAGACCTTCCCGGAAGGGGGCCAAAACAGTCTGGTCGAGAAGCCACCTTGCGCCCCTTCCGGGAAGGGTGTCACGCAACCCTGCCCCCAATCCTGGACGCACCCCATTCATGGGGCTGGTTGACGGGCATCGCCTCTTGATGATACACTCGTTCGCAGCCAAGTGCCAAGTCGTACGCCATCGGTGCGTAACCAGGGGCAGTGAGAGCGGAGAAAATATGATGAGCGAAATTACACGGATTTGTGCCCACTGCGGACAGCCCGGCCCGTTGGAAGCGCGCCACTGTCCACACTGTGGTCATGATGTCGAGGCCGGCGTTCCCACACCGTTGAGCCAGCGGAATTTGCCGGTCTTGATTGGCAGGGCGGCACTGCCTCTGCTCGCCGGCGCCGCCAGCCTGGCGATCCGGGCAGGTTGGCACCTTCTTCAGAAGCGACTGGAGCATCCGCTTGCGGCGCCGTCTCAGCCGCCAGCAAGCTGTGCAGCCCCCCCTTCATCCCCACGTTCTCGCCGCACGATCCGCATCCGCTCTGCCTGGGCCGTGGGCGATGGGCGAGGAATCTGGCGCCAGGGCAATTCCGAGCATACGATTGAGATCGACGATTGACGATGAATGATAGACGATGGATGATAGGAGAATAGTCCATCGTCTATCATCCATCGTCACGGTTGCATCTGCGCTGGTCGCGGGGCGAGCGTGACATCGATCAGATATTCGTTC
>QEUW01000159.1 GCA_003577005.1 Chloroflexota bacterium | reverse complement strand
CCCCAGGGTCGCCAGTGGTACGACTGGCAGATGAAGACGCTGCGCGCCGCCGATCTGCACATCTTACTGTCGGTCTGGCATACGCCGCCCTCGCTGGCCGAAGGGTCCGCGCCCAACGCACCGCCGCAGCGGCTGCGCGATTACGCCGACTTTATCGACCAGGTCATCACCCGCTACGGCGACCAATTCGATGAGCTCGAACTCTGGAACGAACCCAACAACCGCTACAAGTGGAACTTTGTGGAATGCGACCCTAACTGGCGCAAGTTTGGCGAGATGGTGGGTGCGGCGGCCTACTGGGCCAAGCAGCGTGGCAAACCCACGGTGCTAGGAGGAATGATGCCAGTCGACCATGCCTGGTTAGGTCTCATGCAGGAGTACGGCGTGCTTCCCCATATCGACGTGGTTGCTATACACGGTTTTCCCGAAATGTGGTGGAACGATGCGCCCAACTGGGAGTGGTACACCCACTGGCGCGGCTGGGAAGGGCAGATCGCCTACATCGCCGAACACGCCGGCAGCAGGCCAATCTGGATCACCGAAACCGGTCTGGCGACCTGGGAGATGGAGCAGCGTACCACCGGGCGATACGAGCTACAGGCGCAGATGGTAGAGCAAGCCTTCGCTGTACCGGTCGAGCGTCTCTACTGGTACTCCGCCATCGACCTGGCGCCCCACCGCGCCGCTATCGAAGGATTTCACGTGGACGAAAATGAATATCACATGGGGCTGGTGACCTATGAGGGTGAGAAGAAACCGGCGTACTATCGGTTCCAGGAGTTGATGGGGGGATCATGACGCGTGATGCGTAATGCGTAATCCGTGACCGGCACATCACGCATTACGCATTACCTATCACCTGTTCAGCGATTCACGCCCGACAACACGATCCCGCCGACAAAGTAGCGCTGCGCCACAAAGAAGACGATGATCATAGGGATGGTCATGAGGAAGGCAATCGCCATCATATAGTGAACCTCGGAGCCAAACTGGCTGTTGAAGAGGTTCATACCGATGACGAGGGTATACTTGTCGCGGCCGGTGAGGTAGATCAGCGGGCCGTAGAAATCGTTCCAGGTCGCCTGAAAGGTGAAGATCGCCACAGTGAGCAACGCCGGCAGCGAGAGCGGCAGAAAGATACGTCCCCAAATCTGCAAACGGGTGGCGCCGTCGATGTAGGCCGCATCCTCCAGTTCGACCGGGAGTTGGAGGAAGAACTGGCGCAGCAAGAAGATGTTGATGGCGCCGCCACCAAACCAGGCCGGGATGATAAGCGGCTGGAATGTGTTGAGCCAGCCGATCTTGTAGAAGAGCACGTAGAGCGGGATCAACGTCACCTGCGGCGGCAACATGATCGAGGCGATGGTGGCAATAAACCAAAAATCACGCCCAGGGAAGCGGATACGCGCAAAACCATAGGCGCAGAGCGATGACGTCAGTAACACGCCGGTCAAGACAAAAACCGAAATATAGACCGTGTTCCACATCCAGCGCGTAAATTGCATCCCCGGATAAGTCCACGCCTTGACAAAGTTATCAAAGTGAACCTCGCGCGGGATGATTGTCGGTGGGAAGTAGAAAGCCTCTTGTGCCGTCTTGATCGAGGTGAGCATCATCCACAACAAGGGCAGAACGAAGATAAAGCCCACCACACTCAACACTAGGTAAACAAAGAGCGCCCGCAGCATGCGTCCCCTCGTCCGTCGCGCCCGATAGTGCGCAGCAGCGGACTGGGCCGCGGTAGACATGCGCTGGTCCAACGTGGTCATCGCTTCACCTCGTAGTAGACCCACGCATCCGACGAGCGGAAAAGGATCAGCGTCAGGACCAAAATCATGGCGAACATCAGCCACGCCATGGCCGACGCCAACCCCATAAACTGCCAGCGAAAAGCCTTTTCGTACAGATTCAAATTGTAAAAATAGGTGGCGTAGAGCGGCCCACCCTGCGTCAGGATAAAGGCCGGCACAAAATATTGGAAGGTGCCGATCAACCCGGTAATCAATGTAAAGAAGATCGTCGGCGTCAGTTGCGGCACGGTAATGTGGCGGAAGAGACGAAACTCGTTGGCCCCGTCGATCTTGGCCGCTTCATAAAGCGAGTCGGGCACCCCTTGCAAACCGGCCAGAAAAATGACCATCGTTGGCCCGATCCCCCACAGACTCAGGATGATCAGCGTCGGCAGCGCGGTATCTGGCTCGGAAAACCAGGTTCCTGGCGGCAGGCCAAAGAACTTGAGCGTGGCATTGACCAGCCCTCGGTCGGGGTTGAGCAGCCACGCCCAGACAAAGACCGAGGCCACCACCGGCACCACCGTTGGAATATAGAGCAGCGTGCGAAACAGACGCATCCCCTTGAGTTTCTGGTTGAGCAAGAGCGCCGCACCCAACGAGGCAACCAGCGTCAACGGCACCGAGAAGATGGCAAACTTGAGCGTCACCCAGAGCGACAACAGCACCCGCAGTTGCGGCCGGCTAAATATATCCACATAGTTGCGCCAGCCAATCCACTCGGGCGACTTCAAAATGCTATACTCAGTAAAGCTAAAGTAGAGCGAAGCCACCATCGGCCCAAAAACAAACAAGATCAAGCCAAGCACCACCGGCATGATAAAAGCATACCCCTGGATGGTGTCGCGCCAGAACAGCGCGCTCCGGCGCGCCCGCAGGCCGCGAACAAATGCTTGCACCGCCATCTTCCTCTCTCATAAAAGAATGGCAAATTGTGAATCGTGAATTGTAAATGAAGCCATCTCATTCACAGGTAGCGCCGCAGAATAGCGTGGACGGGGCAACAGAGTGCGACGCACGGGCCAGAAGCACTCCTGTATGACCACTCATTTTCTGGCCCGTGCGTCGCACTCCACGGTTTCCTGCGGTGCTACCCATTCACAATTCACCTTTCACAATTCACAATTATTCTGCTGTGTCCAAACAGGCCTGGATCTCCGCATCGGCGTCGACGAACGCCTGCTCGACGGTCTTCACCTCGCGGATCGCCTCCTCCAGCGCCGTGCGGATCGTCTGGTTGATCAGGCCGGCGTAGAGGCTGCCACACTTGGACGGATACCCCATAGGCGGGAAGATACCCACCCCACCGCCGCGGATAAAGGCTCGGATGTTGCTGGGCGGCGGTTCGAGTTCATCAAAGACGGGCGAATCGGCCATGGACTTGAGCAGCGGCATCCCGCTGTAGTTGCGCAGGATCAACTCCTGCCCCTGTTGTGACGCCAGGAATTTGATCAACTCCCACGCCTCTTGCGGGTGTTGGCTATCCTTGCTGATGCCATAGCCGTAGGTGCCCATGCCCGTGGCGTGGTTGACCGGATGGCGAGGCGCGACGGCCACATCCCACTCGAAGTCGGTAATCTGCTCGCGATAAGTCTTCATGTTGCCGGGGATCATAAACATAGTGGCGCAGTTGCCGCCGATAAAGCAGCCGTCGCGGCCACCCGGCAGTTCGACGCCCAACGGGATCGTCACCTCGTGAACAGTCCATTGGTCCACATAAGCCTGGATACCGGCCAATGATTCGGGCGTGCTAAAGGTCGAGGTTCGGAAATCCTCACTCACCGGCTGCCCCCCATAGCCCACGATCCAGGGGATAAAGTAGGCCCACCAGTCCCAACCATCGTTGCCGCCGTTGGCGATACAATAGATAGTCTCGTTGGCCGCCTGGATGGTCTTGCACGCCTCGATCAGGTCGTCCCACGTCCAATCATCCTGGGGCAGCGGTGCGCCTGACTCCTCGAAGAGAGTCTTGTTGTAATACATCTGCACGCTGTCCCACGAAGCGGGGATCATAAAGGTGCCATCGACGCCCGGCACCTGGCCCAACGCCAGGATGTTTTCATACACATCGTCGAAGGTGAAGCTATCATCCACCTCGTCAAACTGCTCCAGGTCGATGAGCACGCCGTTTTCCACAAAGGGCACGGTAAAGAGATCAGCCGAGAACATGACATCGGGCAAGTTGCCGGCGGCGGCGCGGGCGTAGATGCCCTCGGCGTAATCGCCCTGGGCGCACTCGACCGTCACGTTGACATTGGGGTGCGTCTCATTGAACGCTGCCACCATGGCGTCGGTGACGGCAATCGACGAGGGGAAACAGCCGTTGAGATAGGTCAACTCAATGGTTTCATCGGCCGGTGCAGCTGTGTCGCCGGGTGCGGACGGTGCGACACAGGCTGTGAGCAGTATTGCAACCACCAGCAGAGCGATGCTCCACTGTGGTTGCCATTTAGTGGTAGTACGCAACACAAGTTTCCTCCTTATACGCGGTTGATGGGTATCGGCAATCCACAGTTGGAAGCGTGGCAGCGGCTGGACCATCTCCAGTCGGGGCCAAGCGTCCCCTTCCACAACGGTACACCACCAGGCGACCGCCGCTGGACGCCGGTCGCCTGGTGGTGTGACATGTCGTGGTTGCTGAACAACCGCACGATACCACGGGTTGCCAGACCCTGTCAAACCAGAAAAAATAGGCTATAAAGACAATGTCGTGTGCCGGTAAGTCGGGCGCATGGGTGAGAACCACGGATTTTCAGAAAAACGCTGATGCTCGTTGCTTGAGGACAGATCCGTGTCTTTCCGCCAATCCGCGGTTCTTAGATCACGTTTACCCGCATTCCGGGAAAGGGCCGACGAGAGGTGGGTCAAGCGATGCATCTCTGGCCCTTTCCCGGAATGCTTGTGCCGCCAAATTCTCGCCCCAATCCTGGACGCACCTGCTCGATTTAGAGCGCTTGCGAGGCGACGGATTTTCGTGTAAAGTGGCGAGAAGCACCTACCCTCTCTCAACCATCACTTCTCTCAACCATCAAATAGACAGGCTTATGAAGACGAGAATCTCTCAACAACAGATCGACACCTACCGCGAGAACGGCTTTGTCATTATCAAAGATTTTCTGACACCGGAAGAGTTGGAGCGCTGGCGCGCCGCTGTGGATGCGGCTATCGACGCACGGGGCAAAGAGCGCATTTTGGGCCGCAAGGAGAAGCTAGCGGACGATTCCTACTACAACAACGTCTTTGTCCAGCGCGTCAACCTGTGGATGGACAATGAGCCAATCCGCAACTTGATCCTCGACCGACGCATAGGCCGGATGGCCGCCCGGCTGGCCGGTGTGGACGGCGTCCGCATCTGGCACGACCAGGCGCTGGTCAAACAGCCGTGGGCCAATCCCACCGGCTGGCACCTGGACAACCCCTACTGGTCCTTTCACTCGCGCGACGCCATCACCATCTGGGTGGCATTGGACGATGCCACACTGGAGAATGGCTGCCTCTGGTTTCTACCGGGCACGCACAAGAGCGCAACGTTCGACAATGTGGGGATCGGCCCGAACATCGGCGACCTGTTCAAGGTCTACCCCCAGTGGCGAGCGATCAAGGCGGTGCCGGCGCCGATGAAGGCCGGCTCTTGCTCGTTCCACAACGCCCTGCTGGCTCACGGCGCCGGCCCCAATTTCACGCCCGGGTGGCGCCGCGCCATGACTTGCGCCTATATGCCCGATGGCAGCACCTTCAACGGCCAGCGCAATATCCTCAGCGAGGAGCAAATGGTCCGTCTTCAGATCGGCGATCAGCTCGACGATGACAATCAGACACCGCTCGTTTACCATCGCCGTAAGCAGGGTGTCTCGGCCACCCGATGGGATGCGGCGGCACGCCGGTTTGTGTGATGATAGACCCAACAGATGACAGAGGGAAGATCAGAATGACCAATGAACTTATCCCGTTCCAAATATCAAACGACCTGCTCGACCAGCCCGCCGGGTTGCGCTCGCGCATGAAGGAGGAGGGCTATCTCTTCTTTCGGGGCCTGGTGCCGGCCGCGGTCGTCGATGAACTCTATGACGCCATTCTTGCCATTTGCCAGGAGTGCGGTTGGGCAGACTCAGGCGGACATGCCCAGGGCGAACCACGGATCGAGGGACGCCCCGAGTTCTGGGAGGTCTACGACCGTGTGCAGCGGCTCGAACTCTTCCATGCACTGCCCCATCATCCCGAACTGCTCCGGCTCATCGAGATACTCGTGCGGGAGCAGCCCTTTGTCCACCCGCGCAACATTGCCCGCATTAGCTTTCCCAACGCTGAGCACTTTACGACGCCGCCCCACCAGGATTTTGTCCACATCCAGGGAACGCCTGATGTGTATACGATCTGGATGCCGCTGTGCGAGTGCCCTCAGGAACTGGGTGGGGTGGCTGTGTTAGCCGGCTCGCATCGCTATGACATCCTGCCTGTCCACAAGGCCGCGGGCGCGGGCGGCCTTGGCGTGGCGACCGACCAGCTTGCCCTGCCCTGGCATACGATTGACTACCAAGTTGGCGATGTCCTTGTATTTCACAGCCATACCGTTCACAAGGCGCTGCCCAACCGCACCGCTGATCGCTTGCGCATCTCGGTCGATTACCGCTACCAGGGCGTCTCTGGCGCGATTGTCGAAGATGGGCTGCTGCCGCACTACAATCGCCTCTCGTGGGAGGAAATCTACCAGGGCTGGAACCGGCCCGAACTGCAATACTATTGGCGCACGCTTCCACTCAGAACCGTGCCGCGCGACCGCTCCTTTCATGAAAAGGCCCGCTAGCACAGCGTACCCGCAACACTGATAGCGAGGGCGCTCAAGATCTCACGAGTGATAGGTGCAGGGTCTAACCGTTGGGCTCCAGCGAAAGTGCTCGCACGGGCTTTACCGAGGAGTCGATTTGTGAAATTTGGCATTTTCTACTTCTTGAGGTAAAAGGGAAGAGTGATCCTGGCAATTGGAAGGATTTGGGAACATCGCACGATTAACAACAGTAGACAGGCTGCTGTGCCAGCTTTTCCGCATCGCGACTGAAACCAGTTTGGCGACTGCTGCGTAACGAAGGGAGGCAGCATGTTGTACTTGTGCTGTATGCAGAGCGTTTGTGAGCGTCAGGCTGCTGGTTCGCAGTGCGCGCCACTTGGGTCAAAAAGTAAGGCGTAGTATGCAGGAAGTAGTGCAATTTTTTTACGATATCTGGCTGACTCTTCGTCACGGGGGGTTTCCAGATCTGGGTTGGTGGAGTTATGTATTGCTGATTTTACTGGCCGCAACCGAAGGGCCATTCTCCGTCTTGCTTGGCGCCGCAGCCGCCTCGGCTGGCTATCTTGACCCTCGCTACGTCTATCTTGCCGCGGTCACAGGCAACCTCATCGGCGACATCGGCTGGTATTTCGTCGGGTACGCCAACAAGACAGAACGCTTCGCCCGCTTTGGCCGGCTAGTGGGGATACACCCGGAGCATATCGACCGCCTGCAGATCGCCATCCGCGCCCACGGGGCCAAGTTGATTCTGTTGGCCAAACTCTCGATCAGTCTCATGATCCCCGCACTGGTTGCCGCAGGCATCGCTCGTGTCCCCTGGCGACGTTGGCTTCCCGCCGTCTTTTTTATCGAAATGGCCTGGACCGCTATGCTTGTCTGGGTTGGCTATCACGCCACCGAGATGATCAGCCAGTTCGAGCGCGGGATGGCCATCGTCGGTTTTGTTTTTGTCGTGATCGTAGTGGTGAGTGTTGTGCGCTATGTGCGCCGTCTAATCCAGCGTGAAGAAGAAGCTCTTGCCCCTCCGCCCACACCAAAACCTCCTCTCTTCCCCGCCCATCGGAATGGCGCCCAGCAATCCAGTGACAACCCATCCCTAAAGGTTATCTTTGAACACGACCAGCCAGCCGCCTTACGCGATTCAGAACCACGGTAAAGGCAGTGCAGCCAGTTTTAGGTGTTCACCTGAACGAGCATAGATCACATCTCCGGTACGATCGGCCTGCCGAGGCCAAACCTACCGATATACCTTTGATTACGCTCATCTAGCGGGGAGGTTGTGCGCTGCCGGTTGCTGCTACGGGTGGGAGCGGGGTTGCGGCGTGAGCCACATGATGGTGCGCCAAAAAAGCTTGCGCCACCGCCAACACCTGCTCCGTCGTCATCGACGAAGTGTTGATGTGCAGGTCGGCGTGGGCTATGGCATGGGCCAACCGGCTACGTTCCTCGGCCAGATTCTCCTCGCTCCACGATACATCGGGCCGGCGCGCCTGCTGCGCAGCCAGGTCAGCGTCGAGCACGATCAGATAGCGCGGTTGGGCAAAACGCTGCCAGAGATCGGGTAGATGGCTGTGTTCCTGGCTCACCGGCCGTGCGTCGTAACCCGCCTGGCGCAGCCCCTGAACCAGCGTCGATTTGCCGCTGGCGCTCACACCGACAACCTTGGTAATTGGGAGGTCCATGTTAGATCGGGATCTGCATAAACAAGCGCCGTCTCGGGTCGGGAGGTGCTGTCGGCACGAGCTTGACAACCACCACGGTAGCATCATCTTGGGGGCGTTGGTCGTCGAGCCGGAGCGCCTCAGCCAGAATGGCATCAGCCAGAACGTTGGCTGGGGTGGTTGACTCCTCGTCCAGGTGCTGAAGCAGGCCAGCCACGTCCAACGTCAGCCCACGGCGGCTGCCGGCACTCCAGATGCCATCGCTACCTACGATCACTGTCGTATAGGGAGCCAGCGGTGATTCGGCGATTGAGGGTTTGGTGTTGCGATAGATACCGACCGCATCGGATGGGCTATCGAGCCAGAGCCATTGCTCGGCCTGGCGTAGCAAGATAGGACAGCGGGCGTTGCGGCTGATGACCAGGGTGTTGGTCGCCAGATCAATGCTGACAATGCTCAACTCGGCGCTGACCTGGCCGCCGCGTTGGGTGCGCAGATAGTCGTGCGTAGCGCGCGCAACTGCCCCGTCACGTACGCCCTCAGCCAGCAGGCTGATCGCCTTGCGCACGACGATATTGCTGATCGCCTTGGCGCTCTTCCCGCTGCGCTGCCCATCAACTACAACGATGCTCACACCACCGTGTGGTCGCTCAACCACCTCGACCGTGTCGCCGCTCTCGCTTACGGCATATTTGTTCACTTTGGCAACGGCGATCTGCACCTGAAGTTGGAGAGCCATGTTGGAAATGCGGAATACGAAATGCAGGATACGGAATGCGTGTCATGAAGGTTTACGCATCACGTGTCAATATCTACACCCAAGATGTCGTTGACGGTGACACTGTAGCACTGGGCCAGGATGCGCAACTCGTCGAGGGAGAGGCGGCGGTCCTTGTATTCGACATCGTAAAGCATCTGCTGCGAGAAACCCGTCTGCTCCTGAATGTCGGCGTAGGTGCGACCGTGGGCGGCTCGGAGTTGGCGCAGCAGTTGGCTAACCCGGCTGCGCGAAAGTTGCCGCACCGACTCACGGGTCTTGTCGCTTTGTTCTTCAACCGGCTCCAGTGCACGCGTGGGCGTTCGCACCATGCGGAGCACTGTGTCGCGGATTTGCTGCACAAGGCTTTCGTTAGGGGTACTCATAACAACCGATTCCCTGTCAAGGTACAAGATCCGCACGCTACTGCCCGGCCACGAAATCAACACCACGCGAGTGTGTACCCAGCAGGCAGCCGCCACGTGCGCACTCCCCACGCCTTCAAAAACCTCTTATGATGATGAACTCAACCAGGCGTTTTCCCGGCTGAGAACGGGGTCGGTCTCGCTGTTCGACGATTCATCGCCAAGCAGCGGCGACACGGGAAGCCGCACCAGCACCGTACTGATCGCCCGCCCTTCGACCGCCTCGACCTCGAACTGAACTTCGCCTACAACCACGCGCTCGCCTGGGGTGGGTATACGGCCCAGTTGAGCCATCACCAGGCCACCCACGGTGTCAGCCTCTTCGTGATGGAGCGCCAGTTCATAGTGCTGGTTTAGCTCGTCGATGAGCAGGTCCCCACGGGCGCGCAACGTGTAGGGCGCGATCTCTTCCAGCGGCGGGATCTCCTCGTCGAACTCATCCTGGATTTCACCGATGAGCTCCTCCACCAGATCCTCCAACGTCACCAGACCGGCAGTGCCGCCAAATTCATCGACCACGATGGCAATTTGAATGTGGTCGGCGCGGAAGCGCTGGAGCATCTGTTCCAACAATACGCTCTCGGGCACAAAGTAAGCGGGGCGCACGAGCGTCCGCAGGTCGATGCTTTGGGGGCCCTGGCTAATCAGGCGCGCCAGGTCTTTGACGTAGAGAACCCCGATGATGTGGTCGCGGTTCTCCTCATAGACCGGGTAGCGCGAGTAACCATGTTCACAGATGGTTTCCAGCACTTCATCCAGAGTCGCCTCCACCGGCAAGATCTGCATGCGGGTCCGCGGCGTCATCACCTGGCCCAACGTACGTTCGCCAAAGTCCAGCACGTTTTCGAGATAGAGTTGTTCGGTCGGCTCCAGCAAGCCGCTGACCGTGCTCTCTTCCACGATGTACTCGAGTTCCGCCGAAGAAATCAGGCGTTCACGGGCATCCGCCGGTGGAATACGGGCCAGCCGGAGCAGCAGGTCCCCTATCCAGTTGAGCAGCGCAGTGAGCGGGCGAAAGAGGATCTGCGCCACTCGCATCCCTGTCGCCAGCCGCAGCGCGGCTATATCCGGCGCAAGGAGGGCAAGCGATTTGGGCACCATTTCACCCAGCACCACATGGAAGTAAGTAAGCAGGGTAACCGCCAACACAGTCGCCATGACGTGGGCTGCGGCGGTTCCCCACCCTCCCAATTCCTCCAATGGGTGGACGAGCCATTCGGCAATCGCGTGTTCACCGTACATGCCCAATCCCAGACTGGCGAGGGTGATGCCCACCTGGGCTGTCGAGATATAGGCGGTAAAGGAACGTGCGCTGCGCAAGATCGCCAGCAGACGTTGTGCACCTGTAGACCCTTCTTCCGCCAGTCTGGCAATGCGGGCTTCTGGTGCTGCAGCCAGCGCAAATTCAGCCGCAACAAAAAAACCGTTGACCACGAGGAGGAGGCCGATCACTAGGATCGGCCATCCTATCTCATTCATGGGTCATCTCCTTCAACTGGACAAACTGTTCCGGCGTCAACTGGAGGTGTACTTCGGCGACGCGGTGGCCATCCATCTTCTCTACGCGAATGCGAACGCCGTGGACCTCGACCTTTTCGCCCACGGTTGGAATTTTGCCCAATGCCTTAGTAACGAGGCCGCCGATCGTATCGACTTCCGGCGCCACAAAATGAATCCCCAACAAGTGGCTGAGGTCCTCCAGTTGCACATCCCCGCGCGCCACCAGTTGGTTTTTGCCGATCAGACGGAGCACCGGGTTTTCGGGGTCAAACTCATCTTGAAAATCGCCGATGATCTCCTCCATCAAATCTTCAAAGGTCACCAGACCGGCGGTGCCGCCATACTCATCGACCACGATGGCGATATTTTGATGCGTGGCCTGCATCTGAGCGATCACTTCTTCGATCGGGATAGAGTCGGGCACAAAGAGGGCGGGGTGCATCACCTGGCGCACTTCTTGTGGCTGGCCGGCCGCCGCGGCGGGGTGGCGCTGCCAGTAACGCAATTGCAGCAGATCTTTGAGGTGAACCAGCCCCACGATCTTGTCCACCGAGTCTTCGTAGAGGGGTAGGCGGGAATAGACGGAGCCGGCCAATAGGCGGAAGAGATCCTCCACCGGCATATCCACCTCGGCGGCCAACATTTGGCTGCGCGGCACCATGACTTTGCGTACCGTCTGCTTGCGCAACTGCAAGGTATTGACCAGCAAACGGCGCTCTTCTCGGTCGAGAACGCCCCCGGCGCTGCTCTCTTCCACTAAGAGCACGATCTCCTCCGGCGAGTGTACATGGGCATGTTCGGCCACGGCGCGGACACCAAAGAGGCGCAGGATCAGCCGGCCACTGCCGTTGAAAAGCCAGATCAGCGGACGGAAGAAGGCCAGCGACCACCGCATAGGTGCCGCCGTCCACAAAACCAGCCGTTCGGGAAACTGGATGCCGATATTCTTGGGGATCAACTCGCCAAGGATCACTTGCAGGATGGTCAACCCCAGAAGGATGCTGACCGAGACAGCGGGTTGCACCACTGTGCGCACACCGGCGGGGAACAGGTCAAAGAACGGGGCGGCCCAGCCGATGATCTGATTCTGAGCATAGAAGCCGAGCAGCAAGCTGGAGAGTGTGATCCCCACCTGGCAGGCTGCAATGTACACATCAAGCTTATGCGGGTCGCTAATCGTATCGAGAATGATCCGGGCGCTGCTGTTGCCGGCGTCGGCAAGTTGAGCCAGGCGCGGACGGCGGGCGCTGACCGCCGAAAATTCAGCCGCCACATAAAGGCCGTTGACCGCTATCAGAAAAGCGATCACGGCGAAGATTAGCAGCAAACTACTCATAAATCCAATTCCAGTCTGGTGACTGGACGATGGATGATAGACGATGGTTCATGAGCTATCGTCCATCGTCTATCGTCCACTGTCTATCGTCGTAACCCAGACATACTTTTTCCTCACTGTACTTCTACCTCAAGTGTCTGTGCCGAAGATGTAACCGATCCCCCCGATGCGCTGCTGATTACTTGAACTGCGTATGCAGCGGTCTGCGCCGTGGCATCCGCCGGCACGCTGACTTTGAGTTTGACCAACTTGGCGCTGTTGGCGCTGACGGCGCTGAGGGCCAGGCTTGTTGCGCTACAGTTACCATTGTCCTCGCAGAGCAGGGCCGGCCACGCACCGGTTTGAACAAAGGTGACCAGAAGACCATCGGTCTGGTTGCCGCTGTTACGCGCCAGCAGGTCGAACTCGCAACTGCTGCCTGGGCTACAGATACGACGACTTTCCCCAAAAATTTCGAGCCCGACATTCAGGATCGGGGGCGGCGTGGGCGTTTCGGTCGGGATATTGGGTGTCCATGTCGGTGTGGGTGCTTCATCGCGGATCGGCGTAAAGCTAGGCGTCGGCGTCGGCGTCGGCGTCGGTGGCAGGTAATTGACGGTGGTGGTGTAGATGTCCGTATTGCCGTCGGGCAGAATCACCACCAGCGTGAAGGTCTCTGGCTCGTCGTCGATACACTCCTCCCGTTCGCCGATCCCATTGACGCCCTGATTTTCATAGTAGACAGCCTGGACATTTTCCACATGCCAGCGCAAAAGTGTACACTGTCCCTCTTGCAACTCGTGCTGGAGCGGCGCAAAACGCACCATCGGTGTACCCAAGATCGGGACGGTCGTAGGCGTCGGCGTGGGCAGGTTCGGCTCCGGCGTGCTGGTTGGTACGTCAAAGATGGGTGTTGGCCGCCGCGTGGGGATCTCCAGTTGCAGGTTGAGCTCCGGTGTCGGCAGCACGACATTCTGCGCAAGGTCAGGAAGCTCATTCTCGCTGCTGGCCGGCGGCGCTTCAGCCAGGTTGGCCGCAGTATCGGTAAGCGGCTCGCCACTGTTGGCTGGTACCTGCGGCCGCGCATCGGGGTCGATGACAACCGGCGTTGGCGTCACTGCCGGCGGAAACGATGGCTGCGTAGCGATGGGCGTCTGCACGGCGGGTTCGGCAACCACCGGTGGGGCGGCAGGCGCCTGGGCCGTCGCCGTGACGACCAAAAAGAGCGGCTGTTGCGGCGTGGGTTCGCTGTTGGCCGGGCTGCTGTTCAAGGTATTGATCTCACCGGGAGCGGCGGCCAGATAGCGGGCGTTGATCAACTGCCAGCCTGTATAGGCTGCGAAACTGCCACCACACAAAAAGACCAGCAAAAATAAGGCGGCGGCGCCAATCCAAGCCCACCTTCGACCGCCGTGAGTTGCCTGCCCCTCGAACACGTCGACAAGGTTGCCAAAAAGACCCGGATCAGCTGTAGCCAGCCCCCCGTGCGCCACCTCGATATCCGGCGGCTCGTACGCCAGATCCTCAGCTGGGGAAGCCGCTGCTGCGTCGCGCTGTACAGCCTGATAGCGTGGGCAATGGCGGTGTCCGCCCGAGAGGCAATAGCTCGCCTGGTCACCGAGCAAGAGCAACGCCTCCGCAGGGGCGGCGAAACATTGATTCTCCAGGCTAGGATATTCGATAGCCGGGCCTGGCTGCTCATCTTTATCCAGCGTGCCCAGATAGGGGCAGACGGATCGGTTCATTGACAAGCTTGTGTTGGGACCGCCGCGCCGGGTGCGCAGACCGGCGGGCAGGGCGGGTTGATGTCAATCGTCTATCTACCACTGCGACGCAGGTTCCACCACCGGTTGCCGTTCATCGAGCCAGCGGCGGGCCACAGCCAGGGCATCATCCAAATTACTCACCTCACCGGCGGCCTGTGCTTCGAGCACATGCTCGAGGATCTCGCCCACCTGGCGCCCGGGCGCCAGATGCAAACGCTGCATCAGGGTGTCACCATCGAGAATGGGGCGCTGTTGCGTTGTCTCTAGCCCATCGCTGGAAAAGGCATAGGCTAACAACTGCTCCACGTGGGTCAGATACGCCTCCCACGCGGGTGGCCGGTCTGGGTAAATGCCCAGTTGATCCGCAAGGGCAACCAAGAGGGTATCCACCCCGGCCAGCTGGCTGAACTGGCGCCCACCCACATCGCGAAAATAGCGATAAGCCGCGCGGCGGCTGATCGGCTCGCCCGTAAAAGCAGCGTGCAACTGGTGCGGGCGCATGTGGCCGGCGGCCACCGCCACGGCCAGATCGATCTCTTGCCGCCCAAAGCGCAACTGGTGGAGCCGGTGGGCCAGCAGTTCAGCGCTGACCTGCTCGTGCCCGATAAAGCGGACCCGGACATTTCCCTCTGTTTGCCGTTCAACGGTGCGAGCGTTTGGTTTGCCAATATCGTGGAGCAGCGCGTGCCAGACCAACCATTCGGCGCGCGTACGGCCACCGGCTAGCGGCTGGGCAAAGTGCTGGCGCAGCCGCGACCGCCAGGGCGCCAGTCGTTCCTGCCAGCCGGCCCCTGTATCAGGCACGCCGCCTGCGGGTTCACGCAGCCAATCGCGTAATTGGGCTGCGTAGCCCACAACGCGGAGCGTGTGCCCGTACACATCCAGGTCGTGCGGAGGTGACTGTTTCACACCGACGAGCAAACGCACTTCAGGCAGAACATGTGGCATCAGCCCCAAGGAATTCAGATCATCCAGCGCAGCAGCCGGCGTCGCTGTGGCAAGGATCTTCCAGAGTTCATCCCGCACCCGTTCGGCGCTGGCAAGTTTGACTGTAGTGCTCATGCGCTTGACCTGGATGAGGGTCTCTTCTTCCAGAGTAAAACGCAACTGGTGGACAAAACGCACAGCGCGCAGCAGGCGCGCCGGGTCATCGGCAAAGCTGGCTGCCGTTACACGCCGCAATAGACGGCGCTCCAGGTCACGTAGACCACCGCAGACATCGACCAGACGCTGGCCGCCGGGTTCGAGCACAATCGCCAGGGCATTGACCGTAAAATCACGCAACAGCAGGTCGGCCTCCAGCGAACCACCACGCACGCTGGCAACATCACAAACCAGTGGGCGCTCGCCGGATGCGGTAAAAACCAGCCGGGCCACATCTCGCTCGGCGTCGAGCGGATAGAGGAGTGTTCGACCACCAGGTCGATGTCGGTCGTCTCGGCGCGCTGGTCTAACAGATAATCGCGCACGACACCGCCAACGACATAGAGCGGCGATGTCTGTTGCTGAAAAGCCCGGACCAGCGCACGGATCGCCGGACGCTTTGGCTGCCAATTCATATGTCTATCATAACACAGATGTGTGCGAATCTGAATAATCAGGGCGCCAAATGTAGGGCAAGATGCTATCTTGCCCTGTTGCTTAGTGGGTGTGGGCAAGACGGCGTCTTGCCCTACAGCCGCACCACTCGCCCCGCGCGCGCCGACTCGTAGAGGGCAAGGGCGCTGTGCAAAAAACAGCGGCTCTGCGCAAGTGGCACGACCGGCGCAGCCCCATCGAGCACGCACGCCTCCATCGCCTGCACCTCGCACAGATAAGGGTCGATGGACGGCGTGACGATTGTTTCGCTTGCGCCGCTGCGGTCAACTAACAGGCAGTGGCTCTCCTTGCCCTGCAACCCCGGCTTCCACGGTTCCACCACATGGAGCGATGCCTGGTCGCCGACGATGTGAAGCGCCTCGCGGAAG
>QEUW01000756.1 GCA_003577005.1 Chloroflexota bacterium | reverse complement strand
CTGCACGGCCTGCTGCAGGTCGTGGGCCAGGTCGGCGCTTTCTTGGATCACGGGGCGCATATCGGAAGGGCCGAGGCTGGTGCGGCTCTGGGTGAGGACGGCAGACATGAGGAACCCTTTCCAGGCGATGGGCGTTCGTGGTGTTCCTCTCACTTTAGCGGATCGGGGCCAAAAAGTCCACTGAGGGAAGATTGCACCGCAAAGGACGCAAAGGCCAGAAGAGAGGGGAATGAGGGGAACGATCGGCCCAACGGCTGCAGCAAAAGGATTGACATCCCACAAAAACCGTGCTAGAATAAAAAACGAGCGTTCGTTTTCTTTTGTTCTGGCCCAAGCGAGTGATAGAATAGCGTGCCAAAAATTACTGATCAACACAGGCAGATGCGGCGCCAACAGATTATTGATGCCGCCTACCAATGTTTCGCGCGTAAAGGCTTCCACCAGACTACGATGCGCGACATCTACACAGAGGCAAGTCTCAGCCCTGGCGCCATCTACAGCTATTTCGACAGCAAGGATGAGATTATCCAAGCCAGTTTCGTTTTCGACCATCAACGCAGCCTCGATGTGTTTCATGCCGCCAAAGCGGGCGCTGATCCCCTCAAGGCTCTAGAGGAACTGCTCGGCTTCCTCTTTAAAGGGCTTAAGGAGGCGGCAGCACTGGGCGCGGGACGTGTGAACGTACAAGCATGGGGCGAAGCGCTCGTCAATCCTCCGCTTCTAGAGACGATCCGCAGCGTCTTGAGCAGTTACTTGGACTCTGTCTCCCAACTCATCCGCATGGCACAGGAGTCGGGGCAGATCGACCGCTCCCTCGACTCCTATTCGGTTAGCAGAGTGGTGGCTTCTCTCTACTACGGTTTGGAGCTGCAGAAAAGCTTGGACGACGAGGTCGACGTCGACAAGTATGCTGCTGCGGCAAAGGCACTGCTACGTTCTTTTTCGCAATCGGTGTGACGGAGTGGTTGGCTCACAAGAGCAGTTCACGTTAGGAGGTACACGATGGAGAGCGCTGCAAACATGGCTCGTGCAGATGTAAATCTCAGCAATTCGACTGAAATACCTCGTCCACGCGCAGGTACAGACCGTAGCCGGTTCCTCATCGCCGGAGCATGGTCAGGAGTAGTTGGGGCTTTGCTCACGTTTGTTGCGAATGGCCTGCATCCCCACCCAAGTGACTTTCATCTTGAGGTCCTACTCAAAGAGATCGCACAGAATCCATATTGGCCAAGCCTTCACCTGCTGCTCCTCTTTGCACTGGCCCTTGTGCTTGGTGCGTTGCTGGCCCTCACGTTCACCATCGATCGCGAGCCTGCTGCAACTGTGGTTAAGTATGCATGGTTGGCTGCGCTGCTCGGCGGCTCTCTCATCTTTGTAAGCACTGCGATGGACGGCTTTTCGAATATCTATCTTGCGCGCGCATGGATGGATGCCCCTGCCGCCGAGCGAGCAACTGCCCTGCGCCTTGCCAGCGCACTGTATGACGCTCAGTATGCTGTCTATAGCCTGTCGGTCGTGATCTTCCTTGGCGTTGGGATCTTTCTCTACGGGATAGGCACAGTCTTGAGTGGTGTATACCCGAAGCTGGTCGGGTGGCTCGCTGTGCTTTCGGGTGCTGGCGCCTTTGCTGTTGGGGTGCTGCAGGTATTGAACGGTCCTGCATACCGTGCTACTGAAATTTTCTTTGTGGTCTTCTCGATGCTGAGCACCCTCTGGGTATTGACTATGGGGATATTGATGTGGCGCAAGGTACGAGACACGCACACGAATCTTGGAATGCCCTGATCCATTGCCTGTGATCTGTTACGGCATGTACTACAAGGGATGGGCCAGCTCAATGCATAGAGCTGGCCTATCCCCATCGCGTACCCGCCAGTAATTTCAGCCCATTCCACTCATGCCGTCGCGTCAGACCCCGCTAGAGACGCCCTGCATTCACAATCGTTTTTGAGATCATCTTAGCCACCAACCGTCGCCAGCGCGTCGGCGGCGGGGGTGTAGGCAGGGTTGAGATCGAGGGCGCGGCGGTAGGCGGCAGCAGCGGCGGGCAGATCGCCCAGCGCGGCCAGGCCGCGCCCACGCCAATAGTGGATCTCCTCGATGCTGTCGGTGACG
>QEUW01000158.1 GCA_003577005.1 Chloroflexota bacterium | reverse complement strand
GACCTGCAACCATACGCCCAAATCGAAATCACACTCGAACTCGAGTAGGGGCATGAGGTGGTGGGTTGGGCGGCGAGCCGCCCAACCCACCACCTCATGCCCCTACCTGGAGAATGCCCAATGCCCTTCGACCAACCGACCCGCAACCGCCTGGCCCGCTTTGTCGCCGACGCCCGCACCCTGCTCACGGCGGAATTCACCCGCCAGCTTCAGCACGAGTACGGGCTCGACCCCACCTCCGGCGCGGTGACGCCGCTGGAGCGGCTCACCCACCTCGACGACACCCGCCGCGAGAGCGCCCGCATCCTGCGCGCCACGCTCGACCACTACCTGGCCGGCAGCAGCGCACGCGGCGTCAAGGCCCAGCAGGAAGCCCTCGACCGCATCGTGCGCGAACAGGCCTTTACCGTGCTCAACCGCCTCTGCGCCCTGCGCATGGCCGAAGCCCGTGGGCTGCTCATCGAATCCGTCGCCCGCGGCTACCAGTCCAAAGGCTTCCAACTCTACGCCCGCCTGGCCGGCCCCGCCCTGGGCGAGACCGGCGACGCCTACCGCTGCTATCTCTTCAGCCTCTGCGACGAATTCGCCGTGGACCTGGCCGTGCTCTTCGACCGCTTCAGCCCGCAGGGCCGGCTCTTCCCCGGCACGACCACGCTGCTCCAGTTGCTCGACCTGCTCAACCACCCAGACCTCGACTCGCTCTGGGCCGAGGACGAGACCATCGGCTGGATCTACCAGTACTTCAACAGCCGCGAAGAACGCCAGGCGATGCGCGATCCAAAAAAAGGAGGCTCGCAGGCCCCGCGCAACAGCCGCGAGCTGGCCGTGCGCAACCAGTTCTTCACCCCGCGCTATGTCGTCGAGTTTCTCACCGACAACACCCTGGGCCGCATCTGGTACGAGATGACCAAAGGCGAGACCGGCCTCAAAGAGAGCTGCCGCTATCTGGTACGCCGGCCCAACGAAATATTTCTGGGCGAAGGCGAAACCGCCCCCGCGCCGACCCAACCCGCCGAGGATCTCTCGCAGGAAGATCTGCTCAAACAGCCCGTCTACATCCCTCACCGCCCGCTCAAGGACCCGCGGGAGATCAAGATGCTCGACCCCGCTTGCGGCTCCATGCATTTTGGCCTCTACGCCTTCGACCTCTTCGAGCGCATCTACGAAGAAGCCTGGGAGATGCAGGTCAGTGGCCAGTGGTCAGTAACCAGTGAACAGTCATCAGACAGCAGGAATCAACCGACCAGGGCAACCAAACTGGATACTGATCACCGCTTACTGATCACTGATTACCCCACCAAAGAGGAGCTGCTCCTCGACCTCCCCCGCCTCATCCTCGAGCACAACATCCACGGCATCGACATCGACCCGCGCGCCGTGCAGATCGCTGCCCTCTCGCTCTGGCTGCGGGCGCAACGAAGCTGGCAGGCCCAAGGCGTCAAAGCCCAGGACCGGCCCCCCATCCGGCGCTCCCACATCGTCTGCGCCGAACCCATGCCGGGCGAGACAGAGATGCTCGCAGAGTTTGCCGCCACGCTGCAGCCGCCGGTGTTGGGGCAACTGGTCAAGGTCATCTTCGAGAAGATGAAACTGGCCGGCGAGGCCGGCTCGCTGCTCAAGATCGAGGAGGAACTGGCCGGTGCGGTGGCCGAGGCCA
Organism: Chloroflexota bacterium; assembly: GCA_003577005.1. The sequence continues at coordinate 13,909 of QEUW01000158.1, read as the reverse complement.
AACGGCAGTGGCTGGCGGGTGGCAAGCCGGAACAGGGCCGCCTCTTTCCCGACGATACGCCCAGGCAGATGGGGCTGGAACTGGACCTCTCCGGCATCACGGATGAAGCATTCTGGGATCGGGCTGAGGCGCTGGTGCTCAAAGCGTTAAAGGAATATGCCGAGCAGGCGGAAAATGGCGACAGTTATCAACGCCGTCTCTTTGCTGGGGATGCCGCGCAGGGTTTTGCGTTTATTGATCTCTGTCGCAGGAGATATGAGGTTGTTCTTATGAATCCGCCGTTCGGGTTAGGACTTAAGAGCAATTTCAATTGGTTGAAAGAAAGGTTCCCAGATGGGTATGTAGATATTTATGCTGCCTTTGTCGCACGAAGCATCCAATTGTCTACTGTCCGGAGTGGTGCTATATCCTCTCGTTCGTTTCTCGTTTCCAAGAAATTGGAGCGATTGCGCAGAAATGGCATTTTGACAAAGCTCGAAGTTCTTTTAGATCTTGGCTGGGCAGTAATGGATGACGCAACTGTGCAAAGTGCTGCCTACGTGCTCAACATTGAAGACAAAAGCCTATCAAAAGAATTTCTAGCATTTGATCGAAAGTCGACTCCCACTCAATCTGATGGCTTAGTTAAGGTTCTCAGCCGTTCCGAAGAACGCGGAACCTATATTGCTGACCGAGAGCTACTGAAAGAGATAAACCAGGCACGCATTCTCTACTCCCTTCCGAGGAAAATCCTACACCTGCTTACGGCGAGGAATAATCTTGGAGACAATGTATTGATAGCAAAGCAAGGAATGAAAACATTTAACGATTTTCGGTTCTTGCGTTTGAGGTTCGAGATTGCACCGCTGAATATAGGACCCAACCTCGAATGGGAGCCTCTTTCAAAGGGAGGGCCATACGCTATGTTCTATTCCGACTTACCGATTCTTGTTAGATGGCAAGGTCATGGCGCTCAGGTCGCTGAGGAAAATCGTCGCGTTAACGGCCAAACTGCTCAAGCCCGGCAGGCTTCTGCATATTATCGACGGTTAGGCGCTACCTACTCTCGAAGATCAAGTAAGGATTTTGGGGTTAGGGTCCTACCGAAAAATTTCATAATAGGTGAGAAAGGACCGGCTGTGTTTCCTTTAGATGGCTACACACCGGAACTCGTCATCGGTTTGCTAAACTCACGCTTTATCAACACCCTCGTACATCTTCAAGCAAACGCAAAGCAGTACGATACCGGCATACTTGAAAAACTACCCTGGCAAGACACCGAGAGATCAAATATTGAGAAGATTGAGCAGCTAACTCGAATGGCAATCGAGATCTTTCGAGCCCAGGAAAGATTTGTTGAGACGAGCGCTCTTTTCACATGCTGCTTTACACCAGGTAGGGGGGCATCCTTATCTGAAGTAACCGAAAATGCACGAGCCAAGTCCATAGAAGATCAAGCGATCCTACTTGATTGTATTGCGGGGATCAATTCTACAGTTGATGCAATTTATGGTTTTGACTCAGAAGATTTGCTAACCCGTCTCGCATTTTCCGAAGATGCAAGTGGTGAAGGCATTGAGGAAAATGAGGATGAGGAGGCTGAGAGCGACACGAAGTTTTCCATAACCTCACAAGGAATCACCGCAGCAACTGCCAGCTACTTGATTGGAGCTTGCTTTGGTCGTTGGGACGTTTGTCTCGCTCTTTACAAGCGCCTACTCCCCGAACTACCTGACCCCTTCGCCCCCTTGCCCGTCTGCCCACCCGGCATGTTGCAGAACGCCCAGGGTCTGCCCGCCACCCCCGCCGATGTGCCGGCGGACTACCCACTGCGCATCTCCTGGCCCGGCATCCTGGTCGACGACGAAGACCACCCCGAAGACATCGTCCGCCGTGTGCGCGAGGCATTGCAGGTCATCTGGCCCGCCAACCACGACGCCATCGAGGGGGAGGCGTGCGAAATCCTCGGCGTGCGCACGCTGCGCGACTATTTCCGCAAACCCGCCGCCTTCTTTGCCGACCATCTCAAACGCTACTCCAAGAGCCGCCGCCAGGCTCCCGTCTACTGGCCGCTCTCCACCACTTCCGGCTCCTACACGCTCTGGCTCTACTACCACCGCCTCACCGGCCAGACGCTCTACACCTGTGTCAACGACTTTGTCGACCCCAAACTCAAGACGGTGAGCGAGGCAGCCAGCGTGCTACGCCAGAAGAGCAACCGCACCCGCACCGAAGAAAAGGAGCTCGAACAACTGGGCGACCTGGCGCTGGAGCTCCAGGACTTCCGCGCCGAACTGCTGCGCATCGCCGCCTTCTGGCAGCCCAATCTCAACGACGGCGTCCAGATCACCGCCGCCCCGCTCTGGCGGCTCTTCCAACACCGGGGCTGGCAAAAACGCCTCAAAGAGACCTGGGACAAACTCGCAGCCGGCGACTACGACTGGGCCCACCTCGCCCACACCATCTGGCCCGACCGCGTCGCCGCCAAATGCCAAACCGACAAATCCCTCGCCATCGCCCACAACCTCGAACATCTCTACGTCGAGCCGCCGGCGGCGGCCAAGAAGAAAGCCAGAGGCCGCGCCAAAGCGCTGGCCGCCGAACAAGAAGAAATGTTTGACGATGAATGAGCGTGTACAGTGGCCATTCCCAGTCGATCACCATTTTCCGAGGTAAACCGTGGACCTACAGGAACTCATCGCAGCGCGCAACACCACTGTCCCAGACAATGACCCTATCCAAAATCTGCTGCTGAACATTCAAAAGCTGGATGCAAAACGGCCAGAAAATCTTTTCAAGCTCCTAGAAAAAGTTAGCCAGTTGGAACGAAAACTCAGTGGCTCCGACACCAGTGCTGAAACCGAATTGCGCTCGTGGCTACAGAGCTATCGAGCCGACTTAGCAATGCATGTGGAGAACCTACGCCAGCACTTCGGCAATACACTGGCCGAGGGATTGCAGCCGCTCGGATTCCAGTTAAAGGGCCAGTATCCCAAACTTCATGCCGGTCTGTTTACCTTTGACCTCAACTTTGACAAAGGGCGCTGCCGCATCTGGTACGGTCCTGAACAGGAAGCGCTCGGCGATACAGCCTTGGATGCGCCCAAAGTTGTGGATACAGTACGGAAGCTGAGGGAGAAGTTGGGCAGTCAGTTGGGGCCACCCGACTTGCTGGCCAGGTTGCGCCTTGCCTATCGCCACGTTCGCCTCGAACAGTCTGATGGCATAGTGCCACTCCTGGCGCTCTTGCCCTTTATGGCGCTGTCGGTGCAGACCAACTCGTTTCGCAACGACCCGCGCAAGGAACACTATCGACCCTACACCCGGGCGGATTTTAGCTTCGATCTCTATCGCTTACGCGCCATCGGGCCAGCCCTGCGACTTGGCATCGCCACCCGCCAGCAAACCCGCAAGCGCACCGACTTTCTGTGGGTGCCCGCCCGCGAGGAGGTCGAGGGCGGTGACTACTTTGCCACCATCGAACTAAAGGAGGAAAATCCATGACCACACTGGACACACTGTCAGCCAGACGCATTATCGAACAACTTGGCAGTTCTGGCCAGCCACCCGAATATGGCGTGCAATACTTTACAGCCGGCCTGGACCTATATCTTCACGCGGTGGATGACGAATACCTCTCTTCCTTCATCGCGGCAGGAGGTTCTGCCTTCAAACTGGTCGTCGGCGCCTATGGCGGCGGCAAAACCCACTTTCTCTACTGTATCCGCAACCTTGCCGGGCATCGTAACTTCGCTGTTTCCTATGTCAGCCTCAAAAGCGGCGGTGAATGCCCGTTTGATAAACTCGATCTAGTCTACAAAGCCATCATTGGTGGGTTACTCCCACCCATTTCTGACCCGAATATTACCCTAGAAGATACAAAAGGTGTTGAGAATTTTCTGCGTCACTGGTATACCCAACGCTGGGCCACGTACCGTGACCAGGGCAAGAGCAGTTCTGCAATTGAAGAAGCGCTGCTAGAGGATATTGACGCCATCGCTGCGGCAAGCATCCACAGCATTAGTTTCCGTAATGCCATTGTGCAGGCGCTGCGCTCGATCATGCGCGGCGAAGACCGGCGCTATGGTGAGATCTGCCAGTGGCTCAAGGGCGAGTCGCCCGTCACGCCCCATCTCAAACAACTTCAAATTACGCAGAAGGTGGACAGGACGACCGCCTTTAGCCTCATTCGCTCATTGGGTCAGGTCACCAGACAGCTTGGCTACAGCGGCTTGATCGTCCTACTCGATGAAGCGGAACGCGTACCCAGCCTGAGCAAAGGCCAACGGGAACAACTGCTGAGCAACTTGCGCGAGTTCATCGATGAATGCGGTCACTCCTCCTTTCAAGGCATCATGGTCTTCTATGCGGTGCCCGATCAAAACTTCTTGGACGGGCGCACCGGCGTCTACGAAGCGCTGCGCCAGCGTCTCTCCACGATATTCGATATGGCCAGCCCCATGGGTGTTCGCATTGAACTGGATGAAGCGATCGGCAATTCATTTTCTTTCCTCTGTGAAGTCGGCGCGAAAATTGTACCCATCTACAACACCGCCTATGGTCAAGCGTTACAGCCGGACCAGACCGAGCCATTTATTAACAGCCTGGCAGATTCGGCCATCAAGCAGCGCTTTGCCGATGCCGGCTACAAGCGCCTCTTTGTCCAGAAGCTCGTCCAAGGTTTGAGCGTCATCCACCGCCAAGGCCGCGTGCCAACGCCTGAAGAACTCAGATAGGGGCAAACATGAAAGGACAAATCGTCTATCACTCAGAGCATGGGCGCGGTGTGGCTCAAGTGCCTCGCAAAGGCGGCCTCGAATATCAAGTCCGTTTTGACAACGGCGTCTGTCGCTGGATTCGTGTCGACCAGTTGGAACTTGATCAGCCTCGCGGTCATGCCGCTAGCAGGCCGGCCGCGACCACCACTCGCCCGCCAAATTTCATCGAGCGCAAAGTGATAGAAGCCCTGCGCCTGGGTATCGTCCCCGATGAGGGTCTGGATCTCTTTACCGTTGGCCGTGATAACGAACTAGATGTGCTCAAAAACTGGCTCGCTTCACCCGATATTGCGACTCAGTTGCTCATCGGCTCCTACGGCACCGGCAAAACACACCTGCTCAACTACCTGCGCGTCTTTGCCCTTAGTGCCGGCTATGCCGTCTCATTGGTAGAGATGGACCCCCAAGAGACGCCATTTTCCAAGCCCAAACGAGTGTACAGCCAGATCGTCCGCAATCTGCAATGGCGCGATGGGGGGCGCCTGCAAGGCTTTCGCCAGTTGGTCCAACGCGGGCTGCATGATGGCTTGCTCCGCGACCACATCTATTTCCAGCAACGGAGAGGCATGAATGAGGCCCAATTTTGGGACTGGATCAGTGGCGCTGAAGGCACAATTCGTCCAGCACCAGATGGAGGGAGCCGAGACATTCCCGCACTCTACGACTACATGACTGCGGCCAACATCTACTGTTACCTGCTCAGTGGACTGGGTTGGCTCTGTCGCTCACGAGCATTGGGCCTAAAAGGGCTGCTAATTCTCTTCGACGAATCCGAAGCGCTCTATGCGAGTCAGGGTCAGCTTAAGATGGAGCGCAGCGTCAACTTTTTGGATGCCCTCATTACGACTGCGCATGATGACCCCGAACTGCTAAAGCCTGCGTGGGACACGGATTTTATCCATTCCAGACATGCCGGCAAGATCCCATTTCTCTATAAGCGACCCTCAGGTCTCAAACTGCTGTTTGCCTTTACCTCCACTGACGCTCTTTGGCTCTCTCGTGAACTGGAATCAATGCTCTACATGGAGCTAGAGCCTCTAGACACACGTCACCTGACGGCCATGCAGAGTCAAATACCAAAGTTATATCAAAAGGCATACACAAAGCAGGCCAAACCCGATCCTGATCTACTGGGAAAACTTATTCAGCGGATCCCGAAGCACACCGTTTCCAATACACGGGCCATGGTCAAGGCCATTGTCGAAGCCTTGGACATCAGCCGCTCAGGTCTCTACTCTGTTGAGGATATCTGGTGACATGACCTCTGACCTCTCGATATCCAGGCTGCGTCGCCGACTTGCCCACACCTGGCGTCCATTCTTTGGTCGTTTTGGCAACCTGACCGAAGTGCAGATTCGTACCATTCCCGCCGTTCTGCAAGGCCACAGTGTGGTTGTCTCGGCGCCAACTGCATCGGGCAAGACCGAAGCCGTAGTCGCTCCCGTGGCAGAACGACACACCGCTGAAGGGTGGCCCGGCCTGGCCGTCGTATACGTTGTCCCCACCCGAGCGCTGGCCAACGACCTGTTTGAACGGTTAGAAGATTCCCTCGGCGAGAACTATTTGTCGGCGTTACTCAAACATGGCGACCGTCCCACCCTGCCCGACCGTGAGATCCACTGGCTAATTACAACGCCTGAATCCCTCGACTCCCTGTTATGCCGACGACCTCACCTGTTCACGACGCTGCGTACGATCATCATCGACGAAATCCATCTCCTCGATAGCACCTATCGCGGGGACCAACTGCGTGTGCTCGTGGCCCGGCTGCGTCAAACCAGTACAGCGCCGGTCCTCAACGTCCATCTGTTATCAGCCACCTTGCCCAATCCAGAGCAGTTGGCTCGTCGGTACACGGAAGATTTTCAATTGATTCAGGTCAGTAACCCACGCCCAATCAATGCCCATTTTGCTAACACCCATCAGGAAGTTTTGGATCTCGCGCTGCGCAGACGGTGGCGCAAGCTGCTCTACTTCTGTAACACCCGTCAGAGTGTCGAAGAGGTTGCGGCTCAAGTCAAGGAGCTCTGGAAGCCCTATCCGGTGGTCACCCACCACGGCAGCCTTGATCGTCACGCACGCGCAGAGGCCGAAGAAGTGATGAAACAAAATGCGGTGGCTGTGTGTGTCTCTACCTCAACTTTAGAAATCGGTATCGACATCGGCGACATCGATTTGGTCGTGCTGGCCGAGCCGCCTTGGAGTCTTGAATCGCTCCAACAACGGGTCGGGCGCGGGAGTCGCCGGTCGCAGACCATTGAGGCCGTGGCCGTCTGTCGCACAGACGAAGAACAAACTGTGCTGCAATTGATGTTCGCCGCCGCTGCCAGCGGGGCCTATCACTCGAATGACTATAAACCTGATCGCTCCGTGATCGTACAGCAGAGCCTATCCATTCTTTATCAAGCTCGAACGGGCATCCCTCGCCAGACGCTGGCTGATTTCATGAAGCCGCTTGGAACACAGGAGGAGGTCAGGGCGATCATCAACCACCTCGGTGATAAAGGCTACTGCCTGGAACTAGGTGATCAGCTCTACCCATCATCAGATCTACTCGACTTGGGCGAAGAAGGCAAGATCCATTCAAATATTCCTGACCAGAACGACTACCAAGTCATCGATGCCGACTCTGGTAAGCCAGTGGGTCGCATCCGCGGGTCATTTGACCAAACATTCTTGTTAGCCGGACGAACTTGGAAGGTTTTAATGGTTCAAGGCAATCAGGTAACCGTTGGCAGATCTCCACACGGAGGCGCATCAGCTTCTTTCGGTATGCAGCGCAATGTAGGGCAATTTTACTATTTGTTGCCGCCATCTCTGCGCGATCCGCGCTAGCTCACACCGATCCTGTAACAGTTGACTGGCAAGGTTGAATCCATGTCGATAAAAGAATTCATCCAAACCCAAATCCTCCTCCCCCGCCTCCAGCAGACCGGCGTCCTCATCGTCTACGACCCCGACCGCCGCTACCATGACCTCTGCCTAGCGCTGGCCACAGAGAATCGCCAGGTGGTCGACGCCAGCGAGGGCAGCCTCGCAAGCCGAGAGGCTGCCCTCGCCGCACTTCAGGAACTGGGCCGGCCCAAGCCTACGTTGGAGGGGCTGCTCATCTACGTGCCCGCCCCTGCGCCGCAGGATGATACCGCCCGCCAGCGCGACCCCTTCTCCATCTACGCCGCCTGCGGTCGCCTCTTTCCCGAAGGCGATGGCGATGAATATCAGAGCCTCTGTCTCAAGGCCAAACCCGACCACGCCACCGAAATCCGCCGCCTCTTTGCCGACAACCCCAACCCCGATTTTGCCGTCATCGACCGGGTTGGCGGCGGAGCCAGCTGGCCTCAGCTCCAGGCCTTGCTGGATGTCGAATCTGCCCGCGAAATCCTCTTTGCGTTGCTAGCTCCGACCGACGACCAGAAGGATGCGCTCAAAGGTCAGGAGGCGTGGGGGGCCGAGGCCAAAGTGCTGCTCCAAAGCACGCTAGGGCTCAGACTCGTGACCCGCGCCAAAACCTGGGGGCCGATCGCCGAAGAGTTGTGGCGCTATCTCCTCTTTAGCGAGTTCGTCTTCGATCTGCCCGGCGACCTGCCGCCTGCCCTGAGCGATGTGCCCCATGCCCCACCCGAAGCCAGGGCGTTGGTGGAGGATCTCTGCGACCGGCTCCGCAACGACCGCCGCACCCAAGTGCTCTATATCGAACACGCCGAAGCCATCGAGCAAAAATTACGCTTGCCCGAAGCGTGTGCGGCCATCAGTGACCTGGGCACACGGGATACTTTCCTCTTCGAAGAACGCTCCTTTTTCACGCAGGCCATGGACGCCCTTCGGCGCGACAACATCGACAAGCTCCGGCGCCAGATAGCGCAACGTCGCCATTCCGTTTGGCTCAACCGGAGCGAGAGCCAGGCGCAGTGGCTCCTGCTCAATGCTGCCGTAAACCTGGTCGAGGCCTGTGCCGACGCCGAACGGCAATTGCCCGAACACAGCCGCAGCCAGGAGGCCCTCATCGCCTTCTACACCGGCAGCCTGCGCGAGACCGACCGGCTCCAGCGCGAGTTCGAGCAGGCTGCCAGCGATGCGCTCGTCCACAACGAACAGATGGCGCCCGTGTTGCGCCAGGCGCGCACCGTCTACCGCCGCCTCATCGACAAGGTGCAGGGACACTTCATCCGCCACCTGGAGCGGGAGGGCTGGCCGCCAACCGGGCGTCTGGCCAATGTCGATCTCTTCGATAAGCTGGTGGCCCCCAAGCTCCAAGAGAGTGGCTATCGTGTCGCCTTGCTGTTGATCGATGCGCTGCGCTATGAGCTCGGCGTTGAACTACAAAAGCAGTTGGCTGAGGACGGCCAGGTGACAGTACAGGCGGCCTTTGCCCAACTCCCAACCATCACGCCGGTGGGGATGGCCGGCTTGCTGCCCGGCGCCGGCGCCAACCTCAAACTGACCCGAAAAGACGACAGGCTGGTTCCCGTCCTCGGCGACCAACCTCTGACCACGCTCACCCAGCGCATGGACTTGCTCCGCAAGCGCTATGGCCAACGCTTTAGCGAAGCTGCCCTCAAGGACTTCGTCCGCACCAAAGTGGAGCTGCCCGGCACGGTCGAACTGCTGGTTCTGCGCAGCAATGAGATGGACAACGACTTCGAGTCCAATCCAGAAGGCGCACTCACCCTCATTGTGCGCACCTTCCAGCAGGTCCGCACCGCTATCCACAAGCTCCGCACCCTCGGTTTCCACGAAGCGATCATCGTCACCGACCACGGTTTTTATCTCAATACAGCCGCCACCGCTGGCGACGTCTGCGCCCGCCCGCCTGGTAAATGGCTCAATCTCCACGACCGGCTGCTCCTGGGTGATGGCGCCGCCGACAACGCCAATGTGCTCTTCCCCGCCGAACAGTTGGGCATCCGCGGGGAGTTCAGCCAGGTGGCGCTCCCGCGCGCCATGGTTGCCTATCAGGCCAATCGGTGGTATTTTCACGGTGGTGTCTCGCTACAAGAGGCCGTCGTTCCCGTGCTCACCGTCAGCCTGCGCCCAACCGAAGAGAAGCTCAGCAGGAAGCCGGCTGTTACCTTGACCTACAAGCGCGGCGCCAAACGCATCACCACGCGCCGCCCCGTCATCGAAGTGACAGCTAGCGCCGGTGATCTCTTTTCCCTGGACGATGCCATCGACATTCTCCTCCAGGCCCAGGATAAAAAAGGCAATCCCGTAGGCGAAGCCATGCCTGGCGGATCAGTCAATCCTGCCACCGGCATCTTATCGATCAGGCCTGGTGACACCGTTCAGGTGCCGCTCAAGATGAGCGACGATTACGAAGGCAAGTTCATCATCAAGGCGTTCGACCCCACGACATTGACTACATACGCCAGTTTGAACCTGGAAACCGATTACACTGTGTAGAGACACGAGTGGGCGGCGACCTTGTGCGCTCTAGTAGAGATTGTCCCGCTGCCTCTTGCCTTCTATGAAAGCAAACTATGGATACGCTAGACCAAAAGCTGCTCGAACACTTCGATGGCAAAGTCGTCCGCAAGGACCTCCTCCACCGGATCAAAAAGGGCACCAATGTCCCCACCTTTGTGCTCGAGTTCCTGCTCGCCCGCTACTGCGCCAGCGATGACCCCGCCGAGATCCAGGCCGGCATCGAGGCCGTCCTCGCCACGCTCCAGGACAACTACGTGCGTCCCGACGAGGCCAACGCCGCCCAATCCAAGGTGGCGACCAAGGGCCGCCACCGCTTCATCGACAAAGTCCACGTTCGCTATGTCGAGAAGGAGCGCCGGCACTGGGCAGCTCTGGAAAACTTCAACTCTCAGCGTATCGCCATCAACGAAAAATTCTACCGCGACACCGACCGGCTCCTCGAAGGCGGCATCTGGGCCGAGGTCACGCTGGCCTACAACGAGGTCGATGAAGACAACTACGCCTTTTACGTCGAAGAACTGCGCCCCATCCAGTTGAGCCGCTTTGATTTCGACGGCTACATGGCGGGCCGCCAGCACTTCACCCGCGACGAGTGGCTCGATGTGGTTCTCCGCTCCGTGGGCCTGGAACCGTCCAAACTCTCCCAGCGGCTCAAGTTTCACTTTGTAGCGCGCCTGGCCCCCCTCGTCGAGCCAAACTTCAACTTCATCGAACTGGGTCCGCGCGGCACCGGTAAATCCTACTTCTTCAGCGAATTCTCACCCTATGCCACCCTGGTCAGCGGCGGCCAGGCCACCAAGGCCACCCTCTTCTACAACAACGCCCGCAAGCGCGTCGGCCTGGTCGGCTTCTGGGACACTGTCGCCTTCGACGAGGTGGCCGGCATCCGCATCAACGACCCCGATACTATCCAGATCATGAAAGACTTTATGGCCAACGGCCGCTTCTCGCGCGGCGTTGAGGTCATCGCCGACGCCAGCCTCGCCTTCGTCGGCAACATCGACCACTCCATCGAACAGGTTGTCCACTCCGCCGAACACGATCTCTTCATGCCACTGCCCAAAGAGTTCGACCTGGCCGTCATGGACCGCTTTGCCTGCTATCTGCCTGGCTGGGAGATGCTCAAGAACAGCAGCGACTATCTCACGGACAACTACGGCTTCATCACCGACTATCTGGCCGAGGCCTTTCACCATCAATTCTCCCACACCAACCGCTACGAAGAGGTCAACAAGCGCGTCCGCCTGGGCAAAGCCGTCGAAGGTCGTGACGAGAAGGGCATCAAAAAAACCCTCTGCGCCTTTCTCAAGATTCTCCATCCCGATGGCCCACCCAGCGACGCTGAGTTCGAAGAATACATCGCCTACGCCATCGAATGCCGCCGCCGCGTCAAAGAGCAGATGAACAAACGCAAGCCCGACGACGAATTCGCCCAGATTGACCTCTCCTACCTCATCGCCGATGGCCGAGAAGTGGTGGTCTATTGCCCCGAATCCAAAGACGCTGCCGCCACCCAGCGCCCCCAGCGCCGGTCCCTGGCCATTGCTCCACCGGCCACCACCGCCCCACCTGCCCAGGATCAACCGCCCACCACGACGCCCGCTATCGTCCCTGCGCCACCAACGTCAACCGTCATCGAAGTCGAGCCTATCCAACCCTCGACCGAGCCGGCGCTCAAGGAGCAACATTTCACCATCTTCTACGGCGACACCGGCTACAGTTACGAATCGCTCATCGGGCCCTACCTGCGCGGCGCACAGAAAATCATCGTCGAAGACCCCTACATCCGCATGACCCATCAGATCCAGAACTTTGTCCGCTTCTGCGAAGCCGTCGTCACCTGCTCCATGGCCAAACAGATCCACCTCATCACCAGCTATGACAGCAGCGCACAACGCACCGACATCCAAGAAAAACTTGCCGACCTCCAACAGAGCCTACTCGAACTCGACATCGTGCTCAACATCGACTTCAACCCCAATCTCCACGACCGCGAAATCCGCCTCGACAACGGCTGGGTCATCAAGATCGGCCGCGGCCTCGACTTCTACCAAAAACCCGTCAGTTGGTACGAAATCGGCGCCAGCGACCTCTCCCTGCGCAAGTGTCTGGAGACAAAGGTGGACATCTTTCGCATCGAAACAGAGTAGGGGCACGAGGTGGGGCGGGTCAGACATCTATCTAAGGGCGAAACCGGCCCCGCCCGACCTCGTGCCCCTAGTATCATAGAGCAGGTAAGCGAAGAGACCGTTCGTGCCCCAAAGCAAAGAACTTGGAGCGTAGATGGGTCCTTCGCTTACCGCAACTGGACGGAAATCGGGATAAGTAAGTAAGCAAGCTGCCGCCGAAACCGGGCCTTTGTGCCCCTGGGCCAAAACCGTACGTAGAAGGGTTAGCGGCAGCGGCCAGCAGAGCTGAGACACGCAGAGAACCTTGAGTCCGAACTCGCATACTAGGTGGTGCCGGGCCTCTCAGCCGATGACTGGCTATCGCCAAAGCAAAGACCAACGCAAGCGAAAGGCAGCCAAGAGATGCGCACATTCATTGTCGGCGTCGACAGCGCCAAAGCCAGTTTCACCAGTGCCACGGTCTGGGCGGAGCAGGTTTGCTACCAAGGCGAAACGGTCAATACCCCGAGTGGCTGTGCCCACTTTGCCAGTGAGATGGAACAACAGGCCCAGCGCAGTGGGGCCAGCGTTATCCATCTGATTATCGAGCCGACGGGTGGGTACGAAGCGCACCTGGTGGCCGAAGCCTATCGGCGCCAGTGGTTCGTCACCCTGGTCAATCCGCTGACGGTGCGTCACTGGGCGCAAGGCCGCGGCCGCCGGGTTAAGACCGACCGGGCCGATGCCCTGGTCTTGGCGCACTTCGGGCTGGAAACCCATCCCGCTCCCCAACAGCCCCCCGACGATGCGGTGGCCGAGTTGGACAGTCTCCTCCGCCGGCAAAGCGACTTGGAGAAACTGCTCCACAGTGAACGAAACCGACTGGCGCAGGCTGGCCTCAACCCCAAACGCTCCCCTACCATCCAGCCGAGCATTCAACGCATCATCGAGGCGCTCGAACAGGAATTAGTCACCATCCAGCACGAGATTGAGCAGCTTATCGCCCACCATGCCACTTTGAGCCACCAACGCCAACTCCTGCTCTCTGTCCCGGGCATCGGCGCCAAGATCGCCCCCGCTTTACTGGTGGCCTTGCACCGCTTCTGTGCCAAAACCAGCGGCCAGGGCACCGCCAAGCAATTCACTGCCTTGCTCGGTCTTGATCCTGCGCCGTATGAAAGTGGTGCTTCCGTGCGCAAGCGTACCACCATCTCCAGACAAGGCAATGCCCCCCTTCGCAGCAAGCTCTTTCTCGGCGCCCTGGGCGGCGTTCGGGGTCACAACCCCTTGCGCACTTTCTATCACTCCTTGCTCGCCCGCGGCAAACCCAAGAAACTGGCCCTCGTCGCTGCTTCCCGCAAAATCCTGGTTTGGGCCTGGGCTGTTTTCACCCATGATACCCCCTTTGATCCGTCTCGCTTCAATCTGGCGAGCAGCGCCTTGCCCGCTTGACAGCTCGCTCACATTGCCTGATTCGGCTCCCTTTTTTAAGGTTCTCCCCCTTGACATCCATGAGAGAATCTACCGTATAGCTATGTTCTTGCAACAGCCTCAGAGGAGCATGTCATGGCACCAAAGTGGCAGCAGAAGTCACTGAATCTCAAGCCAAACCATACCTGG